>CAMBBO010000105.1 GCA_945862935.1 Pseudorhodoplanes sinuspersici | reverse complement strand
GATCGTGAGATCATCGATCCGCGCCACGGCCGTCTTGAATTTAGGTTTCTCGCCAGCCTTGTCGCGCAGCGATTGGCGAAGGGTTCGTTCGCCGCGATCATATGCGATGGCGTAAAGGTCTTCTTCCGAGAACCCGAACAACGGACTTTTCAGAACGCCCGCCAGCGCAAGATCGTCCTGCGGAAGCAGAAGCGCATCGGCGAGCGCGATCAGATCCATCACCGCGATATGTTCGGTGAGCACCAGCCGGTCCGCACCCGCGACCGGGATGCGGGTTTCCTTCAGCGCGCGAATGATTGCTTCGAATAAAGCGCCGCGCTGTCGCACCAGCACGAGCACATCGCCGGGTTTTGCGCCCTTGCTTCGCCACAACTCAACATTCTGTGCAATCTTGCGCGCGAGGCGCACGGTCGTGCTGGTCTCGCTGCGCGTGTCGAATGGCGCGTCCCAGCCTTCTAGCGCTGCTTTCTGATCGGGTAAAACAAGCGGCCAGATTTCCACTTCACCGGGGGCTGCATCTGGCAGCGCGTCATGCAGGGGAATGCCGACCTGATCCGTGGTGAGGCTGATGGAAACATCGCGGGACCGGAAAACGTCGTTCACTGCGCCGAGTACAATTTCGCCGGAGCGGAACGATGTCTGCAATTTGACGGCGTGCAACTCCTGCTGGGCGGCCTTGAACGCAAGCGTGAAACTCGACCGCATCTCGTCGAACTTCTCAGGGGCTGCGCCCTGAAACGAGAAGATCGATTGCTTGTCGTCGCCGACGACGAACAGCGTGCGTTTCGTTTCCCGCGCCCCGGCGCCTGCGGTGAATTCGGAAACCAGTGTCTCTACGATTTCCCATTGTTTGGGGCTGGTGTCCTGTGCCTCGTCGATCAGGATGTGGTCGATGCCGAGATCGAGCTTGTAGAGCACCCACGCGGCCGAGGTTTTACGAAAGAGATTGAGCGTGCGGTCGATTAGGTCGTCGTAGTCCAGTAGCCCGCGGCGATTTTTCTCGGTGCGATAACGCGCGATCACTTCATGCGCGATGGTGACGAGGGCCTTGCTGCGGTCGCGGCATTCGACGGCATTGTTCTTTTGCAGCAGCGCGCAAACGCGATCTTGTTCCTGAACAAGCCGCGCGGCGAGTTCGGGATATTTTTTCGCCAGCTTGTCCGTCATCACGCTGTCGCGGCGTGTTAGTTTTTCGGTGCAGAACAAGCGAACATAGGCGTCAAAACGATCATGCAGGGCAGCCTGTTTAACGGCCGCCAACCGCGCCATTTGTTTCTTGTCGTTGGCCGATCCTTCGCCGAACGCCGCCATCGTTGCGGCCCATTCGCTTTCGAGAATGATCGCCGCCGAAAAAAGCTCCGCTTTGACATCCGCGATGGTTTCCGCGGGATCGAGGCCCAGCGCCGCCGATAATTGCGCGATTGCATTTTCGATCGACCCGGCAGCCGTGACCCAGTTCTCGATGCTGTCACGCTCGCCGATCGCGGCGCGGATCACGTCATGCAAGGTCTGATCAGCCGCGGCGACGATTGCGATGGAGAACGCCTCGCCAAGCGGGGTAGCTGGGTTGGACGCGCCTTGCAGCATGGTATCGAGGATCAGCCCTTCGACGATTTCGTGCTGGGTCGCGTCGTCAAGCACGCCAAAGCGCGCTGCCACATCGGCCTCGAACGGAAATTGATGCAGGAGCCGCGTGCAGAAAGCGTGGATCGTCTGGACCTTTAGCCCGCCCGGCGTTTCGAGTGCGGTCGCAAACAGCCGCCGTGCCTTTGCGCGCACGGATGGCCCCGGTTTTTCGCCGATGCGCGTGATCGCGGCATCGAGCGTGGCGTCGTCATATGCCGTCCATTTGGCAAGCTCGCTGAAAACGCGCATCGCCATGTTGGCTGCAGCTGCCTTGGTAAAAGTGATGCAGAGAATCTTCGCCGGATCGGTGCCGCGCAGAAGCAGCTTGATCACGCGCAGCGCAAGCACGTAGGTCTTGCCTGAACCGGCATTGGCACCAACCCAGACAGATTCTTCCGGGTCGGCCGCACGCAGCTGCGCTTCGATCACGTTCTGGGGAACGGCGCGCGGGTTCATTCGCCGCCGCCTTCGGATTCGCCACCGGTCGCCGACCATTCCTTCACGCGCGCGAGATGGTCGTAGTCGCTATAGGTGCGGCCGACCCATTCCGGCCGCGTGAACGAGCGATAGGGTTCGTCGGGATTTTCGAATTTCTCCGCAACGCTGCGCAGGCGCGCGAGCGCCTTGTCCGCTTCCTGATCGGGGGCGCTATCCTTGAATTGCTTTTTATATCGCTCGCCAGCGGGATCACCGCCGTTGAGGCGTACATATGTCAGTTCGGCAACCGGCGCTCCCGCCGGAATTCCTTTGAAGCCACCGTTACGCAGGATCGCGGCTTCGAGGGTCAATTGCGGGGCAAGCCCCGATGCCACTTGTTTATCTGTCGGCGGCGTGCCGGTCTTGAAATCGATTACGGCGTACCGGCCGTCGTTCAGCGCCTCGATCCGGTCGGCGCGTGTGCGCAGACGGAACATGCGCTCACCGACCGGAAATTCGTATGCGCCGGAGTTTTCGATCAGCACGACACCAGCGTTCGCGCGGCGCTCGATTTCCCATTTCACGAACCAGCGCGCGATACGTTCGAAGCGCGGCCACCAGAATGCGCGGGCGTCCGGGTACGCTTCGACTGCGGCAAATGCCTCGCGGCCAATGGCCAGCAATTCCTTGAGCGGGTCCGCAGGCGTACCGGACGCAAACTTTTCGGAGAAATCGCCGATCGCCTTGTGAATGAAAGTGCCGCGATCGCTGGCGCCGGGTGCAATGTCGATTTCATCGAGTGCGCGAATTTTCAGAATGTGCTTTGCGTAAATTGTGTACGGGTCACGCAGCCAATGCTCGATTTCGGTGACCGAGAGCGACAAAGGCCGCGCGTCGCGCGGGGGCTTCGGCTCGGGGCGCAAGCAGGGCTTTGGGTCCGCCGCAGGCTCGTCGAGGCTTCGGCCCCATGCGAGGTAGTTGTTGCCGCGCTCCTTCGCTTTCGTCCAGCGCTCCTCGCCGGCGACCGCCGCGAGCCGCTGAAGGAAGCGCGAGGCGACCGTCGGCGCGCCTTCGCGCTTTCCGGCGTATGACAACACGATCTCCTTCGCGCCCAGCGCCTGCGCGAAGTCGTGCGCCGAAAGGCCGATGCGCCGTTCGGGCAAATCAAGGCCAAGCTCCTGCCGCATCGGGCGGCTGAGCCACGGGTCGGGGCGAGGATCGGGCGGCCAGATGCCTTCGACAAGGCCGCCAAGCACGACGCGATCCGCGTTCTGCAATCGCGCTTCGAGCGGTCCGAGAATTCGCATCCGGCTTTCCGGGCGCGCCGGGCGGCGCACGATTTCGTTCCCGATAGATGCTTGAAAGGCTTCGGCATAGTCGGATCGCTTCAACGGCAGCGCATTCTCGCTGTTGGCTGTGCCGATGCTGGAGAAAAATCCGGCAAGAGCCTTCCCGTCGATTTCCGAAAATGCGGCGGCTTCGCCATTTTCTCTTTTTGAAAGTGCTGCGGCGACTTCGCCATGCAGCGTTGCGATTTGCGCGAATGGCATTGTTACGGCTTTGAGCTTTTCCAGCGGAGCGATTGCTTCAGCAAGATCGTTCAGCAGCAATTCTGCGCTGGATAATTCAGATTCGGTGAGAGCCTTGCGAGGATCGGCCGGATGAAGCGCTGGCATTTGTTTGCGCAGTTCAGACAGAGCCTGCAACAATCCCGCCGTGCCTTCGCGCGGACGGGGCCCGCGCAGCAATGCGCGCTCAAGCGTCTCGATTGCAGGTATCCATTCGCCGGCGCGCTTGCCAAGATGAAACAGCGGATGCTTCAAAAGCGCGAGCAAGGGGACAGGTTCAACGCCGCCGAGAACGACGTCCGCTGTGAGGCGGGCGAAAATTCCGACGCGCGTGTCGCCGAGCGCATCGCCGCCGGAATCGTCCACTGGAACATTCCATCGCGCCAGTGCTGCGAGTACGCGGCGCGCCAATGCGCGATCGGGCGTGATCAGTGCTGCGTTTCGCGTCCGGCTTTCGCCGCTGCCGTCGTCAACCGCCTCACGCAACGCGATGGCGATGGCGAGTGCTTCGTCCTCCGCATGAGCGGCCTCGATGACCGTGACGCTCGCCATCGCAGCGTCAGCGGCCTTGCCGAAGGTTTCGTCCGAAAGCCGCTCGCGCCAGCGGTCGGTCGCTTCGGCTGGCCGCAACGCTTCGGACACCAGTGCTTCGCGCCCGTCGGGCTGGCGCATGCCGAGTATAGTCACGGCGTCGCGTTTGATCCCGATGCGCTGCAATAGCCCGTGCAGCGCGAATTGCGGATGGCCGTAAACCGGCATCCTTTTTTTGTCGGACTTGCCAATCCGCTCCCATGACGGCTCGTCAAGATCGGTGTCGAGACCTGGCAACACGACCGCGCCTTGCGGCAATCGCGCGATGGTGGCGAGCAAGGTCGCGGTCGAAGGCATTGAGCCCGTGGAGCCTGCCGCAATCACCGGCCCTGTGGCGTGCTTCGTGAGCCGATCTGCTTCGAGCCCGATCATGATGTCGCGCCGGGCCGCTGGATCGATCAGACCGCGCGCCTCAAGCAGGCGCGGCCATTCGGTCTGCGCCGTCTGAAGAAAATCGAATGTGTGCTGCCAATAGACGTCGAAGTCGCCGGGGACGAGACCCTTCAATTTGGTCCATTCGACCTTGCGGGTTGTCATGTCGTCGAACAGCCGCGCAAGATCGTCGGCGAGCGACAGGATCGAAGCGGGATTACCTGCAACAAGTGGTGTGCCGTTTTCAGTTCTGGCCTCCGGCCGCGCCGCCCACTTGCGGATCATCTCGGCGAGAAGGATTTTGCGTTCGATGCCGTCGAGCGCTTCTTGCTGTTCAAGCGCTTCCGCGCCGGCTGCGGCATGGGCGAAGACGATCTCGTCCTCGTCAATGTCGCCGATCGGAATGAAGCGCGGCAGGATCGCCGCATCGGCATTTAACGCCTCAAGAAAAGCATCGCGCGCGAGACGACATGCGCGGCGCGTCGGCAGATATAGCGTCGCATCAGCGAGCGCGAGGGGGTCGCGGGATCCCGGGAATCCCTTGACCAGATCGCCAGAAAGAAGCGCGCCGATCAGCGTGCGCAGGAACGGCGCGGATGCAGGGATGGTGAAGACCTTGGCCGATTCGGCGGACATGCCGCATTGTTAGTCGGCGCGCACCGCCTTGTCGCGGGCTTGAAAACGGTGCGCTTGCGACCTAGGCAGCGCTTTCCATGATGGCGGCTTCCGCAAGGCCGATTGCGTCCGGCGTGCCCACATGCATCCACAGGCCATCGAGCCGCAGGCCATGCAGGCGGCCCGCCTCCGCCGCGCGGTCGAACAGCGCCGTCAGGGAAAAAGCGCCTGCAGGTGCGTCATTGCAGAACGACCGCGTGAAGATGGCGACGCCCGCATAGACGAACGGGACGACCTGCCGTTCGGCCCGTTTGTGCAGGCGGCCATCCGCCGTCATGGCGAAATCGCCGCGCCCGGAATAGCCGATGCTTGTGGCTGCGGGTGCAAGCAGCAGCAGCGCATCCATGCTGGCCGGATCGAAAGCCTGTGCGAGTCTTTGCAGATTTTGCCGCACGCCTTCGACCCATATGCTGTCCGAATTGACGTGAAAGAACGGGCCGTCGCCGAGCAAAGGCAGCGCCTTGATCAGACCGCCGCCGGTACCGAGGATTTGTCCGCGCTCGTCGGAAATCACGACATGCGGGTGCTTGCGCGTCGCAGTGTGCTTTTCGATCTGATCCGCCAAATAATGAACATTGACCACGGCGGTCTCGACGCCAGCGGCTGCGAGACGGTCGAGCGCATGGTCGAGTAGCGGTTTGCCTGCGACTTTGACCATCGGCTTTGGAACGGAATTCGTGAGCGGGCGCATGCGCTCGCCAAATCCCGCGGCGAGAACCATCGCCGTTCGCGGCGTCATGGCATTCGGCGCCATTCTTAGTCCTTCGTGTTCGTGGCCGTAAAATCCGGCACGTAGAGTGTGTACCACGCCGCCAGCGCCGCGAGTGATGGATGCGCCAGTGCGCGCTGAAGATATCCCCATACCCGAGGCATGTGACGCAGATATTGGGGTTTGCCGTCGCGCTTTTCGAGCCGCGCGAATATCCCAAGAATCTTGGTCGCGCGCTGCGCGGCCATTGTGGCGTAAAGCGCGACAAAGGCCGCCGCGTCGAAATCCGGATCGGCTTGCCGCCGCAATTTCGCGTAACGGCCGAGCAGGGAAAGCTCCAGCGATTCCGGCACATCAACGCGCGCGTCCTGCAGCAGCGATGCGAGATCGTAGGCGGCAGGACCGATCAGCGCATCCTGAAAATCGAGAAGTCCGATCTGGCCAATGTCTCCGCGGCGCGGAAGCCAGATGAGATTGGGAGAGTGAAAATCGCGCAGCACCCACGTCGGCGGCGCATTCAATGCCGGTTCGAGCGACTCGCGCCACAGGGCGATGAAAGCGTCACGCGCGCCGGAGGAAAGGCTCGCGCCGGTACGCGGGATGAACCAGTCGAGCAGAAGCTCTGCTTCGATCAGGAACGCGTCCATGTCGTAGGCCGGGATGTCGTAAGCAAGCCCGGCGACCACCGGAAGAGTGCTCGGCAGGTTTTGCAGATGCAAAGTGGCTAGCAGTTCGACCGCTGCGCCATAGCGATCTTCGATGGGCTGAGGCGGCGTGCCCGCGACCACCAGTTCGTCGCCAAAATCCTCAAGGATGAGAAAGCCGTTTTCCAGATCGGAATGGAAAATCTCCGGCGCGGAAAATCCGTAGGCGCGCAAACCATGCGCCATCGCGACGAAGGGCACGACATCCTCGGCCAGATGCGCGATGGCGCTGTAAGGCTTGCCGTCCCGCACCGGAGGGCCATCCGGCCGCCGCGGCGAGTTCATCAGCATCAGGCCGCCTTTGCTGGTCTCGATCCGCTCGTAGGATCGGGTCGAGGCGTCGCCAGCAAGCCGTGTGCGCGCAGCCTCGGCATAGCGATACTTTTCAAGGAAGCGCCGCATGGCACCGACGCGCTCGATGCGCGCCGCGAGTTTTCCGAAGCCTGTAATGCGAACGTTGCGCGCATCGATCCCCTGCTTGGGAATCATGGTGAAGGCGATGTCGATCCGGTCTGCGGGCAAAAGCGATTCTGCGCGATCCGGCCATTCCATGAACACGACGGCGTTTTCCGGCAAATCGTCGAAGCCGAGTTCGGCCAGTTCCGACACGTTCGACAGCCGGTAAAGATCGGCATGAACCACCGGAAAGCGCGGCAGCTCATAATTCTGCATCAGCGTGAAGGTCGGGCTTGGCACGGCGATTTTCGGATCGCCCGCAAGATGACGGATCATGGCGCGCGTGAATGTAGTCTTGCCCGCGCCGAGATCGCCGGACAGGGTGACGAGGTCACCCGGCTCCAGCATGTTTGCGATTTCGACGACGAGGCCGTGCAGCGCGCTCTCATCCTTGAGAGCGACGGAAAAGCTCGCGCCACCGGGAGCGTTGGAAAGCATCAGGTCTGGCCGGTCAGGCGGCGGTGCGCTCTGCCGAATGGTCGAGAGGGAAGGTGCATATCACGGTAGTCCCGCGCCCAACGGCGGAATCGAGCGTTACCGTACCACCATGAAGCTGCACGAAGGAACGCACGATCGAAAGGCCAAGGCCCGCGCCGCGATGGTGCGATCCGAGGGGATGGGTCTCGAACCAGTCGAAAATCCGGTCCTTCATTTCCGCAGGGATGCCCGGCCCCTGGTCGGTCACCGAAAATACCACGGCACCCTCGGCCCGCTCGGCCTTCAGGCCAACCACCTGACCCTCCGGCGAGAATCCGACCGCGTTCGAGAGCAGGTTGAACAGGATCTGGCGCACACGGCGTTCGTCCGCCGTGAAGCTGCCGATATCCGTCCCGACTTCCAGCTCAAGGCGGATGTTATTGTTGACCAGCCGGTCGCGCACGCCCTCGGCTGCCGCTTCCATCGTCCTGCGGATATCGACCGGCCCGAGATTGAGCGTCATTGCGCCAGCGTCGATGGTTGCAAGATCGAGGATGTCGTTGATGATCGCGAGAAGCGCGTTGGTCGATGTGGTGATGTAGCCGAGATATTCGTACTGCTTCGGGGTCAGCGGTCCTGTCACAGGATCGCCGAGGAAATGCGCGAAGCCGATGATGTTGGTCAGCGGCGAGCGCAACTCGTAAGAGACGTGATGCAGGAAGTCGATTTTAATTTGGTCAGCCTCGACCAGAGCTTCGTTGCGCTCGCGCAGCGCGCGCTCGACATTTACTGTGTCGGTGACGTCCTGGAAGGTAATCAGCGTCGCGCCGTCCGGTAGCGGCAAAGTCGCGCAATCAATTACGCTGCCGTCGCGGCGTTCGAGCCGGCCCGTCACGGAATCGCGATGGCCGATGGCGGTAACGGTCGTGCGCAGCTTGCGGATGGTGGTGTCTTCCGGCTGAAGCGGCGCGCACCATGCGATGACGGCCTCGATATGCGGCCGCTCGGCGAGAGATTCCGGCGCGAGCTTCCACATGCGCGCGAAAGCCGGATTGTAGAGCCGCAGGCGCCCATCGCTCGCGAACACCGCAACGGCTTCCGCGAGATTGTCCAGCGTTTCGCCCTGCACGCGGATCATCGCGTCGTAACGGCGTTCAAGGTCGAGGCGCTCGGTGACATCGTCAAACAGATAAGTGACGCCGCCTTCTTGATTGGGCGTCGTGACGATGCGAAGCGTGCGGCCATCGGGAAGGTGCCAAAGGCCCTCGCGCGCTTCAAGCGAGCGGTAGGCTTCGTGAAGCTGATTCTTCCACTGTTTGAAGTCCTGCACTTCCGGCAATTTGCGCGCGGCGCGCAGACGGTCGAGTACGCCAGAATCCGTCGGCCGGTCATCGAGGAAGGCAGCGTCGATGTCCCACAGCGAGCGATAGGCGGCGTTGTAAAACGTCAGTTGATGATCGGCGTCAAAAATCGCGACCCCGGTGGCAAGCTGGTCGAGTGTCCGGCGATGGGCGTCGCCCATGCGTTTAAGTTCGGCGTGGATCGTACCGACTTCGGTGACGTCGATTGCAAGGCCCGCGCTGCCGCGTTTCGTCGGCACTTCGGAAATGTCGAAGATGCGCCTCGCTCCCGCGACAACGGCCGGGACGCGATCACGAAAGCCTGTGCCAGCCGCGCGCATGCGGGCAAAGTCCTGACGCGCAGCGCGGTCGAGCAGTTCAAGCCCGCGTTCGACGGCCTCGGTCGGATCGCCGGCCTCGACCGCCTTGGCGTAGGCGGTGTTCACGAAATCGAGCCGCCCCTCCGGGTCCCGTGCCCATACCGGGACGGGGAAAGCATCGATGAGAATTCGGAGC
>CAMBBO010000104.1 GCA_945862935.1 Pseudorhodoplanes sinuspersici | reverse complement strand
CGTGCGCGATACCGGCACCGGCATGAGCGAGCATGACATTGCCATTGCACTCGAACCGTTCCGTCAGCTCGCGACCGCAGGACGCGCACAGAGCCACGGCACCGGATTGGGCCTGCCGCTGACCAAGGCGCTCGCGGAAGCCAATCGCGCGCGCTTCACAATCAAGAGCGCAGAGCATTCAGGCACACTCGTCGAGATTGCCTTTCCTCAAATTCGTAAGCATGTGCAATGAACGACAAAGCCGTTATCGACTCGATCGCGAACGAAACACTCAAAGCGATCGACAGCCATCGCGAGATGACGCCGTTCTCACCGCGCGTGCCGGGCTTCGGCCTGCCGATGGCCTACGCGGCGGCGGCGCGCTTGCGTGTGCTTCGCGAAGCACGTGGTGAAACACTCGGCGGCCGCAAGGTCGGCTTCACCAATCGCGCGAAGTGGGCGGATGCCGGCGTTGACCGGCCAATGTGGGGCGATGTTTATAAGGAAAAAATCCATCATATCGGCACCAACGGCGGCACTTTCAAAGCAAGCGATCTGCTTGCTCCGCTGCTCGAGCCCGAAATGATGCTGAAATTGTCGGCAGCGCCTTCGCCGGACATGGACGAGGCCGCCCTGATCGGATGCTTGGAATCTTATTCGATCGGATACGAAATCATCCAGTCGATGTTCGGGACCGCTAAATTCCAGCAAGCCGATACCGTCGGAGCGGGAAGCATGTTCGCAGCCTTGCTGGTCGGACCTGCGCGCAAGGTCGACACCTCGAAAGCCGCGGCGTTGATGAATGATCTTGCGACGTTCAAGATTGCCTTGCGCCGCGATGGCGAAACGCAGGATCAGGGCACCGGCGCCACCGTGCTCGGAAGCCCCCTCTCCTCGTTGAAGTTCCTCGTCGGCGCGCTCGACCAGCACCCCGATCATCCCGCCTTGAAAGCTGGTGATATTGTCAGCACCGGGATCATCACCTCGCGCGCCATGCCGATCGCACCCGGCGCGACCTGGTCGACCAAGGTCGAGGGGCTCGACCTGCAGGATATTTCCGTCACATTTGCCTGACTTTCTCGCGCAGCGGGGCTACGATCCTTCATCGGAGCCGCTGTCGAGGAATACCGATGCTGAAGACGTTGCGGATCGCACTTGCCTGTCTTGTGCTCGCGATGGCGCCGAAGGCCCACGCCGCCGAGCAGGTCGATCTCCTCCTTGTCCTTGCAGCCGATGTCTCCCGCAGCGTGGACCAGCCGAAATTCCAGCTTCAGCGCGAAGGCTATGCCGCAGCGATCTCCGATCCACGCGTGCTTGAAGCGATCACGTCAGGTGCGAAAAAGCGTATCGCGATTTGCTTCGTCGAATGGTCCGGGGCCACCGCGCAAAAACTCGTGATCGACTGGATGATGATTGACGGCACGGCGTCCGCGCGCCAGTTCGGCGATCAGTTGCTGGAAGCACCACGCTCTTTCGCGGACCGTACCTCGATTGCCGGCGGCATCGATTTCGCGATGACGCAATTCGAACGGTCTCCATTCGAGGCACGCCGCAAAACCATCGACGTGTCCGGCGACGGGACAAACAATTCCGGCCGCGACGTGACGACCGCGCGCGACGAAGCGGTTGCCAAGGGCGTGACCATCAACGGCCTCGTCATCCTGAGCGACCGGCCGCTGCCGTGGAATCCGGAGCACACCAACCCGCCCGGCGGGCTTGGCAACTACTTCAAGCAAAACGTAATGGGTGGACCGGGCGCGTTCGTCATGGTGGCCGAGAATTTTGAATCCTTCGGCATGGCGATCATCAACAAGTTGATCGCCGAGATCGCCGCTGTCGAACCAAAGCGTAAGTCTGCGTCGCTTGAGGCACCTGCTTCGGCCCGGTGAGACAATATGCAGCAACGGCCTGCGACATCGCCGAAAACTTAAAATCCATCCGGCCCTTCAATGCACAAGATGCAGATTTTGACTCGTTCCAGACAGCGATAGCTCCGGCTGCGGCGCGATACGAATTGACCCGGACGCGGCGGCCTCCTAGGGCGTCGTATATTCAACCGGGAGAGGCATCAATGACCTTCAAGACACTTCGCGGGATGGCACTTGCCACATGCGGCGTCATCGCAGCTTCGACAGCCGCGTTCGCGCAGGGCGAAGTCAATGTTTATAGCTACCGCGAACAAAAACTGATCCAGCCGATGTTTGATGCTTTCACCAAGGACACCGGCATCAAGGTCAACGTCGTTTCGGCAAGCTCGGGCCTCGAACAGCGCATCAAGACCGAAGGTGCAAATTCGCCGGCCGACGTGCTTCTGACCGTTGACGTTGCCCGCCTGCAGGAAGCGGTCAATGCCGACATCACCCAGCCGATCATGTCTGCAGCGCTCGACGGCATTATTCCCGCGCAATACCGCGATCCGAACGGTGCATGGTACGGCATCGCGATGCGTGCGCGCGTCATTTACGCTTCAAAGGAACGTGTGAAGCAGGATTCGATTTCGTATGAAGAACTCGCCGATCCGAAATGGAAGGGCAAAATCTGCATCCGCTCCGGCCAGCACATGTACAACAACGCGCTGTTCGCAGCTTACGTCGCTCATTACGGCGAAGCGGAAGCGGAGAAATGGCTCACCGGACTTAAGGCCAATCTCGCGCAGAAGCCCTCCGGCGGCGACCGCGAAACCGCGCGCGACATCGCAGCCGGTAAATGCGACATCGGCATCGGCAATACCTATTACTGGGCGCTGATGAACGACAAGGAAGCCGACAAGAAGGCATGGGCGGACGCGACCAAGGTAGTGCTGCCGACCTTCAAGAAGACGGGCGGCACGCACGTCAACTTGTCCGGCGTGGTGCTCACAAAGAGCGCGCCGAACAAGGCGAACGCGATGAAGCTGATCGAATGGCTTGCCGGTGAGCATGCCCAGCACATTTATGCGGACATGAATTACGAATATCCGCTGCGCAAGGGCATCAAGATCAACCCGACCATCGCAAGCTATGGCGAAATCAATCCGGACAAACTGCCGATTGCCAAGATCGCCGAACACAAGAAAGCCGCCTCAACGCTGGTCGACAAGGTCGGCTTCGACAATTGAGCACCGCTCGCTTTTCGCAAAAGTAAGTGACGAAACAGTGCGGCATGGGACATAGTCGTTCCATGCCGCATTTTTTTGCCCGGCCGATGCGGTTGCTTGCGATGGCGTTCGCCGTTGCGGTTGCAGCATTCGCAATCGCGCCGGTTGCAAGCCTGATCCGGATTGCCCTTCAGGGCGACGCCGAGATCTGGCCGCATCTGATGGCATACGTTCTGCCGGCGGCACTTGCCGACACGTTGATGCTGCTCGCAGGCGTCGCGATTCTTACGGTCATCGCAGGCGCGGGATCGGCATTCGCAGTAACCGCATATCGCTTCCCCGGACGCGATACGCTTGTGTGGCTTCTCCCGCTGCCACTTGCATTCCCGACCTATATCGTCGCTTACATTTACGTCGATATCCTCGACTCCTTCGGCCCGGTGCAGGGCGCGGCGCGGTGGATTTTCGGGTGGCGCTCGGCGGCGGATTACTGGTTCCCCAACGTGCGCTCGATCGGCGGCGCAATTCTCGTTTTCAGTTTTGTTCTCTATCCCTACGTGTATCTCGCCGCGCGAGCGATGTTCCAGACACAGGGCGCGGCATTTACCGAAGCCGCGCGCATTCTTGGCGCGTCGCATTTGCGGCGCGCGCGCGACATCACGCTGCCGCTCGCCCGCCCCGCAATCGCAGCGGGCCTTGCACTCGCTCTGCTCGAAACGTTGAACGATATCGGCGCAAGCGAATATCTTGGAATTCGTACGCTGACCCTGTCAATCTTCACCACCTGGTTGAATCGGGAAAGTCTGCCAGGCGCGGCACAGATTACTTGCGTGATGCTCACACTGATCGCGGGCCTTGTCGCTCTCGAACGCTACGGACGCGGCGCACGGCAGTTTTCGTCCAGCGATCACAAATCCGCCGAAAGGGTTGCGCTGCATGGCGCTTACGGCTGGCTGACCGCAGCTTTGTGCTTCCTGCCGGTTCTGCTTGGCTTTGTCCTGCCGCTTGTCTTCCTCGCGCGCGAGGTTGTCGCACGCGGTCTGCTGATTGGCTTTGATCCGGATTTAATCCGCCATGCCCTCAATACGGTCGCGCTGGCCGCTATCGCAACGGCTGCGGCTCTCGTGCTCGGATTTGGACTCGTTACCCTTTGGCGCGTGACCCAGTCGCGCTTCATCGGTGCGGGCGCATTTGTGGGAAGCCTTGGCTACGCCATGCCGGGCACGGTGCTGGCACTCGGGCTGCTGTCACCGCTTGTTGCAATGGATGAGGCGATCAATGCGATCACGCAGTTCGCCGGGCGAAATTCGGGACTTTTAATTGTGGGCTCGGGCGCCGCTCTGGTGTTTGCTTATGTCGCGCGATTTCTCGCTATCCCGATCGGATTTGCACAAGCCGGATTTTCGCGAATTTCAATCGAGTTCGACGACATGGCACGGGTTGTCGGCGCGCGGCCGCGTCAGGTGACGCGAGCCATACATATGCCGCTGATGCGGCAGGCTTTGTGGGGCGCGGCGCTGCTGATGTTCGTCGATTGCCTGAAGGAATTGCCCGCGACGCTGCTGCTGCGCCCGCTCAATGTCGAGACTCTTTCGACCTACATTTATCAGTTTGCGACACGGGGTAATTTCGAGGAAGGCTCGCTCGCGGCTCTCATCATCGTATTGGTTGGCATCCTGCCGGTGATCCGCATGGTTCGACACGCCGACGCTGCGCTCTACCCGCAGGGCGAACCGATGCCGGTGTGAGCCGGATCAGCTTCGCAACTCACCCAAATCCTTGTAGAGCGACAGCGCCTCCGGATTGGCGAGGGCCTCGGTGTTCTTCACTGCGCGGCCGTGGATCACGTCGCGCACGGCAAGCTCCGTGATCTTGCCGGACTTGGTACGCGGGATGTCGACGACCTGCACAATCTTCGCCGGCACATGGCGTGGTGTCGCGCCGGTCCTGATCTTCTTCTTGATCGTGTCGCGCAAGGCATCGTCGAGCGTAATGCCCTCTTTGCAGCGCACGAACAGGACAACACGCACGTCATTATCCCAGTCCTGCCCTATGGCCAGCGCCTCGGTGATTTCCGGGATCTGCTCGACCTGCGCGTAGATTTCCGCCGTGCCGATGCGAACGCCGCCGGGATTGAGCGTCGCGTCCGAACGGCCGTGGATGATCAGCCCGCCGTGTTTCGTCCATTCGGCGAAATCGCCATGACACCAGATATTCGGGAAGCGCTCGAAATACGCGGCGTGATATTTCTTTCCCTCAGGATCGTTCCAGAACATCACCGGCATCGAGGGGAATGGCTTGGCGCAAATAAGCTCGCCCTTCTGCTCGCGCACTGGCTTGCCTTCCTCCGACCAGACATCGACCGCCATACCGAGACCGGCGGCCTGTATCTCGCCGCGATAGACCGGCGCGGTCGGATCGCCGAGCACGAAGCAGGACACAATGTCAGTGCCGCCCGAGATTGAAGCGAGATGCAGATCGGATTTGATGTTTGAATAAACGTAATCGAAGCTTTCCGCCGCAAGTGGCGAGCCAGTTGAGGTCAGGAGCCGCAGCGCCGAGAGATCGTGAGTTTTTGCCGGGTTGAGTTCGGCCTTCTTGCAGGCGTCGATGTATTTTGCCGACGTCCCGAACAACGTGAATTTCTCATCGCGCGCGTAGTCGAACAGCACGTTCTCCTCCGGCGCGAAGGGCGAGCCGTCGAACAGCATCAACGTCGCCTCGCACGCAATCGCAGAGACGAGCCAGTTCCACATCATCCAGCCGCATGTGGTGAAATAGAATACGCGGTCGCCCGCGCGCACGTCACATTGCAGGCGATGCTCTTTCAGATGCTGAAGCAACGTTCCGCCCGCGCCATGCACGATACATTTCGGCACGCCGGTCGTGCCGGAAGAATAAAGAATGAAAGCCGGTGTATTGAACGGCAGGCGTTCGAAGGTCAGCGGTTTCGCAGGATGCGGGGCGATGAAATCGGCAAGAGCGATCCCGCGCGGCAACGCAGACGCAACATCGGCCGCATCGCCCAGATAGGGAATAATCACCACCGATTGCGCGGATTTCAGCTCCGGCACAATTCCCTTCAGTTTGTCGAGAAGCGAAAGCCGCTTGCCGTTGTACCAATAGCCATCGACCGCGAAGAATGCCTTCGGCTCGATCTGGCCAAAGCGATCAAGCACGCCGCGCTCGCCGAAATCCGGCGAACATGACGACCAGATCGCGCCTATCGACGTGACCGCGAGCATCAGTGCAATCGTTTCGGGCAGGTTCGGCATCATCGCCGCCACCCGGTCGCCCGGCTTCACGCCGTTCACCATCAGCGCCTGTTGAAGACGGGACACCAGTGCGTGCAATTCATTCCAGGTCCAGCGCGTCGAAAGCTTGTCTTCGCCGCGAAACACCATTGCTTCGCCAGCGCCGCTGACGCGCAGAAGGTTCTCGGCAAAATTCAGTTTCGCGTCGGGGAAAAAAGAAGCGCCCGGCATCGCTTCGCCATGCGCGACTTTGCGTTCGCCCTTCTCGCCGATCACACCGCAGAAATCCCAGATCAGATCCCAGAATTCCGCGCGGTGCTCAATCGACCAGCGATGCAGCCCTTGGTAATCTGAAAGCGACGTGCCGTGCCTTTGATTGACCTGCGTGATGAAGGCCATCACTTGCGTCGCCGCGGCCCGTTCGGGGCTTGGGCTCCAGAGAGGTGCGTCCGCGTTCACATGTACCTCGTTGCCGTGCGGGCCCGCGACCGGGCACACATCTCGTAAACCACAGAGATCAATTGCAAACCAGTCACCGCGCTGGCCCAAAAAGCGTCACAGAGGCTGCCCAAGGTTGCCTCACCAGACCCCCGGCCGGTATAGTCCGGCCAGCCTCGAAATCGGACATTCCGCCTTGATCGCCGTCACTGGCCTTAAACGCCTGGGATTTGCACTTTTTTCGGTCGTCGTGATCGTCTTCGGGGCGCTCGCGGTGGTGTCATTTCTCGTATCGGCCGATCAGGTCCGCGATGCGGTGAAGGCAGAAATCCGCAACGTCACCGGACTCGATCCGGTGTTGAGCGGAAAGACTTCGGTTTCTCTCTTTCCGTCCGGCAGCGTGAGTTTTTCCGATGTGGCCCTTGGCGAGCCGGGCGCGAATGCGCCGCTCGTGGCGGATGAACTGGTCGCGCGTCTGCGATTCATTCCGCTGCTCGCCGGGCGCATCGAAGTATCAGACGTGGCGCTGGTCAATCCGCGCATCATCGTGACGGTGGACAGCGAAGGCCGTTCAAACTGGTCGCCCCTGGTTGACGCGCTGACGCAGAATTTTGACGAGAAGCGTTCCGCGAAAGCTGCAAATTTCTCCGAAATCCGGATGACCGGCGGCAGTATTGAAATTCGCGGCGCTACCGGCGTGATCGAGCGGCTGACCGAAGTTGAAATGTCGCTCGGCTGGCCGGCCATCTCCAAGAGCTTCGGCGTGAGCGGGCGGGTGATCTGGCGCGGCGAGCCGGTCGATACCAGCGTTACCTTTGCGGACTTCGCCGCGATGCTGCGGGGCGAGAAATCCGGGCTGAAAATCCGTCTCAGCGGGCCACCAGCGAAAGCAGCCTTCGACGGTGCGCTCAGTCTCCAGCCGCGTTTGAAGATCGACGGCGCGCTGTCGGGCGACGCTGCGTCGCTGCGAAAGCTGCTCGCATGGACCGGGCAGAAGCCGCTGCCCGGCGGCGGGTTCGGGCGTTTCGCGGTGAAGGCGCAGACGAGCGTAGTTGGCGGCACCATCTCATTCACCGGCGTCAATATTGAACTCGACGGCAATTCCGCCGAGGGCGTGCTGACCTTCGCGACCGACGGCCGTCAGACATGGCAAGGCACGCTTGCGGCGGATTCCATCGACCTCACGCCCTATATTTCGACCGTTAGGCTTCTCGCAGCCAATGACCGCGAATGGAGCCGGCTACCAATCGAAGTGGACGGCCTGTCCGGTTTCGATCTCGACCTACGCCTGTCCGCAGCGAACATCGCCATCGGCACCGCCAAGCTTGGCCGCACGGCGGCGGCGGCCAACATGCGCGGCGGCAAGCTCGTCGTCACTGTCGGTGAATCGGTTGCGTTCGGCGGCATCATTAAAGGTTCGGTCGGCATCGCGCGCAACGACGAAGGCGCGGAGATGAAAACACAACTCACCTTCAATGGCGTCGATCTGGAAAACTGCATCGGTGAATTGTTCGGAATTCGCCGGATCGAAGGCAAGGGCGATGTCGCGATCACGCTTGAGGGCAGCGGCAGCAACGTCCTCGCATTGACCCGCACACTCAACGGCAGCGTCATGATGGACGGCAAGCAGGGAGCGTTGACCGGGGTGAACGTCGAGCAATTGCTCCGGCGGCTGGAGCGGCGTCCGCTTTCCGGCGGAAATGAGTTCCGCACCGGCAGAACCCCATACGAAAAACTGTCCGTTTCGATCAAGGTCGCGCAAGGCGTAGCAACGGTCGAGGACGTGAGCCTTCAGGGCGCGGCCGTGAAGCTCGCGCTCGCGGGTTCGGCTTCGATCCCCGCACGCGATCTCGACCTGAAAGGCACCGCGAGCCTGATCGACGCGACAAGCCCGCAAGGCGGCTTCGACCTGCCCTTCGTGGTGCAGGGGCCGTGGGACGATCCGGTCATGCTGCCCGATCCACAGATTTTGATCCGCCGCTCCGGCGCGGCAGCTCCTCTGTTCGACCGCCTGCGAGACCAGCGCACACGCGACGCCGTGCGTTCCGCGATCGAAAAGCTATCGGGCGGCAAACTCGCCAATCCCGAAAGCGAACCGGCGAAAGTGCCGGCACAATAAGCCGGCGCGCATCGACGCGGCCGATCGACTATCATCACGCTCAGGCGAATCAGCGGCCTTTCGGCCGACCGCGATGAGGCCGCGATGTTCCTCGTTCGAACCTTGGTGAAGATCGCAGTCGCGTCGCTGATCGTCGGGACGATTCTGGCGCATTTCGGCATCACGGCAGACAAGATCATCGCCGAAACGGGACTGAATGCGGAGCGGGTCACCGAGTACGGCCGGCAGGCACTGAACTGGGCGCTGCCAAACGTGATCCTCGGTTCCATCGTGATCGTGCCGGTGTGGTTCCTTATTTATCTGTTCCGGCCGCCTCAATCGCGCAGCGACTGATTACGTCTGCCTTCGTTACATCGGCGCGCCAAGTGCGCCTTCTTTTACATTGGCGCGCCAAGCGCGCCTTGCCGCCCGCCTGACGCCGCATATCGCTTCGTCAGAAGCGACGCGGCAATCACGATAATCGCGACAAAGGCTATCATTAGCGTGCAGATCGCGTTGATTTCAGGTTTCACGCCAAGCCGCACCTGCGAATAAATCTGGATCGGCAGCGTC
>CAMBBO010000103.1 GCA_945862935.1 Pseudorhodoplanes sinuspersici | reverse complement strand
GTCTGCGGCTTCGGCGCCAAACTCGCCGACGGCGTAATTCCGCTGAACGATCTCGTCGACATTGAGACACTAGATCCCGTGCCGCAGCCCGGCCGGGAACGGCAGCTTAATCCCGCAGGCCATATCGCCGTCATCACTTGGGATGTGACTGCGGACGGTCTTATCGCGGTTGCGCGCAGCCATCTGGAATTGCTGTCGGCTGCTGTCGCCGTCGTCGTCGAAAGTAAAGTGCAGCAGGACGCGGTGATCCTTACGACGGTTGCGGCAACGTCGCTGGCCGGAATGGCGGCCGGAATTATGCCTTGGCTGCTTTCGGGCGGTACGCTCGCCTTCCATGAACCGTTCTCGCCGGAATTGTTCTCGCAGCAATTAAAAAACGATCGCTGCGACACGCTGGTGCTGCCGGGCATTGTCGTCGCGCGTCTCGCCGAAGCTGGAATGCTCACCGCGCAAAGCGGCGTGAAAAATGTCCTCGCTGTCTGGCGCACGCCCGAACGTCTCGCGGGCAGTCCGCCCTGGCGCGACGCGTGGATTGCGATGAACGACATCACCGTGTTTGGCGAAACCGCGTTGGTTGCCGGCCGCCGCGGCGAGGATGGCAAGCCTTCGCCGCTGCCCCTTGGCCCCGTGACGGCACCGCGTGGTGGTTCGAATGCGGTCCAGATTGCCGAGATCGCACGCACTGATGCCGGGACCGTCGCCATCCGCGGACCGATGGTGCCGCGTTATCCCTTTCCAGCCGAGGCGGAACGCATGGGCCAGCCCGCAATGCGCATCGCACCGGATGGGATGGTGAACACCGGATATACCTGCCGCGTGGATGGACCGAATGCCCTTGTGATTACCGGCCCGCCAGCCGGCCTCGTCAGCGTCGGCGGCTACCGTTTCGGATTGCGCGGGTTGCAGGAACTTGTCACGGGCGCGGACCCGAATGGCACGCTCGCAGCTTTGCCCGACACGCTGACCGGGCATCGCCTTGCCGGACATTCCGCGGATCGCGCGGCAATCCGCCACGCGCTCGCAGCCACCGGCGCAAATCCGCTTGTCGTGCGCGCCTTTCGTGATCGCGCGCAGCCGGACGCCGCCTGAATTTCCGTTTCACTAAAGCCGGAAATGCGAAGGGTGAAGTTGACGCGACATTAAGCTGGCGCACCGTAGGGTTCATGACCCTTCCACAACATCCGTGCACCCACTCATGCCTCTGCAAGGTTCAATCGTCGTCATCGCCGACGCGCCCGTTTCCAATCTTACGGACGCGCTCGCCAAAGCCGGTGCGTTTCCCGTTATTGAAACCACTCCCGCCGACGCTTCGCGCGCGATCGAAGCCGCGCGCCCGGAAGCGATTGTGCTGGCGTATGCAGGAATCTCCGAAAATGAAGCCTTGGCACGGACGCTTGCGGTTGAAGTAACGGCGGCTGCACCGTTCATTCCGGTAGTAGCGCGCGTGCGCGACGGCAAGCTTGCCTATCGCGAGGCGCTGCCGGTTCACGAAGAATCCCCGCTCCATGCGGTTTGCGTCGCGGTGTCGGCGGCATTGCGCGTGCGCGCGCTGCATGGCCTTGCCATCCGTCGTGCGCAGGTCGCAAAGATCGACGGACTGACAGTGCCCGTCGCACCGAAAAACGATCCCCTCGGCGAGGCAATTGTGATCGTCGCCGGGCGCGGCCGCTCATACCCCGAATTGACGATGGCGGTCGGCGAAAATACCGGCCTGATCGGCGCGCTCTCGATTGAAACCGCTGCACGCTATCTGAAAGATCGCGACGCCGATGGCCTTGTCATTGGTGACGGATTTTCCGCAACCGCTGTCGATAGCCTCCTCACAGTGCTGAGCGAAGATACGCGGTTCCGCGACCTGCCGATCGGCGTGCTGATGCGCCCGGGCTATCCGCTCGATCACGACCTGCATCTGATTGCGTGTCCCGAACCGCGGTCGCTGGTATCGCATTTCCTTCCTTACGTGAGGCTGCATTCGTTTGAATCGCGGCTGCAACGCATCGTTCGTTCACTCGATCAGGAAGGCATCATCGACCCCGATACCGGCCTTTTGCGTCCGAACAATTTCACCCGCGAACTCGACCGCGCGATCCAGTCGGCGAACGAGCGAGGCGTCGGCCTCTCGCTCGCGCGCTTTGCCTTTGACGACGAGCTCGGTGATCGTGCCAACATGGACGCGGCGCGCCTGGTCAGCCGTCTTGTGCGTGGCAGCGACTTCGCCAGCCGGCAGGATGACGGTTCGATCCTCGTGACGCTTGCCGAAACCGATCTGCGTCACGTCCATGTTGTCGCGCGAAGGCTCGCCAACGTACTCAAGCACACGATGCTGAGCACCGGCCAGCGTCAGCCCGCTGCGCCCGAGGTGACGCTTGCTGCACGCAAATCCTCCGACGATGTGCAGTCGCTGCTCGCGCGCGTACTCGCCCCACGGATTGCGGCCGAGTAAATGAGGACATAGGTTAGCGGGAGCAGAAAGGTTTCCGCATGACCGCTCCCCTCACCATCGACGTCATCTCCGATGTCGTTTGCCCCTGGTGCTTCATCGGCAAGCGGCGCCTGGAAAAGGCAATCGCTCTGAAGCCGGAAATTCCGGTCGAAGTCCGCTTTCGACCGTATTACCTGAACGACTGGATTCCGTCCGAAGGCATCAGCCGCGAGGAATACCTGATCAAGAAATTCGGTTCGGTCGAACGCTACAAGGGGATCGCGCAGCGCGTTGTCGCAGCCGCAGTGGATGAAGGTCTCACCTACAATCCCGACAAGATTAGCCGCCAGCCGAACACGACGGATTGCCACCGGCTGATTTTGTGGGCGGGGGAAAATGCGCCGCGCATGAAACAGCGCTTGATGGATCTGTATTTCACCGAAGGCGGCGACCTCACCGACCGCGATGTGCTTGCTCAGGCTGCGGCCGATTGCGGTCTTGATCGCGGCGACGTGGCCGCGCGGCTCGCGACCAACACCGATATTGCGCGCATCACGCAGGAAGCTGAATCTGCGAAGGAAGCCGGGATCGACGGCGTGCCGTGCTTTATCTTCGGCGGCCTGCTCGCCATTTCCGGCGCGCAGGCGCCCGAATATATCGCGGGCGCACTCGAGCGCGCCGCGCAGGAAGCAGCACAGAGCGCCGCAGCTCCCGCAAAATAAATTAGCTCAGCGCCTCTCCAAGAAACACCAGACCCGCGAGCGCAATCGCAAGGCCGGTTGTGCGAACCGCAATCCGGCCGTTTGGCCATTGCGTCAGCAGGCCTAAACCGATGCCTGCGAGATGCAGCAATCCGGTCGCAACGACAAAACCGATCGAGAACGAAATCGCGTTGGCCGCGCCCGGCAGTTCCGTGCCATGCGCGTGGCCGTGAAAGATCGCGAAAGCGCCGACGAGGATCGCAGCAATCCACAATGACGGTTGCGCCGCCATCGCAACCATCGCACCGAGCACAATGGCCGAGATCGCAATGCCGACTTCGACATATGGCAGCGGTACGCCAAGAATTCCGAGCACACCGCCAAACGCCATCACCAGCGGAAAGACAACCGGCAGAACCCAAATTGCGGGCGCGCCTAGAAACGCACCCCACAGACCGACCGCGACCATCGCAACAACATGATCCGGCCCAAACAACGGATGAGAAAATCCGCTGGCAAATCCGCCCACGACATCGCCGGTATGGGCAAAAGCGGGCCCCTCGAATAGCAAGAGCGGCGCCGCAACTATTGAATGTCTGACGACTATCTTTATTTGTCTGAGCATGTGGATAGCGAGTCGGTGATGACAAGCAGCATCGAACCCTTGATCTTCGATCTTGTCGAGTGGGTGGGGCGCGAACCACGCACCCATGCGGACGTGATGGACGCGTGGCGCACATCTTGTCCACGCCTCACTGTCTGGGAAGACGCGGTCGAGCGCGGCCTGCTCAGGCGGGAGACCTCGGTCGCGCGCGGTGCCATTGTTGTCATCACGGCGAAAGGCCGGGATTTTTTGAACCGCAGGTAAGCAGGCTAAGCCGCTTCCGCCGGCTGCGCGAGTTTCACGAGATCGCGCAGGATCGCAGCTGTTCCGGCAAGACGATCCTCCGGGCGCTCCCAATCTTCGAGGAATACAACCTTCATATCCGGGCGCACCTTGGCGCTATCGTGCTTGGAAATAAATCGCAACAACGCTTCGGGGTTCTCGAAACGATTGTCGCGGAACGACAGCACCGCGCCCTTCGGTCCGGTATCGACTTTCTCGACGTTCGCCTTTCGGCAAAGCGCCTTGATCGCAACGATCTTGAGCAGGTGTTCGGCCTCCTCCGGCAGCGGACCAAACCGGTCGACCATTTCGGCGGCGAACGCGTCGATCTCGCGCTCCTCCTCGACGT
Source organism: Pseudorhodoplanes sinuspersici (assembly GCA_945862935.1). Taxonomy (GTDB): domain Bacteria; phylum Pseudomonadota; class Alphaproteobacteria; order Rhizobiales; family Xanthobacteraceae; genus Pseudorhodoplanes; species Pseudorhodoplanes sinuspersici_A. The sequence continues at coordinate 5,068 of CAMBBO010000103.1, read as the reverse complement.
CCGCGAGCCTGCGATAAAGCGACAGCCGCACCGAAAGATCGGCGACATATTCGTCCGGGATCAGCACCGGCATGCCAATGGTGATCTGCGGCGACCAGCGATCTGCCACCGGCTCCTTGATGCCAGCCTTGAGCGACATGACGGCTTCTTCCAGCATCTGCTGGTAAAGCTCAAAGCCGACTTCCTTGATGTGCCCCGATTGCTCTTCGCCCAAAAGGTTTCCCGCGCCGCGAATGTCGAGGTCGTGCGACGCCAGTTGGAAGCCCGCACCCAGCGTATCGAGCGATTGCAAAACCTTCAGGCGGCGCTCGGCCTGCGCAGTGATGCGCTGCTTCTCCGGCAGCGAGAACAGCGCATAGGCGCGCAGCTTCGAGCGCCCCACCCGGCCGCGTAATTGATAAAGCTGCGCGAGGCCGAAGCGGTCGGCGCGATGTACCACGAGCGTGTTCGCGGTCGGAATGTCGAGGCCGGATTCGATGATCGTGGTCGAAAGCAAAGTGTCGTATTTTCCGTCGTAGAAGGCCGACATGATGTCTTCGAGCGTGGTGGGCGGCATCTGCCCGTGCGCGACCGCGACCTTCACCTCCGGCACGTTCTTGTCGAGGAAATCCTTCACTCCTGCGAGATCCTCGATGCGTGGGACGACATAGAAGGATTGTCCGCCGCGATAACGCTCGCGCAGCAACGCCTCGCGCACCACCAGCGGATCGAACGGCGAAACGAATGTCCGCACTGCAAGGCGATCCACCGGCGGCGACGCAATAATAGAAAGGTCGCGCACGCCGGTCAGCGCAAGCTGCAAGGTTCGCGGGATCGGCGTCGCGGTCAGCGTCAGCACATGCACTTCGGCGCGAAGCTGTTTCAGCTTCTCTTTATGCGCGACGCCGAAATGCTGCTCCTCGTCCACAACGATCAAGGCGAGGTCCCTGAAATTCACCCCGCGCCCGAGCAGCGCGTGTGTGCCGACCACGATGTCGAGATCACCCGACGTGAGTGCCGTCTTGGTCTTCGCGATCTCGGCATTCGACACGAGCCGTGACATCAGCGCGATCTTCACCGGAAAGCCGCGGAACCGTTCCGAGAAAGTTTTGAAATGCTGGCGCGCAAGCAATGTCGTCGGCACCACGGTCGCGACCTGCTTGCCGCTCATTGCGGTGACGAAAGCCGCGCGCAAAGCGACTTCCGTCTTGCCAAAACCCACATCGCCGCAGACGAGGCGATCCATCGGGCGGCCTTCGCCAAGATCCTTAAGCGTTGCGTCGATTGCGGCCTGCTGGTCCTCGGTTTCCTCATAAGGGAAGCCCGCGCAGAACTCGTCATAGCTCCCCGCTTCCACATTGAGCTTCTGCGCCTCGCGAAGCTGGCGTTCCGCCGCGACCTTCAGCAATTCATGCGCCATCTCGCGGATACGCGATTTCATTCGCGCCTTGCGCGCCTGCCACGCTCCGCCACCGAGCTTGTCGAGCTGCGCACCCGCTTCCTCGGATCCGTAACGCGAGAGCAGTTCGATATTCTCAACCGGCAGATAAAGCTTGTTCTCGTCCGCGTAATGAATTTCGAGGCAGTCGTGCGGCGCACCCGCAGCCTCAATTGTCTTCAGGCCGACAAAGCGCCCGATGCCGTGATCGACATGCACGACGAGATCGCCAGCGGAAAGCGAGGTTGCCTCGGCGATGAAATTCTCCGCGCGCTTGGCGGCTTTCTTCCGGCGCACCAGCCGGTCGCCCAAAATATCCTGCTCGCTGATGATCGCGGCATCAGCCGTCTCGAAACCGGATTCGATTCCGAGCACCGCAAGCGCGATTTCAGGCTTGGGACGCTCCAGCGCGTCCGCCCAGGATTTCACATTGGCGAGATTGGGGAGGCCGTGATCGCGAAGCACATGGCTCATGCGCTCGCGCGCGCCATCGCTCCACAGGCCGACGACGACGCGCTTGCCGTTCGCCTGCAGGGCCGTGACGTGTTTGGTCACAGCATCGAACACATTGGAATTAGGCTCGGCGCGTTCGGCGGTGAAATTGCGGCCCTGCCGCGCACCGATCTCGATTACGTCATTCGCATCCGGCACGGAGAATTGCGTCACACGCGCAAGCTGCATTGCATCGAGTCGCGATTTCCATTCCGTCTCAGTGAGATACAATCGGTCGGGCTTCAGGGGATGGTAAGGCGGGCCTGAGCTTGCAGCTTCGAGCGGATTCTCCCGCGCTTCGTAATAGTCCGCGATTTGAGTGAACCGCTCATGCGCGGCATCTTCCGCGAGCGGCTCAATCGCAATCGGCGTGCCGGGTACATAATCGAAAAGCGTATCGAGTTTGTCGTGGAACAGCGGCAGCCAATGCTCCATGCCGCCATAGCGGCGGCCCTCGCTGATCGCCTCATAAAGTAGGTCGTCACGCACCGGCGCGCCGAAGGCCTTGACGTAGCCGGTGCGGAATTTCGAGATCGTCTCTGTCGTGAGCTGAAATTCCGCAGCAGGCACAAGATCGAGCTGGCGCAACTCACCCATGCTGCGCTGGCTTTCGGAATCGAACGTGCGGATCGATTCCAACTGGTCGCCGAAGAAATCGAGACGCACCGGATCGTCGAGGCCGGGCGGAAACAGATCGAGGATGCCGCCGCGCACCGCGTATTCGCCGGACTCGCGCGCGGTAGACGCGCGGATGAACCCGTTCAGTTCGAGCCAGCGGACGATATTCTCCATGCTGAGAATGTTGCCGGGTGCTGCCGACAACGATTGCCCCGCAAGCGTTTTCATCGGCGGCACGCGCTGGGTGACCGCATTCACGGTCGTGAGCAATATCGAAGGCCGGTCGCGCCCCTGCACATGCGTCAGACGCGACAGCGTCGTCATGCGTTGCGCGAGAATGCCTCCATGCGGCGAGACGCGGTCATAGGGCAAACAATCCCAGGCCGGGAATTCCAGCATCGCGATGTCGGGTGCAAAGAACGTCAGACCGCGCGCAAGCGCGGCCATCCGTTGCGCGTCACGGCAGACCGCAACGAGGCTCACCGCGGGCGCGTCGGGCTTTGCGGCAATGGCGCGCGCGAGGTCGCCAAGCACGAGGCCCTCTGCTCCATCGGCAACGCCGGCGAGCGTCAACGGCTTTGCGACTTTCAACAGGTCGGCGGGAGAGCGCGCCATCAGGTGACTTTCTGGCCGCGATGGAAATCGCACAGGCGGCGAAACAGCGCCGTGTCGTGGTCGGCCGGTGCTACCCCGTCATTCGTCACCCACGCATAGAGGTCATGATCAGGCACATCGAGCAGCCGTTCATACTCGTCCAGTTCGCGGTCATTCAGATCGGCGATATGGGAGTCGGCGAAGCGCCCGAGCAGCAGGTCAGTCTCGCGGATACCGCGATGCCACGAGCGGAACAGCAATCGCCGCCGCCGCTCATCCAGTCCTTCGCTCGACCGCGTCGACCCGGTCATTCCCTGCATCTCTCCAGCAAACCGCAACGCCAAAAGCCCGGACGAGCCGGGCGCGGGGTTTTATATAGTCGTGTGACGTGATTTGTCAGCGCTCTCTTACGCTAATCTCACCGGAATCATGCGCCCAACCATCCTCTCCCCCTTCTTTGCCTCGGTCCGAACGCTTCCCGGCGTTGGGCCGAAAGTCGAGCAGTTGTTCCGCCGCCTGTTCGGGCGCGAGGACGAGGCGCGGGTGATCGACCTGCTGCTGCATTTGCCAACCGGTGCAATCGACCGGCGGGCGCGGCCCAAGCTGCGCGATATCGTGGAGGGAACGGTCGTCACCGTAGAAGTCACAATCGACCGCCATCGCCCTTCGCCTCCCGGTCGCCGCCGCGTGCCGTACCTGATCTATGCAAGCGACGACACCGGCGACCTCGTCATCACTTACTTTCACGGACGCGGGGACCAGCTGAAAAAGGCGATGCCGGTCGGCGAGAAGCGTTACGTGTCAGGCACCGCGGAGATTTACGACGGCATGCTGCAGATGGTGCATCCCGATCGCGTCGTGGATGAAAAAGGCCTCGCCGGTCTCCCTATGATCGAACCGGTCTATCCGCTCACCGAAGGGCTGCACGCCAATCAGGTGCGGCGCGCAGCGGAAGCAGCCGTCGATAAACTTCCGTCACTGAGCGAATGGCAGGATGCGGCGTGGGTAAAGCAAAGGCGCTTTCCCGATTTCAAGTCGGCACTGAAGGCTTTGCATCGTCCGGCCGAACTCAATGACATCGCGCCGGAAAGCGCCGCATGGACGCGGCTGGCTTACGATGAGTTGCTTGCCGGTCAGATCGCGCTCGCGCTCCTGCGCGCGCATCTGCGGCGGCAATCCGGGCGCGGCAGCGCGGGCGACGGGCGACTGCGCAAAACAATCGTCGAATCACTTCCCTACTCACTCACGTTGTCGCAGCGCGCGGCGCTGGAATCCATTGTCGAGGATTTAGGCAAGCCGCAACGCATGCTGCGGATGCTGCAGGGCGATGTCGGTTCGGGAAAGACGGTCGTAGCGCTGCTCGCCGCTGCCGCCGCGATCGAATCCGGGCGGCAGGCTGCGTTGATGGCGCCGACCGAAATTCTCGCGCGCCAACTTCTTAAAACTATTACTCCGCTCGCCGAAGCCGCGAACCTGCGCGTTGCGATCCTGACCGGACGCGAGCGTGGCCCCGTGCGCGAGGAAACCTTGTCGAAACTCGCGGATGGCGAGATCGACCTGCTCGTCGGCACACACGCTCTGTTTCAGGATGAAGTGACGTTCAAGGATTTGGGGCTTGCAATCGTGGACGAGCAGCATCGCTTCGGCGTGCATCAGCGGCTCGCGCTTGCGGGTAAGGGTGACGCGGTGGATGTGCTGGTGATGACCGCAACGCCGATCCCGCGCACGCTGGTGCTGACATACTTTGGTGACATGGACGTTTCGGAATTGCGCGAGAAACCGGCCGGACGCCAGCCAATCGATACACGCACCGTTGCGCTCGACCGCCTGACGGAAATGGTCGACGCGGTCGGCCGCGCGCTCGATGAGGGCCAGCGTGTCTATTGGGTGTGCCCGCTGGTCGAAGAAAGCGAGACGAGCGACCTCGCCGCGGCGGAAGACCGGTTT
>CAMBBO010000102.1 GCA_945862935.1 Pseudorhodoplanes sinuspersici | reverse complement strand
ACCGTTCCATAGCAATCCGCCATCTTCAATGAAGGTCAGAGGTCAGGATGCCTTTGCGCCAGCCTTTTGGCGAGCGCTATGGGCTTCCAAAAAAGTACGCAAGGCATGGCCCGCGCGCCTCGCCTGCTCGTCTGGCGGCAAATCCGCGTAGTCCATCCGCGGCATTTCGCACTCAATTTCGAGATCGGCAGGAAGAGCGTCGAGAAAATCGTCGAGCGGCAAGGCGCCGTCTCCGGGATAAAGGCGGCCCGTTCTCGCCTCGTTCGGCAGTTCGGCAAGGCCGGGATGGTCGCGCTTGGCATCGCAGAGTTGGGCGAACACGATATTTTTGGGATCGACCTTCTTGATGTCCTTCGGGCTGCCGCCGGACCGCGCGAGATGCAGCGGATCGATCAGCAATCCGAAATTGGCGCGCCCACAGCCTGAACGAGAGCGTTGCCCTGTTCGATTGTCTTGGCTTCGCTGAAAGGAACGAATTCGAGCGCGACCTTGAGGCCGGCCTTGCGGGCTTCCTCGCAATAGCGCGACGCAAAATCCGCCCAGCGCTTATGGTCCGGGTCCGAGCAGGTCGCAACCATGATGGCCGCGCCAAGTTCGACGCTTGCGTCGATAACCGGACGCAACATATCGAGCGTGATGTCCGGCGTAAGATGATAGCTCGATGTATTGGATAGACGCAGCCCGCCGTCGGCGAGCCTTTTTTTTAGATCGCGCATCGCCGGTTCGTTGCCGACCGATTGTGGAAACCCGTCGCCTGGCTTGCGTCCGGTGATACGGATCGAGACGGACTTGAAACCCGCCGCATGCGCCGCGGAAATCACGTCGGGCGGCGTCGCCTTGATCAGCGTAAGCCATCCCAGTGTGAGTTGTCTCATCTTCCCGCCCCCCGCGCGCCGCTCAAGAATAGAGGTCCTTCACCGCGACGGGCCGACCTGACTTTGCCGATTCCGCAACCGCGAGCGTTGCCGCAAGCGTGCGTGTGCCGCCATCGGCATCGAGCAGAGGCTTTTCGCCATGCCGGATGATGCGTGTGAAGTGGCGCAACTCCTCGACCCACGGATCGGCCGGCACGTAAAACAGCCGCTTGCGGATGAACGGATCGGCACGGCCGCCGCCGTTTTCGTTGCGCCAGTGATTGAGCGTCGGCACAGCGAGCGATCCTTCCGAACCGCAAATGAGATAAGTGTCTTCGTGCATATAGGGATAGTCGGGCTCCTCGCCGGACGTCACTTCCCACGCCCACGGCGCCTGCACGGCATCGGATATTGTGAGGTTTCCGAGCGCACCGTTTTCAAAACGGAAAGTCACCGCCGCCGTATCTTCGACCGGGAACCCGCGCGCGCGGTTCGCCGTCAGCGCCATCACGCTTTCGATCTCACCGCACAAAGCGCGCAAGCAGTCGACGTCGTGGATACCGTTGATGAGCATCGGACCGCCGCCCGGTTCGCGGCGCCACGCCGCCTTGTAATAAGACTCCGGTTTGCGGCGCAGATCATATGCAGCGATAGCAATCATCTGCCCGATTCCGCCGCTCTCGATGAACTCACGCGCCACCCGCATCAGCGGATTGTGGCGCCGGTGATGGCCAACCAGCACCGGTACCTTATGACGCTTGGCGGCATCGACTATCTTGCGTGCCGACTCGATCGTATGCGCGATCGGCTTCTCAACCATCGCGGGAATGCCGCGTTCGAGGCAGGCGATCGTGACTTCCTCGTGAATAGCATTGGGCGTCGCCACAACCACGCCTTCGGGCTTCACTTCGTCCAGCATTTTCCGGTAATCGGAAAAATGCGGCATGTCCTGCGACGCGAGATAGGCTTTCGCCTCAGGTGCTGGATCCGCACCTGCAACCGGATCGAAAATCGAATCGCCTTTCAAAAACGAGATGTGGCGCCGGCCGATAAATCCGGTGCCGACCACCGCTATGCGCACGGGCTTTTCAGCATTTGTCATGGTTTGTCTTTTCTCGTGGACACGTTTGGAAGATGCGCCTCAAACGCCGGCCTTGCTGTGCGTGGCGGAGCTTTCCCAGCGCGTCAGCAATTCCGACGCAGTAAGGCTGCACGCGACGAGGACGAGCATGGCGGCAAAGACGCCGGTGGAATTGTATTGCCCGGAAAAGGCCTCGATCAGGTAACCGACCCCGCGATTGGAGGCGATCACCTCTCCGAGAATGGCTGCAGTGAAGGCATAACGAACCGCGATGCGCATGCCGGTGAAAACCCAACGCAGGCATCCGGGGATCAGCACTTTCATTGCGATTTCGCGGCGCGTCGCTCCCATTATCCGCAACGCCTGCACCAGATCGCGATCAATATCGTGAATGCCGTCGAGCGTCGCATAAAGGATGAGGAAGAATACGCTGATCGCGACCAGCGCGACTTTCGATCCAAGATCGATGCCGAGCAGGATCACGAAAAGAGGCGCGAGCGCGATCTTCGGAAGACAATAAAGTCCACCGAGAAATGGAACGACGACGCGGTAGACGGTCGGGAGAAATCCGAGCACCAGCCCGATAAAAACGCCTGCGACGCATCCGATCACGTAGCCAAGACTCATCTCGGTCAGCGTTGCCTCCAGATGAACCCAAAGCGATCCGTCATGCAGCCATTTCCAAAGTGTCTGCATGATTGCAGAGGGCGTGCTCAGCCAGAATTTGGAAATAATCCGGCCGGACGCAAACTCCCAAGTGAGCAGCACTGCGGCAAGGAAAAGAATGCGCGAGATGATCAACCCGCGCGTGGTCAGCATCGCTCTGCCGAGAGCACCCGGCTCATCGTTGCGAACACCGGATTGCGCGACAGGCGAATTGATCGAGACGGATGCCATCTTAAACGTCCGTGCCCTTGACGACTTCATCCTTCAGCTCGTTCCACAATTCCTCGTGTAAGCGGCTGAATGTATCGGCGAATCGCACCTTGAAGACGTCGCGCGGACGATCGAGTGGAATTTCGCGCTCGGCACGGATGCGGCCGGGACGCGCGCTGAACACCACGACGCGGTCCGACAGCGCGATTGCTTCGGCAAGATCGTGGGTCACGAACATCACGGTCATCTTGCGCTGTTGCGTCAGCCGCTGGAGCTGATCGTGCATCAGCAGCTTGAGCTGCGCGTCGAGCGCACCGAAAGGCTCGTCCATCAAGAGCGTTTCGGGTTCATAAATAAGAGTGCGGGCCAGCGCCACGCGCTTTCGCATTCCGCCCGATAATTCGCCCGGATAATGCTTGTCGAAACCGCGCAAGCCCACGAGTTCGATCATCTCGGCGACCCGTTCGCGGATCACCTTTCGCGACTCGTTGCGGCAACGCAATTCGAGCGGAACCGCGATGTTGTCCGCAGCGGTCCGCCACGGCAGCAGCGTGTCCTTCTGGGTGATATAGCCGACCCGTTCGTTAAGCCCCTGCACCAACTGGCCGTCGTAAAACACCTGACCGGATGTCGGTGTCAGCAATCCCGCAACGAGATTGAGCGCCGTCGATTTACCGCAGCCGCTCGGCCCCACCAGCGAAACGAATTCGCGCCTGTTCACCGTCAGATTGATCGGCTGAAGCGCGCGCGTTTCCTTGCCACGGACAGAGAAGTCCTTGGCCACATCTTGCATACGCACCATGGCGCCGCCGGTATTCGCGGCAGACACGGGTGTCGGCTTAGGCCGGTTTTCCAACATGGTATCACCCCGTGGCATTTCGCCATCTCAGCATCCAGCGCTCAACGCCAACCGCGATCGCGCTTGTGACAATTCCCATCACCATCAAGACGACGAGCGCGGAATAGAGGCCCGTCATGTCGAATTGCGCCGCCGCCTTCGCGAGCAGCGAACCCAGCCCATCGCGCGACGCCAGCAATTCGCCCGTTACGGCGGCTGCGAAAGCGTATGGCAGCGCGATTTTCACGCCGGAAATAATCCAGGTCATCGCGCCCGGCGCGATGACCTTGCGAAATTCCTCGCCGGACGACGCGCCCATGATCCTCATCGAAAGGATCAGGTCGCGATCAATCGCGCGCACGCCTGAAAACGTATTGAAGAACAGGAGGAAGAATGCCGACACCGTCACCAGCACGATCTTGGGAGCAAGGTCGAGGCCGAACCACAGGATGAACAGCGGTGCCAGTGTGATGATCGGAACGCTATAGAACCCGACAATGATTGGCCGGAATACGGTGCCCAGCACAATCGAGCGGCCGAGAACAAGGCCGAGCAAAATTCCGGACGTCCCGCCAATCGTAAGGCCGATAAAGATTTCCGAGAGCGTAACCGTCACGTGATGAGCAAGATCGGTCCCGATCCATTCGACGATCCGGACGGCAATAAGACTTGGAAGGCTCGTCCACGAATAACCGAACTTGCGGCCGACCAATTCCCAGAACGCAACGAGCGCGACCGCAAGCAGCACCTGCGCGATCAGGATTTTGGTTGAGCTTGCTTGATTGGTGCCGGTCGTGTCAGCCATCGAAACTCACTGTCCGACGAAGCTGGCAGGAGCACGCAAAAGCTGCGGGCGAATACGCACGAGGCGCCGCTCCGTAATCAAGCTTTGCGAAAGCTTGGGCCGGTGCGCTTCCCTGCGCGCGTGGCCTTGCCGATCCATGCCGGCCGCCTCCCATGTAGTTTATATTTATGTATTAGTTCGTACCTGAGAACCATTAGGCTCGCAAGTCCCAATCACCCTACACTAGCCCGCCGCAGCCTTGCCACCTGCGCTTCTTGCGAGAACGAAGTCGTAGCGCAACCGGAAAGCCGCCCCGTTCTGCTCTGCAGGGAGCGGCTCAAGTTCGCGGATCAACTTGTCCTTCACGCCAAACACGACATCGCTATCAAGATACTTATCGCCGGCGATGAAAACATGCGTGACCAGTGTTTCGTATCCGGGCGACGCGATCATGAAATGCACGTGCGCTGGCCGATAAGGGTGGCGTCCCTGCGCGGTAAGCATTTGTCCAACAGGGCCGTCGTCCGGGATCGGATAGAACGACGGCACGATCGATTGAAACCAGAAGCGTCCGTTCTGATCCGTACGGAAACGCGCTCGCAGCGTCAGCGAGTCGGCGCCGTCATCCTTCTGCACATCGTAATAACCATCTGCGTCTGAATGCCACGTATCGACGATGACATTGGCTAGCGGCTTGCCGTCATCGGAATGCACGCTGCCTTCGACCATAAGACGCGGCCCGGTCTCGCCGTGCGAGATGTCTGCTCCAAGCGCCAATTCCGGCGGCTGGCCAACATAAAATGGCCCGAGTACTGTCGTCTCAGTGGCATTTCCAGGTAGCCGATGATTGATCGCGTCCACAAGCATCGAGACGCCAAGCGTATCTGACAAGAGAATGAACTCCTGGCGCGCGCCGGTGCACATATGACCCACCCGAGTCAGGAAATCGATTGCGAATTCCCACTCGCGCTGGCTCGGCTCAACCTCGCGAACGAACGAATGAAGGTGCCGGACCAGCGCCTCGCTGACCCGCTTCACGCGGGGATCTTTCGCATTTCCGATCCGGTCGATCACGGCTTGCGTAATCGTATCCTCACCGAAGTTTCTCATGACATCACCGTGTCAGTGGCCTGTCGGCTTAGCGCCGGCATAAGCCTGTTTCAGTAGTGAGTGAATATCGTTGCGATCGAATGGCCGCGGATTCCAGTAAGGGTCGCGAACCGCAAGCTCACACGCGCGCTCAATTCCATCTTCGGGCATGCCGAGAGCCTTGAGCGAAGTCGGCGCACCGAGTCGCCGCGCCAGATCGTGAAGACCCGCCGCCGGATCGGAAACCGAAATAGCCTTGGCAATACGGGCGGCCGCTTCCGGGGCGGCGGACGCATTGAACGCCAACGCATACGGCAGAACGACCGTGTGGGTTTCGGCATGCGGCAGATTGAACGTGCCACCGAGCACGTGACAGAGCTTATGATGAAGCGCCATGCCAACAAGGCCGAGACAGCTTCCCGCCAGCCATGCTCCATAAAACGCATCGGATCGTGCACTACGGTCCTGCGGATTTTTCACGATGAGCGGCAGGCTTCGCGCAAGGGACGCGAGCGATTCCTCCGCCATCAGCGAAACGACAGGATTTCCGTCGCGAGCATAAAGCGCCTCGACGGCATGGGCCATCGCATTGATGCCGCTCGTCGCCGAAAGACCGGCCGGCAGCGACAACGTCAGATCGACATCGTAGATGACCGTTTCCGGGAGAACCTTCAGGCTTCGCTGCGTTGTTTTCACGCCGTCCCGAGTCTCGCCGAGAATTGGCGTCATTTCGGAGCCGGCATAAGTTGTCGGCACGACGATCTGCGGCAAATCGGTACGCAACGCGATTGCCTTGCCAAGTCCCGTGGTCGATCCGCCGCCCACCGACACGATGCAATCGGCGTTGCAGGATCGCGCTTGCACAAGCGCACTTTCGGTCACATCCGTCGGCGTATGCATCACGGCGCCATGAAAACTGCCCGCCGCGAGTTCGCCGAGAATTTTCTCGACACGATTTGCCATGCCGGTCTGTTCGCGCGTGGACAGAACGAAAGCTCGCCGGCATTCGGCACGGCGGACTTCGTCACCGAGCGACGCGATGGTCCCTTCGCCAAATACGACGCGGGCAGGATGACTGTTGAACGCGAATGCCTGAATCACCGGCCCGCCTTAAAGTGCGTCGCCCTTCAACCAGCGCTGACCGCGCGCATACAACGCCTGAACTTCAGCGCCGGTCAGTCCCGGCATGTCGTGCTTGATCTTGAAGCCGAGGCAATGCTGCAGATACGCGAGGTGCCTGTACCCCACCGGATATAGATCAAGAATTTTCCGGTCGAGAACAATCTTCTGCGCAGGATCGATGGGATCGAGACGATCCTTTTCATAAATCGGCTGACGCAGCACCATAGTCCACTTGCCGTTGTGCTTTTCCAGAAAATCAAAAAACCGCCCGGTGCAAACCACGTCGCAATCAACGTCATGCACTTTCGCGCGTTGGCTGATTGTCATTTTGGTTTGAGCGATTGCGCGCTTGCCGGAAACGTCGACGGTCGAACCGCCGAGAAAGTGCAGAATGTTCACGCCGTTCTCAAAACCCTTGGCCGAGACGTCGACGAATTCCTGCCCCGACCCCTGAAACCAGGTCGCCATCATTTTTCCGTCGGGATGCCAGACGGTACGAAAGCGCGCCCAATCGCCGGCATCGCGCCACAGCACCCAATTTTCGATCAGTTCCCGGATCAGCAAGCGCTCGACGAGCGATCCCGTTTCCGCTGTGGAATTTTGAGCCTGAAGAGCAACGTTCATTTTGTGCATATACGAGAACTCGTTCACAAAGTAAAGGCGAACGCCTGCCCTGTGGGCACGAACGCCCGGCGCACGCGGCTCCAACCGCACGCGCACGGGTAAAACATAAGACCGGAAAGCGGATGATGTTATGCGGACTTGCGCCGTGTCTTTGCGCGCGCGGGCTCGACGATGCCGAGTTGCTGGCGCACCAATTTGTGCCCGCGTTCCAGAAGCTCGACGACATGATCGCGAACCTTGGAATTATAGCGCACCGCGGGCATCACGACGTTGATGGATCCGAGCGCCTGATCGGTTTCTGACAATATCGGAACAGCAATGCCGACGATGCCCGGCGTGAATTCCTCGAAGGCGTAGGCGGTTTTTTCGCGCCGTATCGTAGCGATCTGCCGGCGCAATTCCGTCAGCGAAGAGATCGTATTCTTGGTGACGTGCTTTAATTTGACGCGCTTGAGATAGTCCTCGAGCTTCGCGTCATTCATGAAAGCGAGAATGGCCTTGCCGCCGGATGTGGCGTAGAGCGGCGCGAGATCGCCCGAGCGCATATGCGAAACGAGGCGCTGCGGGCTGCTGACCGAAGCGAAGACCTCCGAGAAATCCCCGTTCATCACGTTAAGCGCCGTCGATTCCCCAGACTGCGCGGTCAGTTCTGCGAGGATCGGGAGCACAAGCTCATTCAGATTCTTGGATTGGGAAACGTCCCGAACGAGCGCCGTCAGTTTCGACCCGAGCCTGTAGCCCTTGGAAAGCGGAACAAACTCGATGTAACCGCGATCGACAAGATTGGGGAGCAACTGGCTCAAGCTGCTTTTCGGGATGTTGAGCGCAGCCGCGATCTCCGAATGCGACATCTCCTGACCCCAACGGCCCAGGAGCTCGAATAGATCGAGTACACGATTGGCCGACTTTACCGCCTGCCGATGGTTATCCATGATCCGCCGCCCGCGCAGTTCACACTAGTGAACAGACTCTGTTGGTAATCTTCATCCCGCAGAAAGGTCAACTCCTAATACTTACGGTGGAAAACCACACCCCACCGAGGTCAGGCCATAAACGAACCACCGGTCACATCGACGACCACGCCGGTCAGGAAGCTCGCGTCGTCCGAGCATAGGAACGAAATGGTGTTGGCGACGTCCGCCGGTTCCGCCAGACGTCCCACCGCCGTTTCGGCGACATTCTTTTCGAAATAGTCCTTACCCACCGCAACCGCCAAAGTCATCGCGGTCACGATACGCGAAGGAGCCACGCAATTTACGGTGATTCCGCTTCGCCCCACCTCACCGGCCATGACGCGGGAAAATGCGATCAGGGCCGCCTTCGACGCCGCGTAGTTCGAGTTTCCGAGACCAGTTTTCATGCGCGCGGCGCGAGACGAAACACTGACGATACGGCCCCATTTGTTTTGCTTCATGATCGGAATGGCGCCCCGGCTGGCGAGGAATACGCCGGTCAGGTTCACGTTGATGGTTTCATTCCACAGCGCGAGCGACATGCTCTCGACCAGCGGACGCTTGCCGTCGCTTTCCAGACCCAGCACGCCGGCATTGTTGATGAGAATGTCGAGCCGCCCGAACTTGCTGGCGACTTCGTCGTACATCTTCTTGACCGAGCTCTCGCTCGAGATGTCCGCCTGAAGGCCGGTCGCCTTGAACCCGGCTTCACCGAACTCTTTCGCTGTCTCGGACGCGAGATCACCCTGCACGTCGGCAAGCAAGACATGCGCACCGTCGCGCGCCAGCCTCTCGGCAATGGCCTTCCCCAGCCCTCGCCCGCCGCCGGTAACCAGTGCAACACGCCCGTTCTTGGACATCTTTTCGATTTTCCGATCTGCGCGTCAGGCTTTCGGCACGGTTGCCAAAAGTGAGGGACGCTTGGAAATTTGCGTGAACCAGCTTTGGGCAGCGGGATACTTCGCGAGAAATTGCCGCTCCGGCATCCGCAATTCGATCCAGCCTATGCCGCAAGCGAACGCGATCTGCGCCATGTCGATATCGCCGAACCGGGGCGCCATCGCATTCAGACTCTCGAGCGCACGGAAAAACTTTGCGAGTTGCCATTCGGCGAAGGCCGATGGTTGCTTCGCATCCGTGCGCAGAATTTCGTTGCGATAGAGGATGACGGCCTCGGACATTCCATCGCCCAGCGAGGCGGCAGTGGCCACTTGCCATCGGGATGAACCAGAACCGCTGAAACGGCCGCCGCCGTATGTGGCGTCGAGATAGTCGCAGATCACGACAGAGTCGTG
>CAMBBO010000101.1 GCA_945862935.1 Pseudorhodoplanes sinuspersici | reverse complement strand
GATCACGGTCCGCTTTATGTGCCCTACACGCTGCCCGGCGAGATTATCGACGCCGACGCGGTACCCGGCCATCCCGACCGCCGTCATCTGTTGCGTGTGGTCGATCCGTCGCCTGAGCGCATCGAACCATTTTGTCCACATTTCGGCGTCTGCGGCGGCTGTGCCATCCAGCACTGGACGCAGGACAAGTATCGCGCATGGAAACGCGATCTCGTCGTGACTGCACTGGCGCAGGAAAATATCAAGACTCCGGTCGCGGACATGATCGACGCTCATGGAAACGGTCGCCGCCGCGCAGTGTTTCATGCGCGGCAGGGCACGCGGGATATCCTTGAGGTCGGATTCGCTGCGTTGCGCGCGCATACGATCGTCCCGATTGACCGCTGCCCCGTGCTTGCGCCGGGAATGAACGGCTCGATCGAAGCCGCATGGGCCATCGCGGAAATCCTGCACCCGATGGGAAAGCCGCTCGATATTCAGGCGACCACAACAGACAACGGCCTCGACATCGACGTGCGGGGATCTGGCAATCTCAACACGCGCCACACGGCCGCGCTGGCGAAATTCGCAGAGACCAAACGGCTTGCACGCATCACGCGCCACGGCGAAATGGTGATCCAGCGCAACGCGCCGGCCATTCGCATGGGCCGCACGACACTGACATTGCCGCCCGGCTCGTTCCTGCAGGCGACACAAGCCGGCGAGGATGAACTTGCGCGCATCGTTCTCGAACACGCAGGCAAGGCAAAAACGGTTGCAGACCTGTTCGCCGGCGTCGGTCCGTTCACGCTAAGGCTTGCGGAAAAAGCAAAGGTCACGGCGCTGGACAGCGATCAGCCTGCACTCGATTCACTCGCGCGCGCTGCCCGCGAGCCGGGGCTTAGACCGGTCAGCACGATCAGGCGCGATCTGTTTCGTAGCCCCTACACCGCGCAGGAATTGCGTGGCACCGATGCCGTCGTTTTCGATCCTCCGCGTCAGGGCGCGGAAGCGCAGTCGCGCGAACTGGCAAAAAGCAAAGTGCCGGTCATCGTCGCTGTATCGTGCAATGCTTCGACCTTCGCGCGCGATGCGCGCATTCTCATCGATGGCGGATATGAATTGCGCTCGGTCGTCCCGGTCGACCAGTTCAGGCATACGGCGCATGTGGAAATCGTTGCGAAATTTGAACGATAACTAGCGCCCGTCCATCCCGCCGCCGCCCCAGCGTTCGTTCCACATCTTCTCGCCAATGGTGCACGATACGCGCGGCTTGTCGGATGAAACCGGAATGACCCGCGCCTGCGGTACCAGATTGGCGACTTCGAGTATAAGTTTCGTCTTGGTCGCTTCGATAAATTGCGTGCGATCCTTGATGCCGATCACGAAGGCACCCGGCCCGCCGATAACGCAATCCTCGTAATAGACATCGAGACTTTCGATATCGGCGAATCCAAAATTCGGCCTATTCAGCATGATCGGCAGACCGTTGATCGTAATGCCCTTCGCCAGCACCTGCTCACGCGCGTCCACGACCAACGGACCGTTATTGTTGGTGCCATCGCCAGATACGTCGAGAACGCGGCGCAACCCGCGATAAGGATTACTCTCGAAGAGAGGCAACGCGTAGGTCAACGCGCCGGAAATCGACGTACGCATCGCGCGCGTATAAGGCGCACGCGCAAGCTCGGCGCCGAAAGCATCGGCCGATTCCGGCCCTTCAATGATCCGCCACGGCACGATCACCTGCTGGATGTGTGCGCCAGCCCATTCGAAATAGGTGATCGCGATCTTGCCGTGAATTCCTTGCCGCAGCGCGCGCAGGAACTCGGTCGACGACAGCGCCTTGATATATCCCTCGCGCTGTAAGGCCTGCTCCTCCGGGTCCATCGAATATGAGATGTCCACCGCAAGCACGAGTTCCAGATCGACATCTGCTGCGCGCCTGTCGCTAGGGCGAATGGGTGGCGCCGCGAACACGATACCCGCCATCGCCAAGCCGATTGCGGCAAGCGGCAGAACCAGGAAGGAGGGACGAGTCATCGCGCATTCCCTTCAGCGATACATCACCGATGTTGCCACGGGCCGGAGCGCCGCGAAAGCGGGCTGTTAGGAGTCCAGCGCCTCGGTGGAAACGATTTCAATGCCGAAACCGGCCAGGCCCACATAGGTGCGCTTGCTCGAAGCCAGCAGCCGGATCGAGGAAATGCCAAGCTCGCTCAGGATCTGCGCACCAAGTCCGATCTCCCGCCACTGGCGTATGCGCGCCGCATCCGATGGCGTATCGCCTTCCTGCGGGATCGAGGTTACGGGCACACCTGCGGTTCCATCGCGCAGATAGACGATCACGCCACGCCCATCGGCTTTGAACCGCGCGAGTGCGGCATTGATCGCCTTCGCACCGCCGAACACGTCTCCGATGACATCGGCGCGATGCAGCCGCGCCAGCACATTCTCGCCGTCGCCGATCTTGCCATAGACAAACGCCATGTGGTGCTGCGGATCGAACGGCGTGACGAAGGCATATCCCTGCAACGGCCCGATCGGCGAGGACACCTCGAACTCGGCGACGCGCTGCACGACCTTCTCGCGCACCTGACGATGCGCGATCAAATCCGCGACCGAGATACGAGCAAGCTTGTGCTTTTCGGCGAACGCCACAATCTGCGGGCCGCGCATCACCGTGCCGTCGTCATTGACGAGTTCACAGATGACGCCAACCGGCTCGACCTTGGCGAGACGGCAGAGATCAACCGCAGCCTCCGTGTGGCCGGAGCGTATCAGCACCCCGCCCTCTTTCGCGATCAACGGGAAAATATGCCCGGGCCGCGAGAAATCGGACGCGCCCGAATTCGGATTGGCGAGGCCGCGCACGGTTGCAACGCGATCGTCAGCGGAAATGCCCGTGGTCGTACCGTGCTTGAAATCGACCGACACCGTGAATGCGGTGTGATGGGCGCTGTCGTTGTCCGCAACCATCGGCGCGAGACGCAGCCGCCGCGCGGTTTCGAGCGGCAGCGGCGCGCACACGATGCCGCAGGTGTTGCGGATGATGAACGCCATCTTTTCCGGCGTCGCGTGGACCGCGGCTAGGACGAGATCGCCTTCGTTTTCGCGGTCGTCATCGTCGGTAACGACGACAATCTCGCCGCGCGCGAAAGCCGCAATCGCAAGATCGGCGCGATGATGTGAATCAAGCATGAGTTATCCTGCAGTCGGAAACGGCCACGGTTTGCTTTCGCCAACCTGGCCCCGATGGCGCAGATAGTGATCCGCGAGCACGCACGCCACCATGGCTTCGCCAATGGGGACGGCGCGGATACCGACGCAAGGATCGTGGCGGCCTGTCGTGACCACATCAGTTTCCCCGCCGTGACGGTCCACCGTCTGGCGCGGTTTCAGGATCGACGAGGTCGGTTTTACAGCGAAGCGCGCAATCACCGGCTGCCCGGTCGAAATACCGCCGAGAATGCCGCCAGCATGATTGGAGAGAAAACGGGGCTTGCCGTCATTGCTCATGCGCATCTCGTCGGCGTTGTCTTCGCCGGACAATTCCGCAACTCCCATGCCGTCGCCGATCTCAACGCCCTTCACCGCGTTGATGCTCATCAGTGCTGCGGCAATGTCCGAGTCGAGCTTGGCATAAACCGGCGCGCCCAGTCCCGGCGGTACGCCTTCGGCAATAACTTCGACAACCGCGCCGATGGACGAACCGGATTTACGAATGCCATCAAGATAGCCTTCGAAGAATTTTGCTTTCTCGGCATCCGGACAAAAGAACGGGTTGCGCCCGATCTCGTCCCAATCCCATTTTGCACGGTCGATCTTGTGCGGCCCCATCTGCACCAAAGCCGCTCGGATGGTGATACCCGGAACGATCTTGCGCGCAATCGCACCGGCGGCAACGCGCGCCGCCGTTTCGCGTGCCGACGCACGCCCGCCGCCGCGAAAATCCTGCACGCCGTATTTGATGTCGTAGGTGTAGCCTGCGTGACCCGGACGATATTTGTCCTTGATCGCCGAATAGTCCTTCGACCGCTGATCGGTGTTTTCGATGAGCAGCGCAATCGGCGTCCCGGTGGTCACGTCCCGGCCATTCTCGTCGGCGAACACCCCCGACAAGATCTTCACCGCATCCGGCTCCTGCCGCTGCGTCGTGAAGCGCGACTGCCCCGGCCGCCTGCGGTCGAGGTCACGCTGGATTTCCTCTGCAGTCAGCGGAATGCGCGGCGGGCATCCGTCGACCACGCAGCCGAGCGCAGGCCCGTGGCTTTCGCCAAAGGTGGTGACGCGAAAAAGATGTCCGAACGTATTGTGCGACATGGGTTTGGCCCGGTTGGCCGTTTGGTAGCCCGCGCTCCGGGCGGGGTCAAATGAGCCTGCTGGATCAGGCGAAGCGGGCGAGCTTTCCTTCACTGAGAAGGTAAACGACGCCCTGCTCGATGGATTCCTGCGCCGCAGTCGCGGGATCGTAATGCCCCAGATGCGCGAACAGCGCCCGAGCGGTGCCGCCATGAGCGACGACCACGGCATCGCGCGAAAGCGTCGCGTACCAGCCGGCCACGCGAACCATCAATTGCTGATAGCTCTCCCCGCCCGGAGGCAGAAAATTCCACTTGTCCTTGTCGCGGCGCAGGACGGCTTCGTTGTCGCGCAGCGCAAGCTCGTCGAGCGTGAAGCCCTCCCAGTCGCCGAACGAAATCTCGGTCAAGTTTTGCTCGATACGATATCCTTCGGCTGGAAGCGCGACGCCTGTGCGAACCAGCTCCATCGTTGCACGGGTGCGCCCCAACGGGCTGCACACATAGTCGAGGGAATGTGGGTCGCGCGCATCGCGCTCCAGAAGGCCGCGCAAAACATCTCCGCAATGCGCCGCTTGCATCCGCCCTTTGTCGTTCAGCGCAATGTCGCGTGCGCCTTGCAGCCGCCACTCGACATTCCAGTCGGTCTCGCCATGACGAATGTAATAGACGAGAGGCCCCGGCATGGATCTGGCTTTGCGTCAGTCTTCGCCGACCGACATGTCCGGCGCATCCGGGTGCTTGATGCCGACGACGTGATAGCCGGCGTCGACGTGATGCACTTCGCCGGTTACGCCGCTTGCGAGATCGGAGAGAAAATACATCCCGGCCTTACCGACGTCAGCAAGCGAGACGTTACGGCGCAACGGCGTGTTGTATTCATTCCACTTCAGGATGTAGCGGAAATCGCCGATGCCCGAGGCGGCCAGCGTCTTGATCGGGCCGGAAGAAATCGCGTTGACGCGGATGTTCTTCACGCCGAGATCGGCTGCGAGATAGCGAACCGAGGATTCGAGCGCGGCCTTCGCCAACCCCATCACATTATAATGGGGCATCCATTTTTCAGCGCCGTAATAAGTCAGCGTCAGCATCGAGCCGCCATTCGTCATCAGCTTCTCGGCGCGCTGCGCGATTGCCGTGAACGAATAGCAGGAGATCAGCATGGTCTTGGTGAAATTGTCCTCAGTCGTATCGACATAGCGGCCGTCGAGCTGCTCCTTGTCGGAAAACGCAATCGCGTGAAGCACGAAATCGAGCGAGCCCCAATGCGATTTCACCGCGGCGAATGCGGCGTCGATGGTCGCGGGTTCCGACACGTCGCAATGGCCGACAACGATACCGTCCACCTCCTCCGCGAGAGGCTCGACGCGCTTCTTCAGCGCCTCACCCTGATAGGTGAAGGCGAGGTCCGCGCCCTGGTCGCGACAGGCCTTCGCAATGCCCCAGGCGATCGAGCGGTTATTCGCGACCCCCATGATCAGGCCGCGCTTGCCGCGCATCAGACCCGCGCCGTCTACCATGTCTATCCTCGATGAAAGCGCCTGAACCGGCGCCATCGGCCTCCTATGACATAGGGTCTAGGGGCCTTCAAGAACCGCGCCTGTAGAGGCCGCTATGCTAATGTCGGCGCGCGGAATAGCGCGGCATGCCGGGTGTTTTCTTTCCCGAGTGGCTCTGCTGCCGCTTGCATCGGAGCGTTCCCGTGAGCTCTTTCCGGACGGATATCGAAACGGCTGTCCCGGCCCTGCGCCGATATGCGCGTGCGCTGACGCGCAATGCCGAGACGGCCGACGATCTCGTTCAGGAGACGCTGGTGCGAGCGCTCCGGTCCGAGCACCTGTTCCACGGAGGCGAAATCCGGTCCTGGCTGTTTACGATCCTGACCAATCTCAACCGGAACCGGCTGCGATCGCTCGCGCGGCGGCCGAGCGTCGTATCGCTGACCGATCAGGACGCCCCGGACGCCTCCGGCCCGGAGCTTGGCGGCCGCGATATCGAGCGCGCGCTCGCTCTTTTGGTCGAGGATCAGCGCCATGCGCTTTTGCTCGTTGTGCTTGAAGGGCTGTCCTACCGCGAAGTCGCGGAGGTTCAGGGTGTGCCGATCGGCACTGTGATGTCGCGTCTCGCGCGTGCGCGCTCGCAGATCAAAGCCTATCTCGACGGCGAGCGCCCGGCGCTCCGTCGCATCAAATAAGAAGGTGTCATGATGACCGACAACACCCCCGTTACCGAAGAAGAACTTCACGCTTTCGTGGACGGCGAATTGCCGGATGATCGCAAAGCCGCTGTCGAAGCATGGCTCGCAAGCCATCCCGACGATGCCGCGCTGATCGCGGCCTGGCGCACGCAAGCCGAGATGATCCGCGCGCGTTATGGCGCGGTCGCAAGTGAACAGGTGCCGGAGCGGCTGACGCTCGCGCGTCTGATGCGAAATGGCGGCCGCTGGAAAGGCATTGCCGCAGCCGCAGCGATCGGCGCGTTTCTGGTCGGCGGTGTCGCCGGATGGATGGGGCATGGCGCGTCTGCCGCAGCGCCCGAACCGTCGGCTCAATTCATCGAGCAGGCGATGAACGCGCATCGCCTTTACATCAACGAAGTGCGCCATCCGATCGAAGTGCGCGCGGGCGAGGCTCATCTATTGCCGTGGCTGTCGCGGCGTGTCGGCGCGACATTGCGCGCACCCGACCTCGCTTCGTTCGGACTGACGCTGCTCGGCGGACGGCTACTGCCCTGCCAATCGGGTGCTGCGGCTGCGCTCTTCATGTATGAAAGCGGTTCGGGCGAACGCTTCACGCTCTATGCGGCGCGCCTGAAGGACGGGCAAAGCTCGCTGCGTTACACCGAGAACAATAATCTCGCGGTGGTCCGCTGGGTCGAGAGCGACGTCGGCTATGCCTTGAGCGGACCGCCTGACAAGACCCGGCTCAAGTCGATCGCCCGCTCGGCCTACGACCAGATGGAAAATCGCGCGGCGCCCGGCAATCGCTCGTCGAACGATCCGCTCATCTCGCGAACGAAGTCGTAAGCCAGCCCTTGAGACTTAGTCCTTGCGCGGATCGTAAGGCTTGCTGTCGCGCCATTTGCGCATCAGCTCATCAAGCTCGCTGTCGCCGCCTTCCGGCAATGCGATGCGAACGGTGGCGAGCAGATCGCCAGTGCCGGCTTTCGACGGCGCGCCCTTGCCCTTGAGGCGGAACGTGCGTCCGCTCGTGGTGTTCGCCGGAATGGCAAGCTCGACCGCGCCGTCGAGCGTCGGCACGCGCACCTTCCCGCCCAGCACCGCCTCGTAAAGGGTAACCGGAAGATCTATCCGCAAATTCGCGCCGTCACGTTCGAACAGCGGATGTTTCGCGATGGATACGGTGATCATTGCATCACCGCTGACGCCGGTCGGCCCGGACAATCCCTGCCCCTTCAGGCGGATCTGCTGGCCTTCGCTGATCCCGGCGGGGATCTTCACATCCACTTCCTTGCCGGTCGGCAGCCGCAATCGCTTCGACGCGCCAAGCACGGCGTCTTCCAGCAAAATCGTCAGCGCGGCGTTGATGTCCTGACCGACGGACGCTTCTTCAAACGCTGGACCCGCACGGCGGCGTCCGCCAGCCATGCCGCCGAGCATGTCTTTCAGAATGTCGTCGATCCCTCCGCCGCTGAAGCTGCCGCGAAATCCACCCGCCCGTCCGCCACGTTGCGCGCCGCCCGGACCCCACGAAAATGTCTCGAAGCCGCCATCGCCCATTCCGCCGCCCGGATTCGCGCCTTCAAATCCTTGAAAGCGCGGCTTACCCTCCGCATCGATCTCGCCTGAATCGAATGCCTTGCGCTTCTTCTCGTCGCCAAGAATTTCGTAAGCGGAATTCAGCTCGGAAAACTGAGCGGCTGACTTCGGATCGTTCTTGTTCGCGTCGGGATGAAACTTCTTGGCGAGCTTGCGGAATGCGGATTTGATCGCAGCCTCGTTCGCCCCCTTCGACACCCCCAACACCTCGTAGGGGTCGCGCATAGGTTTCAACTCCGTGGTTCGCTCAATGACATAGGTCCGGCGCGAGCCGGATCAGTTCTGCCACAATGTGGGGGGAGTCGTGCCGCAGCGCAACGCAGCGGGGTATTCGCTCTAGGACTTCTTCCAGGGGCGCATCTTGCGGACTTCCCATTTTCCCTGATGCATGCGGCAGGCTTCGCCCTGCAGCCAGGCTTCCGAGCCTTTGCGCACAAAGCTTGCGAGGAAGTCGCGGCAGGTGAATCCATCCTGCGTATAGGCTTGGGCTAGCGGCGTGACGGTGCCGCGCGAGCCAGTCTTGGGGTTGGCCCACGGCGCGCTTGCATCCTTGTCGCCCCGGCCGAGCACTTCGGCGGCGGCGGCGCGGGCATAAGCAAGATCGCTATTTTCGTTCGCAGGAGCAGCAGGAGTTGCGATACCCGGCTTGAACGAACCGGTGACGTCGGACGTCGTCTGCGCTTGCGCCTCGTCGTCTTTTCCGAACAGCGAACCGAGCTGGTACGAGAAGCTGCAACCGCCAGTCAGACAGCCGAGCGTAAGCGCAACGGCCATAGCCGGCACGCGCCGCCATAGGCGGCCCAAGCACATTCCATTATAAGACGGCCGCAAGGACGCCTCAGACATGACCAACTGGCCTCTTAGCCGCGGATTGCCTCACCAGTGCCAATAGAACACCCAACCTGGTTAACGAGTGGTGATTTCACCGAAGCCGGCGAGCCATTTAGCCTGTTCGCTGCCTGGCTTGAGGAGGCCACCAAGAGCGAACCCAACGACCCGAACGCGATGTCGCTCGCGACCGTGGATTCCGGCGGGCTGCCGGATGTCCGCATGGTGTTGATGAAGGGCTTCGACGAGCGCGGATTCGTTTTCTTCACCAACAAAGGCAGTCAAAAGGGGCGGGAGTTGGACGCGCAGCCGAAGGCGGCGCTCGGGTTCCATTGGAAGTCGCTTCGTCGGCAGGTACGCGTGCGCGGCCCGGTGTCGCAAGTGACCGCAGAGGAAGCCGATACCTATTTCGCAACCCGCCCGCGTCAGGCCCAGATCGGCGCATGGGCGAGCCAGCAATCGCGCCCGCTGGAAAGCCGCTTTGCTTTTGAAAAGGCGATCGCGCTGACCACCGCGAAATACGGCGTCGGCGAAGTGCCACGCCCTCCCGAATGGAACGGATACCGGATCACGCCGCTGGTGATGGAATTTTGGCACGACCGCCCGTTCCGCCTGCACGACCGGATAGAGTTCCGCCGCGCAAAGGAAGGCGAGGCGTGGACCAAGACGCGGCTTTAT
>CAMBBO010000100.1 GCA_945862935.1 Pseudorhodoplanes sinuspersici | reverse complement strand
ACGACCGCCTTGCCCTGCGACGTCAAAACGTCAACCTGCCGAAGCTTCGCGACGATCTCTTCAGCCTTGTGTCTGCGTGCCATTCCTCAATCCTCCATCGGCTCTAAAGCCATACATCAGGGAGGACCACTTTTCTGAGGGCAGACCAGGATCACATCGCTGCTTGCCGATGCTGGCTGGCAAGTTGGCTGTGATCGTGTCCAGCGGATCTGGCACCGTGAGGGGCTAAAAGTACCCAGAAAGCAGAGACCACGAGGGCGGCTTTGGCTCAACGACGGCTCCTGCATCAGGCTGCGCCCGCAGCACCGTAATCATGTGTGGAGCTACGACTTCGTCGAGGCACAGACTCACGACGGGCGAAAGCTGCGGCTGCTGACCTTGATCGACGAGTTCACCCGGGAATGCCTGGCGATCAGGGTGGCCCGTCGTATCAACAGTTTTGGCGTCATCGAGACGATGGCCGATGTGATGCTTGAGCGAGGGGTGCCGGAACATATCCGGTCCGACAACGGTGCGGAGATGACGGCAAAGATCGTGCGCGGATGGCTTGCAAAGCTCGGCGCGAAGACGATCTACATCGAACCCGGCAGCCCTTGGGAGAACGGCTATTGTGAGTCCTTCAACGGCAAGCTACGCGACGAATGCCTGAACGGTGAAATCTTCTACAGTTTGAAGGAGGCCACCGTCGTCATCGAGCAATGGCGCAAGCACTACAACACGATCCGGCCGCACTCGTCCCTGAAGTACCGACCACCGGCACCGCGAACATCCGCACCGGAAATGCTCCATCTGGATCGGAGCACATCAATGCAGTAATCTCTATCCTGCTGGTCCAAAATATCCGTCAGGTCAATTCGCGGCACAATTTGAGTCAGAGACGATTGCTAACTCGGGACTGGCGGAGGAAACGAGATTCGAACTGCTGGTACGAAGCGAAGGCAAGCAGTGCGCAATTTCAATGGGATACAATTTTGGATGCTAAGTGCCGGTCTTTAGCCAAGGCCATTCGACGTACTTGTCGCCTGTCTGCCGAATGTGAGTGTAACGGTTCAGGCTTGCCCAACTACGATGCCCTGAAACAACGGCGGCTTGTGGAATTGTCCGGCCCATTTCAAATAGTCGCGATATCCCCTCGTGCCGCAGGTCATGAAATCTCAAATCTTTAATGCCCAGTAGCTTGCATGCGCGCGTGAATGCTGCGCTGATTGCAACTGTCGAATACGGAAAGATTCGATCTGATGTTCGCGTTATCGAATCTATGATGGAAAGGGCTTCCGGAACCAATTCGCAAAAAACGTTGTTTCCGATCTTGTCGCCCGGATGTTTCATGTCGCGTACGAGAATGCGGTCGCCGTCGATGTCATCCCACTTCAGCAGCGTGATTTCTTCCTGTCGACGCGTCGAGAAAATCGCGAAAACGACTATCTTCTGCATGGGAATAGAAGAGGGGCGATGATCGCGTATGCGCCCAAAATGCTCCATCAACAGATCAAGCTCTTCGAGGCTAGGTCGTCGATCGCGCTGTGCTGATTTGCGAATGAGGCCGAGTTTTCTCATAACGGTTAGAGCGTCGTCGAACTCTGCGCGCGCCAGCGGGTAGCCCCAGGCCGGGCGCGCAACGGTGAATATGTTCGACAGATGCGAGAAGTAATTTCCGCAAGTCTGCGGCTCGACATTCTTTAGGAGTTCTTTGGCGAAGGCGACCAGCTTCTGGCTGGTTACGTCGCTGGACTTTAGCAGCCCGAGGCTGCTGTTCTGAATTGTCTTGAGAACCTGTGCTTTGGTACCGAGCACGGCGTTTTTTGATTCATCGATGTAGCGCTCGATCACAGCGGCGAGTGGCGGATCCTCTTTTCGATCCAAGCCTCCCGGCTTTTTCAGTTCGGCTTCACGTTTGACCATCCAGGCGTTGGCGGCCTGGCGCCGGTCGAAGGTCTCGTTTTCGCGATGAATAATCTTGCCGTCTTTCTTAAAGACGATTTGGGCCATATAGGCCTTGGAGCCGTCTTTGCGAGTTCGTCCAATTATCGATCCCATGGTACAACACCGTTCATCAAAGTACGACATTGTCGTACCACGGGTTACGAAAAGGGCCAAAATCGACCAAAACGGTACAACATGAGACAGGCTCTCGAACGATCAAATGATTGAAAAATCAGAAAAAAACGTGAAAATAGGCCAGTGGGGCTTCTGTGTCGCTCCGATGATGGACTGGACGGACCGGCATTGCCGCTTCTTCCATCGGCTGTTGACGCGCCGGTCGCTGCTTTACACCGAGATGATCACAACGGGCGCGATCATCCACGGTGATCGCGCGCGCCTTCTTGAATTCGATCCGGCCGAGCAGCCGGTCGCCCTGCAACTCGGCGGTTCCGATCTGAAGGCGTTGGCGGAGTGTTCGGCGATAGCGCAGGACTTCGGCTATCAGGAAATCAATCTCAACGTCGGCTGTCCATCCGACCGCGTTCAGGAAGGCCGCTTTGGCGCGTGTCTCATGGCGGAGCCCGCACTGGTCGGCGATTGCGTTGCCGCGATGAAAGCGGCCGTTGGAATTTCTGTCACGGTGAAATGCCGCATCGGGATCGACGATCAGGACCCCGAACTGTCGCTCGATACGCTATCACAAAGCGTCAAATCGGCTGGCGTGGATGCGTTGATTGTGCATGCGCGCAAAGCGTGGCTCGAAGGACTTTCGCCGCGCGAGAATCGCGATATTCCGCCGCTCGACTATGATCGCGTGTATCGCTTGAAGAAATCTCATCCGGACTTGCCGGTCATCATCAACGGTGGAATAGCGTCAGTCGACGATGCTGCAAGGCATCTTGAGCATGTCGATGGGGTGATGATGGGACGTGCAGCCTATCAGGAGCCATGGCGGCTGCTTGATGTCGATCCGGCGATTTTTGGCGAGGCCGCTTCGTCCGTTTCGCTGAAAACAGCGCTCGAAGCCTTCATTCCCTATATCGACCGTGAAATCGCGCGCGGGTCTCGTCTGCACGCGATGACGCGCCACGTCCTCGGCTCGTTCCGCTCCGTCCCCGGCGCGCGTGCGTTCCGCAGGCACCTCTCAACCGAGGGCGTCAAGCCCGGAGCCGACAGTGCAGTGTTGCGCGAGGCGCTCGCGCTCGTCGTGGACACCGCTCCGGAAATGTCGCACATCGCTGCGGCCTGACGATTTCGGAGATATTGATGACCTTCGACGTGCCTGCGGGCGAGCTTGTGATGCTCGTCGGCGCAATTCTGGTCGGCGGCGCGCTGACTGGCATTCTGGCCGGGCTGTTCGGTGTTGGCGGGGGCGGCGTTATCGTTCCCGTCCTGTATGAGATTTTCCGTATTCTCGATGTGCCGGACGCGGTTCGCATGCAGCTTTGCGTCGGGACATCACTTGCGATCATTATTCCAACATCGATCCGGTCGTTCCGCGCGCATTTGGCCCGAGGCAATCTGCCAGTTGAAATCCTGCGGCTATGGGCTGCCCCGGTGATCGTCGGTGTGCTGATAGGTGGTGTGATTGCCGCATTGGCGCCCGCGTCGGTATTCAAAGTCGCATTCGTCGTGATCGCTCTCACGATTGGTGCAAAATTTCTGTTCGCGAGCGACCGTTGGCAAATTTCATCGGAATTGCCCGGCCCCGTTGGGATGTCGGGTTATGGGTTGCTGATCGGACTGTATTCGGCCCTGATGGGGGTCGGCGGAGGATCGGTGACAACGGCAATCCTGAAGCTTCACGGCAAGCCCATTCACGTTGCAATCGGAATCTCGGCCGGCATCGGCATCATCATTTCGGTGGTGGGAGCGATCGGCTTTATCTTTGCCGGGTTGCCGCATCAGTCGATGTTGCCGCCGCTGTCGCTCGGCTTTGTCTCGCTGATAGGCTTTGTGCTTATGGCGCCGGTCTCTTCACTGTTGGCGCCGCTGGGAGCGCGCATCGCCCATGCGCTGCCGAAACGCAAGCTCGAGATCGCGTTTGGGATTTTTCTTTGGCTGGTCGCGTTGCGATTTATCGTCAGTCTGATCTGACGGTCACGGATATCCGCGCATAATCAGCTTGTCGCCACGCACTTCCCAGCTTTCCAGCCGGTTCAGAAAACTCATGCCGAGAAGGTTGGTTCGAAGCTGGCCCGGTTGCGCGATCAGTGCGGGCACCGAACGCTCAACGATTCCGCCGATCCCGAGCCGGTCGAGTGTAACCGAGGCTGCGCGGGTGCGCCCATTCGCGGTGTCCACGCTGACATTGTAGGTCAGCACCTCAAGCGGCAGACCCGCGGCTTTCGCAGCTTCCTGCGTTAGAACAACCGCGCTTGCTCCGGTATCGAGCGCCATTTGTATGCGCGCGCCGTTGACGTCGGTACCGAGATTAAACTCGCCCGCGCGCCCGCGCGCGATTTCGACCACGCGCCCTTGCGTATATGCGCGGCCGGGAACGATTTCTGCCAAAACCCTGTTCGAAATGTTCTTCAGCTCTAAACGATAAGTATAGCCACCAGCGAGCAGAAGCGCGATCAGCACCCAGAGCAGGGCGGATCGCAGCGCCTTGGAAAAATCCTCTCGAAACAGGACGAGTACGGTCGCGCCCACAAAGACCAAGAATACGATTTTTGTTGCGAGCGCCGCAAAGTCGTTGCTCGTCAGATAGTTCCATGATCGGTCGTCGAGTCTGCCCGCCAGCAGGAATAGCGCGACGGCCAGGCCGAGAATGAAAATCCAGATCAGGCGGCGCACGGCGTCACTCCGCGCTATCGACCGGCGCGGGGCTATTTGCCATACGCTGCGGCAATTCCGACATGACGCGCATCCGGTCGGTGTCGTTCATCGTGCTCCATGCGGCGATTTCATCGGCGCTGCGCCCGCAGCCGCGACACAGGCCCGTCGCCGGATCAAGTATGCAAGCATTGATGCAAGGAGTGATTGCCGGCATGACGAGTGCATCCAGAGATTCGCGAGCAACATAAGCGCCCGCTCGCCAAACGCAACGCTCGCCCGCAATCAGGCCCGGACGTGGAACAGGGGCTTTTTGCGCAATGCGGCGCGCTCATCGTCCGTCAGGCCATCGTCCGGTTGAACTGACGGAGAAGGCATGGGAGCAAGGGCCGACATCACGCGTTCGGGCGGCAGTGTCACGACCACTTCGGTGCCCACGCGCAGCTTCGATTTCAGCGTGAATGTTCCGCCGTGCAGGTCGACCAGGCTCTTTGCGATCGGCAGGCCGAGGCCGGCACCCTGTTCCGCCGATTTGATCGAGTTCGAACCCTGACCGAACGAGGCTAGCACAATCGGAATTTCTTCTTCGGGAATGCCGGGTCCTGAATCCTTGACGCTGATGTACTGACCGCCCGAAGCGGTCCAGCCGACCTTGATCCAAATATCGCCGCCCTGCGGCGTGAATTTGATCGA
Source organism: Pseudorhodoplanes sinuspersici (assembly GCA_945862935.1). GTDB lineage: Bacteria > Pseudomonadota > Alphaproteobacteria > Rhizobiales > Xanthobacteraceae > Pseudorhodoplanes > Pseudorhodoplanes sinuspersici_A. The sequence continues at coordinate 4,210 of CAMBBO010000100.1, read as the reverse complement.
GTTGGAAAGCAGGTTGAGGCAGATCTGGCGCACGGCGCGTTCGTCCGCCCACACGCGCGGCAAATCCTGCTCGTAAATTTCGTGCAGAGCGATGCCGCGATTTTGCGCGCGCAGCTTCAGAAGGTGGTTGCAGTCCTCGACCACGAGGGCGATGGGCACCGCCTCTTCGTTCAATTCATAACGTCCTGCTTCGATACGCGAGAGATCGAGAATTTCGTTGATCAGGCCGAGAAGATGCTGCCCGGAATTATGAATGTCGTTTGAGTAATCCTTGTAGACGGCCACGGCATGGGTGCCGAATATTTCGCCCTTCATGACCTCGGAAAATCCAAGGATTGCATTCAGCGGCGTTCGCAGTTCGTGGCTCATCTGTGCAAGGAAGCGGGACTTGGAAATGTTGGCGGCTTCCGCGCGGTTGCGGGCTTCGTCGGAGATTGCCTTTGATTGTTCGAGTTCGCCGATCAGCATGTCCTTTTCGGCGCGCGCCTGAAGGGTGGCGAGCGTGGTCGAATAGAGGCGATGCGCGAGCAGGCAGAAATAGCCTTCCGCCGTCACCGCCATGATGCCGAGGATGTAGTCGTGCAAATTGCCCTTCATCGCGAAATTGATCGCGACGGCGGCCGTCACCGGCATGGTCGCGGCAAAAACGGCGATCGGCAGGCTTGACGCGAGCATGCTCGACACGGCGACCACGAGTAGCATAACGAACAGCATAAACGTGCCAGTGCCTTCTTCGACGCCGACCGGCTGGATAAGATTGAACATCCACGCCAGCCCGAAGAAGAGATCGAGCATAATGAAGCGCACGCGCCACGCGCGGATATTAATTCCGGCCTGAGGCTCGGCGAGGAATTGGCGGCATTTGGTGATGATCACTGCATGGATCATCAGCACGCTCGCGGTCCAGATGCCCGCGGTCGCGGCACCCGTCCACAAGCTCGACAGGAATCCGACCGTGCCAACTAGCAGCAAAATGACGAGCGAGGCGGAGAGGCGGTTCTGCGCGAACAGGCGCAGCAATTCATAATCGAAAACCGGACGCGTCCCGGTGGTGGAGATCAGGCGGTCGCGTGCGTCGCGCACGCGTTGGGCTGCGGCGCGCCTGCGCTGCGCTGCGGCCATATCGACCGGTACGCCGAGTTCCTGACCTTCAATCGTGGTATCTGCCATGGAGAAAAATCGTCCCGAATTAACGGGCTAAACTCGCCCAAAAACCTTAAGACCAAGCTTAAGATAGAGCCGAATTACTCATGGTTAATGGATTGCACCCGCGATGAAGCTCTATGACGGGGGACGCGCGCCAAACCCACGACGTGTGCGGATTTTTCTGGCTGAGAAAGGCATCGCCGTTCCAAGCGAGCAGGTCGATCTCGGGAAAATGGCGCATAAGGCGGACGCCTATACCGCCGTCAATCCGCTACAGCGACTGCCCGCGCTGGTTCTCGACGACGGCACCGTCATTACCGAGTCCATCGCGATCTGCCGGTATTTTGAAGCTGAGCAGCCCAAACCGGCTTTGTTCGGAACGGGCGCCAAGCAAATCGCGCTCATCGAGATGTGGCAGCGGCGGCTGGAGCTGAACCTGTTTGTGCCGGTCGCGCAGGTGTTTCGGCACACCCATCCCGCGATGAAGGACTTTGAAGTGCCGCAGGTGCCCGCCTGGGGCGAGGCGAACCGGCCGCGCGTGACGGATTTCCTGCACCTGCTCGATCGCGAATTGAGCAATCGGCGCTACGCTGCTGGAGACGAGTTATCCGTTGCCGACATTACGGGCCTCATCGCGATCGACTTCATGAAGCCCGGCAAACTCACCGTGCCGCCCGAAATGACCAACGTGCTGCGCTGGCACGCCGAATTGTCGGCGCGCCCAAGCGCGTCAGCGTGAGATCGTTTTCGACTAGCGCGAGAGACGAGCGAGCAGGCTCGACGTATCCCAGCGATTGCCGCCCATCTTCTGCACTTCGGAATAGAATTGATCGACGAGCGCCGTGACCGGAAGATGCGCGCCGTTGCGGCGGGCTTCGCCGAGGCAGATGCTCAAATCCTTGCGCATCCAGTCAACGGCGAAACCGAAATCGTATTTTCCGGCCGCCATCGTCTTGTAGCGATTTTCCATCTGCCACGATTGCGCCGCACCCTTGGAGATCGTCGCGATCAGCTTCTCGATGTCGAGGCCGGCTTTCTGCGCGAAATGCACGCCCTCGGACAATCCTTGCACGAGACCCGCGATGCAAATCTGGTTCACCATCTTGGCGAGTTGGCCGGAGCCGGGCTTGCCAAGCAGATTGCAGGCGCGCGCGTAGGCTGCGATCACCTTCTCAGCGTTTGCAAATGGAGCTTCGTCCCCGCCGCACATGACCGTCAGAGCGCCATTCTCGGCGCCGGCCTGTCCGCCGGACACCGGCGCGTCGATGAAGTCGAACCCGGATTTTTTCGCTGCGTCATAAAGCTCGCGCGCGATCTCTGCCGAAGCGGTGGTGTGATCGACAAATATCTTGCCTTTGGTCATTCCGGCGAAGGCGCCGTCGGATCCAAGTGTCACCTCGCGCAAATCGTTGTCGTTGCCGACGCAGCACATCACGTAGTCTTGGCCCTGGGCTGCTTCCTTCGGCGTCTTGGCGGCCTTGCCGCCGAACTGGGCGACCCATTTCTCGGCCTTCGCGAAAGTGCGGTTATAGATGGTGACATCGTGCCCGCCCTTGGTCTTGAGGTGCCCCGCCATCGGGTAGCCCATCACTCCGAGGCCCAAAAACGCAACCTTCGCCATCGCCGTCCTCCCAAGAAGGGGCTTGTCCGCCCCGATCCGTTTTGCGGGCGCCAATGTGACCGCTTGTGCGCGCGGGTCAACCCGCCCTATCTACGTTCCTGAACTTTTCAGCAGGCCGCCGCGACCGGCGAATGCCGGGACGCAGGGGAATAGCATCATGGCTCCGACCAAACAGCAGGTGACCGAGGCGCTTTCGGCGATCAAGGCGCCCGATGGCACACCATTGCCACAGACCGGGACCATGTCCGACATCGTGGTAAGCGACGGCAAGGTGTTTTTCTCTATCGCCGTCGATGCCAGTGCGGTCAAAGCATGGGAGCCGGTCCGCAAGCGCGTTGAGGATACAGTGAAGGCCATTCCCGGCGTCGTGTCGGTCATGGTGGCGTTGACGGCCGAGAAGTCCGGCGGTGGTTCAAAGCAGCCCGCGCCGGCGCACTCTCATTCGCACTCCCATGCTCCGGCAGCACCTCGCGGCGCTCGCGGCGAAAGTCCGACCGGCGTGCCGGGCGTCCAGTCGATTATCGCGGTTGCCTCCGGCAAGGGTGGCGTTGGCAAATCGACGACAGCGATCAATCTCGCTTTGGCCCTGCGCGACATTGGAATGAAGGTCGGTGTGCTCGACGCCGATATTTACGGCCCATCATTGCCAAAGCTTCTGGCGATCAAGGAACGCCCGGAGACGATCGGCGGAACGCGGCTGAAGCCGATTGTCCGTCATGGACTGAATGTCATGTCGATCGGTTTCCTCATCGAAGAGGAAACCCCGATGATCTGGCGCGGGCCGATGGTGATGTCGGCGCTGACACAGATGTTGCGTGAAGTCGAATGGGGTGAACTCGACATCATGGTCGTGGACATGCCGCCCGGCACCGGCGACGCGCAGCTTACGATGGCGCAGCAAGTTCCGCTTGCGGGTGCTGTAATCGTATCGACGCCGCAGGACCTTGCATTGATCGACGCGCGGCGTGGTATTGCGATGTTTCAGCGTGTGAATGTGCCCGTGCTCGGCATTGTCGAGAACATGAGCTACTTCATGTGCCCGCAATGCGGCTCGCGGTCGGATATCTTCGGCCATGGCGGTGCACGGCGTGAAGCCGAGCGCTTGGACGTACCCTTCCTGGGTGAGGTGCCGCTCGACATGGCGATCCGCGAAACGTCGGATGCCGGTGCGCCGCTTGTCGCAACGCACCCGGACGGTCCGCACGCCAAGGTCTACAGGGCGATTGCCGAGAATGTCCGCCGGCAGCTTGAGGGCCGGGGTTCGGCGCGGCCCACTCCGAAAATCGTTATCGAGGCGTAGCCCGAGGATTGGGACTGCTGACGGTCCGGCTTTGGCGGCGGCGTCGGCATCCCCTTGAGGCCAGTCGCGCCCGATTAAGCTTTGAGCATCAAAAAAACCGTAACCCCTTAGCGGGGGGCTGGATTTAGCCGGTTCCGTGGGTC
>CAMBBO010000099.1 GCA_945862935.1 Pseudorhodoplanes sinuspersici | reverse complement strand
TGATGCGGCAATTCTCCGGTGCGCCAGAACGCCCATGCGACCTGAAGAAAGCGAAAGCACATCAAATAAGAACCGAGCGGAATGCAGGCGTAAACAATCCAGCTTGGAATCTCGAGATCGGGCGAGGTCTGGTCCGTGCTCATCAATTCAATGACGAACTTTGCTCCCATCGTGCCGATGATCGCGGTGAACAGCGCGCCGCAAAACAGGCTGAACAGGATTACTCTGTTGCGGATCGCGGGCCGTAGCGTGTTCACGAGCACGTCGACGCCTACATGAATGCCGGTGCGCACGCCATAGGCCGCGCCGAATTTCGCCATCCACACGAACATGTAGATGCACAATTCCTGTGCCCAGGAGAGATGCAGTTTGATGAGAAAGGGATAAAGCAGCGGAACGCCGGTGCCGTAACGATGCAGCACGGCGATGAAGATGATGACGGTCGCGCCCGCGAGCAGGGCTGCGATCAGTGTTTCCTCGAGACGGTCGAGAATTCGAAGAAACATCAAGGCCCCGGTAAGCTTGTGAGCGACAACTTTATCTTGCGTGCATCGTGGGTGCGAAGACCCGCCGACGCAAGAGGCGAATATCAGTGCATCAAGGCCGATTGTCGCGGCATGATCGCGCCACGGTGCTGAATGACGGCTGCTGCGAGTTTGTGCGCTGCGGAAGCCGCATCGCCCGGATTGTGGCCGGTAAGCCGCGCCGCCATGTAACCGGCATTGAAACTGTCGCCCGCTGCGGTCGTGTCGACAGGCTGCACCACTTCATGCACCGGCACGATCTCCTGATGACCGCCTGCCGCGACCAGCGCGCCATTCTCGCCGTTCTTCACGACGACCTCCGAAATGCCGAAGGCCCTGAGGCGTTCGATGGTCGCCTCCGGACTGCGGTCGCCCCACAGCATCGCCTCGTCGTCGAAGGTCGGCAGCGCAACGTCCACGCGCTTGAGCGCCTCGGCGAACACCGTGCGCGCACGTGCAACGTCGTTCTTCCAGCCGCGCGGGCGATAATTGCCGTCGAAGATGATGCGCACGCCGTTCTTGCGCGCCATTTCCAGCATCGCGAGAAATCGCCCGAGTCCGACATTGGAATAGAGCGACAGCGTGATCCCGGAAAAATAGATGATGCGGGCATTCAGCATCGTCTCGGCGAGGCGGCTCCATTCGTCCAGTTCGAAAATCTCGCGCGCTGGTGAAGTATCGCGCCAATAGTAAAAGGTGCGCTCGCCTGCCGGATTCGTTTCGATCATGTAGAGGCCGGGAAGCCGCCCCGGCACGCGCACAATCAACTCGGTCGAAACGCCTTCCGCCGTTGCAAGGGAAACGATGCTGTTGGAATAAGGATCGTCGCCAAGCGCCGTCGCGTAAGCGACCTCCACGCCATTGCGCGCGAGATAGACGGCCGTATTGAACGTGTCGCCGCCGCTCGCGAGCGCGAACCGGCCGTCATTGCCGCGCGAAAGTTCGATCATCACTTCGCCGATCGAGACAACGCGGTTTTTCTGCTCGCTCATGGATCGCCGAATTCCTGTCCGGGGCGGGTTAAATCACGATGCGCGCTCGAAGTCTTGCCGGGCGAGGCCTGCAAGACGCGCCATCTGTCGCCAGCGAAAGGGGGGCTTGGAAGGACCCGATAAATGTTATATTATAACAGATATCTCCTAGGAGGCCTCGTGGCCCACCCGCACCATCATCGCCCCGGTCAGCCGCATCCGCCGGCGCCGGTCGCGCCATCGATTTTGCGGTTGTCGGCCGGAAAGCGCCTTGCGGTTGCGGGCGGGCTGATCGCGCTTCTTTGGCTTTCGGTTTTGTGGGCAATGAAATGAGCGCACTCCAGTTTCGAAACGTGACGCTGGGTTATGACCGTCATCCGGCGGTTCATCATCTGAGCGGCGAGATCGCATCCGGCGCATTGACGGCTGTGGTCGGGCCGAACGGCGCGGGCAAGTCCACATTGTTCAAGGGTATCGTCGGCGTGCTCACGCCATTTTCGGGTGAAATTTCGCGCGGCGGTATCGACCCGCGCGAGATTGCGTATCTGCCGCAGGCCGCCGAAATCGACCGCAGCTTTCCGATCAATGTATTTGACATGGTCGCGATGGGGCTGTGGCGAAAGGCCGGATTGTTCGGCGGCATCGGCACGCGCGAGCGCGACGTGGTCGAGCGTGCGCTCTCGACCGTCGGCCTCACAGGATTTGAATCGCGCGGAATCGGCACGCTTTCGGGCGGACAGATGCAACGCATGCTGTTCGCACGGCTGCTGCTGCAAGATGCCAAGCTAATCGTGCTCGACGAACCGTTCAACGCCATCGACACCAAGACCTGCGCTGACTTGCTCGAACTCGTGCACCGCTGGCATGGCGAGAAGCGTACCGTGCTCGCCGCCCTGCATGACTTCGAAGTCGTGCGCGCGAATTTCCCGGATACACTTCTTCTTGCGCGCGAACAGGTGGCATGGGGCGCGACGTCAAAGGTTCTGACGCCGGACAATCTCGCCAAGGCTCGCCACATGTGCGAGGCGTTCGACGAAGAAGCGGCGGCGTGTGCGGCATGACGATCTATGACGCGCTGATCGCCCCTTTTGCCGAATTTGAGTTCATGCGCCGCGCACTGGTCGGTGTGTGCGCGCTGGCACTCGGCGCAGGCCCTGTTGGCGTATTTTTGATGCTGCGGCGGATGTCGCTGGTCGGTGACGCGATGGCGCATGCGATCCTGCCCGGTGCAGCGATTGGCTTTCTGGTTTCGGGTCTCAGTCTCGTTGCGATGAGCACGGGCGGCATGATCGCGGGCTTCGTGATCGCGCTGCTGGCGGGGCTTGTCGCGCGCACCACGGAACTAAAGGAAGATGCGTCGCTCGCGGTGTTCTTCCTGATTTCGCTCGCCATCGGTGTGACCATCGTGTCGCTGAAGGGCACGAATATCGACCTGCTGCATTTCCTGTTCGGCACGGTGCTGGCGCTCGACGACCCGACACTCATTCTCATCGCGATTAATGCGTCGATCACGCTTGTGGTGCTTGCCCTGATTTACCGGCCGCTGGTGATCGAGTGCGTCGATCCGGGCTTCCTGCGATCGGTCAGCCGCGCTGGGACCCCGGTGCATCTTCTTTTTCTGGCGTTGGTTGTCATCAACCTGGTCAGCGGATTTCAGGCGCTCGGCACGTTGCTCGCGGTCGGAATCATGATGGTCCCGGCTGCGATCGGGCGCTTCTGGGCGCGCGACATCACCCTGATGATCGCGATCACAGTCGCAAGCGGCATGGCCTCGGGCTATGCCGGGCTTGTTCTCTCGTACCACAGCGGCGTGCCGTCCGGCCCCGCCGTGATCCTCGTCGCGGGCTTTTTCTACGCGCTGTCGCTCGCCTTTGGCAGCGTTGGTGGTCTCGCGCGGCAGCTTTTCCCGGGGCGGCACCTCGAAGCATGAAGGAAATGACGATGAAGAAAAGATTGGCTCTGGCATTCGCGCTCGTATTCCCGCTGTTGACGGCTCCCGCCAGCGCGCAGGACAAGATCAAGACCGTTGCAACGTTTTCGATTCTTGGCGACCTTGTGAAGAATGTCGGCGGTGACCGCATCACCGTTTCCTCGCTGGTCGGCCCCAACGGGGACGCGCATGTTTACGCGCCGTCTCCCGCCGATGCCAAGGCGCTCGGCGAAGCCAAAGTGGTGTTCGTGAACGGCCTTGGCCTGGAAGGCTGGCTGGCACGCCTCATCAAGGCGTCCGCCACAAAGGCGGTCACGGTCACCGCAACGAAGGGCGTCAAGCCGCGCAAGAGCGAGGAAGAAGGCCACGGTCACGATGCCGATCCGCATGCGTGGCAATCGGTCGCGAACGCGAAGATCTATGTCGGGAATATCCGCGACGGCCTGATTGCAGCGGACCCGGATGGTAAGGCCGTCTATGAAGCCAATGCGAAGTCCTATCTCGACAAGCTCGACGCGCTCGAAACGGAGGTGAAGCAGGCCATCGCGAGAATCCCTGCTGATCGCCGGCGCATCATCACGACACACGATGCCTTCGGTTATTTCGGTGGGGCCTACGGGATGGAGTTCATCGCGCCGCAGGGCGTCTCGACCGAGTCCGAGGCTTCGGCCAAAGACGTCGCCAAGATCATCGGCCAGATCAAGAAGCAGAAAATTCCGGCGGTGTTCGTGGAAAATATTTCGGACGACCGTCTGATGCAGCGCATCGCCAAGGAAACCGGCGCCAAGATCGGCGGCAAGCTCTATTCCGACGCGTTGTCGGACGAGAAAGGGCCGGCCGCGACCTATCTGGACATGATGCGAAACAATATCCGCCAGTTCGGCTCTGCCTTGCAGAGCTGATCTGCAGATTTTGCTTTTCTCCGGGACGGGGCATATATCCGCCCCGACCCCGGAGAATGGAATGCCCTCAACGCCGTCCGAAAAAATCCCCGTCACCGTCCTGACCGGCTATCTCGGCGCCGGCAAGACCACGTTGCTGAACCGCATCCTGTCCGAGCCGCACGGCAAGAAATACGCCGTGATCGTCAACGAATTTGGTGAAATCGGCATCGATAACGACCTCATCATCAACGCGGATGAGGAAGTGTTCGAGATGAACAACGGCTGCATCTGCTGCACCGTGCGCGGCGACCTGATCCGCATCATCGAAGGGCTGATGCGGCGCAAGGGCAAGTTCGACGCGATCATCGTGGAAACGACGGGCCTCGCCGATCCCGCTCCCGTGGCGCAGACTTTTTTCGTGGACGAGGAAGTCGGCGCCAAGACCAAGCTCGACGCCGTGGTGACCGTTGCCGATGCCAAATGGCTGAAGGACCGCCTCAAGGATGCACCGGAGGCGAAGAACCAGATCGCTTTTGCCGATGTGATCCTGCTCAACAAGACCGATCTCGTTTCGGCCGATGAACTCGCCGACGTGGAAGCGCGGATTCGCGGTATCAATCCGTATGCGAAGTTGCACAAGACGCAGCGCTCGCAGATCGCGCTGGAAGAAGTGCTCGGCCGCAACGCCTTCGATCTCGACCGCATTCTGGAAATCGAGCCGACCTTTCTAGAGGAAGGCGATGGCCATCACCACCACGATCATGATCACGGCGGGCATCATCACCACGATCACGGCGGGCTGAAGCATTATCATGACGAGGACATGCAATCGCTGTCGCTGAAAAGCGAGAAGCCGATGAACCCGGAAAAATTCCTGCCATGGGTGCAGGACCTCGTTGCGACCGAAGGGCAGAAGATTTTGCGCTCAAAGGGCATCATCGCATTCCGTGACGACCCGGACCGCTTCGTGTTTCAAGGCGTGCACATGATGCTGGAAGGCGATCATCAGCGGGCGTGGCAGGACGGCGAGAAGCGTGAAAGCAGACTTGTGTTCATCGGCCGCAATCTGCCGGAAAAGAAAATCCGCGAGGGTTTTGCTGCCTGCGTGATGTGACGCGTGACCGATACTCCGTCCGAAACCTCTCTCGTTACCCGCACGCGTCCGGTTGAAGCCGGCGGCGCAATCGTTGCCGCGCACTTTCTCGGGCGTGACGCGGTGTTCGTTCTTGGCGAGGAAAGCCTTCTGTTCGTAGCGCCGGATGGCGCTCAGCATCGCACCGCCGCGCATGACGGTGGAATCCTGTCGTCGGCGTCCGACGGAAAGGTCATCGTCACTGGCGGCGATGACGGAAAGATTGTCGCGACAAACGACAAGGGAATTTCGCAAACGCTTGCGGCCGACGAGAAAGGCCGCTGGATCGATCATGTCGCCGCAGGCCCCGATGGCGCGGTCGCGTGGTCAGCGGGCAAGATGGTGTTCGCGCGCACCAGCAAGGGCGGCGTGAAAAGTGCCGGCGTCCCATCGAGTGCCGGCGGCTTGGCATTCGCGCCGAAAGGACTGCGTATCGCTATCGCGCACTACAACGGCGTTTCGCTCTGGTTTCCAAACGCTGTAGCAAAACCAGAATTTCTCGAATGGAAAGGCGTGCATTATTCGCCATCGATCAGCCCCGACGGAAAGTTCGTCGTCACATGTATGCAGGAGGCGATGCTGCACGGCTGGCGCATCGCGGACGCAAAGCACATGCGCATGTCCGGCTATTCCGCACGCGTGCGCTCGCTTGCATGGACGCGCGATGGCGCATTTCTCGCGACCGGCGGTTCCGAGCAGGTGATCCTGTGGCCGTTCTCGGGAAAGGACGGTCCGATGGGAAAACAGCCGCGGCTGCTCGCGCCCTATTCATCACGTTGCGTCGTGGTAGCGTGTCATCCAAAACAGGACGTGGTTGCGGCCGGGTTTTCCGATGGCATGGTGCTGCTCGTACGCACCACCGACGCCGCTGAAATTCTCGCGCGGCGTCCGGGCGATGCTCCGGTGACGGCGCTTGCCTTCAGTGCCGATGGCAACACGCTGGCATTTGGTTGCGACGACGGGGCGGCGGGCCTCATCGATCTCACCTGATTGTCAGCCGCAGCCGACAAAGCCAGCCATTCTCGGGAGCGGCTGGTCGCCCGAGCGCGTGACGGTGTTGTTGCGGACCCGTTCCTTGCCGATCATCTTGAGCGCTGCGGTCGCAGCCTTGCTGTAACGCTGCATGTTCTCGATGGCCGTGCCGTCGGTCCCGGTCATGTCGCCACGAAGGGCGACGAGTTTCGTTTTGGTGTCGGCCTTTGTCTGTTTCGATGCGATCGCGTCATCGACGAGCTTCAGTTCGGCGACCCGGTTGTAGGACAGGCAGGCGCTTGCCGGTGCCGCGGTGAAACCAGACGTAATGGCAATCAGAGCGAACACGAAGAAGGCGTGAATGGCGCGCACGGAATTCTCCCTGAATCATCTTCTTATCGGTCGGCCCAAACCTGCCCCCGGTTCAAGACAAAGAAAAGGCCCCGCACGCCATGCGCCGGGGCCTTTTTATTCGTGCGGTTGGTCCCGCTGAACTAGCGCACCAGCACGTTCCTGAACTGCCACGGATCGCGCTTGTCGATCTTTTCTGCGAACAGGCCGGGACGATCGGTTAGCGGCGTCCAGTCGGTATAGGCGCCGATCACCGGCCCGAGATAAGGCGTCTGCACTTCGAGGCAGCGGCGGTAATCCATTTCGTCCGCCTCCACGATGCCAGCCTTCGGATTTTCCAGTGCCCAGACCATTCCGGCGAGCACGGCCGACGTCACCTGCAGTCCGGTCGCGTTCTGGTAAGGCGCAATCTTTCGCGTCTCTTCGACCGAGAGCTGCGAGCCGTACCAATAGGCGTTCTTCTTGTGCCCGTAGAGCAGTACGCCGAGTTCGTCGATGCCGTCGGCAATTTCGTGCTCATCGAGAATATGGATTTGCGGCTGCCGCTTGCCCGCTTGTCCAAAAAACTCGTGCAGCGACAGCACTGCGTCGTTGCACGGGTGATAGGCATAATGACAGGTCGGCCGGTAGCTCACCTTCTGCCCGTTGCGCAGGGTGAAATAATCCGAGATCGAAATCGACTCGTTGTGCGTCACAAGGAAACCGTATTGCGCCTTCGCGGTCGGGGTCCACGAGCGCACGCGCGTATTCGCGCCCGGCTGCGTCAGATAGATCGCCGCCTTGCAACCGGCTTTGTGCTTGAAGCCGTTTTTCGGCATCCACTTTTCATGCGTGCCCCAGCCAAGCTCCGCGGGCTGCATGCCTTCGGACAGGAAGCCCTCGACCGACCAGGTGTTGACGAACACTTCCTGTGCCTTCGGCTTCTTGGCGCGCTGGGTGTCGCGCTCGGCGATGTGAACGCCCTTCACGCCAAGTTTCTTGGCGAGCTTGCCCCAGTCTTCGCGAGACTTCGGCTCCTTGACCGAAACTTTAGTGTCGGCGGCGATATTGATGAGTGCCTGCTTGACGAACCACGACACCATGCCCGGATTGGCGCCGCAGCAGGAAACTGCCGTTGTGCTGCCCGCCTTGCGCTTGGCCTTTGCCTTCAGCGTCGTCTCGCGCAGCGCGTAGTTGGAGCGCGCTTCCGGTCCGAGCTTGCTATCGAAATAGAAACCGGTCCACGGCTCGTTGACCGTGTCGATGTAGAGCGCGCCAACTTCGTTGCACAGTTCCATGATGTCCACCGACGACGTGTCGACCGACAGGTTGACGCAGAAGCCCTGACCGCCGCCCGCCGTTAGCAGCGGCTTGAGCAGCGTCTTGTAATTCTGCTTCGTCACCGCCTGATGGACGAACTTGATCCCGCGCTCGTCGAGAAGCTTGCGGTCCTTGTCCTCGGGGTCGATGACCACGAAACGGTTCTTGTCATAGGTGAAATGCCGCTCGATCAGCGGCAGCGTGCCTTTGCCGATTGATCCGAAGCCGATCATCACGATAGGGCCGGTAATGCGGCCGTGATTGCGCCATTCGCTCATGGTCAAAACTCCAAGCTTTCAAAAGCTTCTGGGGGAGGGGCAGCCGATTCGCAAGGCGGACTACGCCGCGCGCGGCCGCTTTCGCGCCGGGCTGGCGGAGGGTGTGTGGCGCGGATCGGTGGCCGGAATGCGGCTGCCGTTACCGGCGATCATACCGCGGGCACCTTCCAGCGCGTTCGTGACAAGCTCAAGACCCAGCAGCCGGCGCTGCTCGAACGGTCCGGGCACGCGCAGATCGCCGGTCGCCGCGGCCGAGAAGCCGAAGCGGCAGTAGTAAGGCTCGTCGCCGATCAGAATGATTGCACCGTGACCGAGGCGCTGGGCGCTTTCGATTGCATGCGACATCAGGCCCGCACCGATCCCGCGGCTGCGGTAGTCTGGATGCACGGCAAGAGGCCCGAGCAGCAACGCGGCTTTGCCGCCCGCCGACACGTTCCACAGACGCACGGTGCCAATGATCCGGCCGCGATGCGTTGCGACAAAGGAGAGGCCCTCGGCAGGAAGGCGGCCGGCGCGGATCTTTTGCGACGGCTTCCTGAAGCGGATCGCGCCATACGCACGATCGAGCAGCACCTCGCGGGGCGACTGGTCGCTTGGGCGTTCCTGACGGATCGTGATCACTTCAGCACTCCTGCCCGCCGGGTTCACGGCGATGGAATGAGAATGGAAATGCAGCATCGCGGATGAACGGCGGATGAAGGCGCCGTTCAACGAGAGGCTAGCGTTCGTCCTCCCCCGCGCGCGGCGGGGGAGGGGAAAGCATCTGTTGTCAGATGTGATAGGTCTTCAGCGGCGGGAAGCCGTTGAACGCGACCGCCGAATAGGTCGACGTGTACGCGCCGGTGCCTTCGATCAGCAGCTTGTCGCCGATCTCGAGGCTGACCGGGAGCGGATAAGGCTCCCGTTCATACAGCACGTCCGCCGAGTCGCAGGTCGGACCGGCGATGACGCACGGCGTCATTTCCGCCCCGTCGCGCGGCGTCTTGATCGGGTACCGGATCGATTCGTCCATCGTCTCGGCGAGACCGCCGAATTTGCCGATGTCGAGATAGACCCAGCGCACGTCATCCTCCTCGCTCTTCTTCGAGACGAGGACGACTTCCGTTTCGATCACGCCGGCATTGCCGACCATGCCGCGGCCCGGTTCGATGATGGTTTCCGGGATGCGGTTGCCGAAATGCTTACGCAGCGCCTTGAAGATGGCGTTGCCGTAGGTCTTCACCGTCGGCACGTTCTTCAGGTACTTGGTCGGAAAGCCGCCGCCCAGATTG
>CAMBBO010000098.1 GCA_945862935.1 Pseudorhodoplanes sinuspersici | reverse complement strand
CGGATGCCTTGTCCTTCGCGGTGAAGATGCCGGTGCATTCCAGCGCAATGTCCACGCCGAGGTCTTTCCACGGCAGCGTCGAGGGGTCCTTCACGGCAGTCACTTTGATCTTGCCGTTGCCGAGGCTGATCGAGTCGCCATCGACCGTGACCGTGCCAGGGAAGCGGCCATGCACACTGTCGAAGCGCAAAAGATGCGCGTTGGTTTCGACTGGACCGAGATCGTTGATGCCGACGACTTCGATGTCCTTGCGGCCGCTTTCGGCGATGGCGCGCAGTACGTTGCGCCCGATGCGGCCGAAGCCGTTGATGCCGACCCGGATAGCCATGAAGAAATCTCCTTGAATTTCGCGCCCGATTTCGGCGCGTTTTTGGCGTAATTCCGCTAGCCGCGCAATGCGGCATATCAATGGGTGGCAACGCCCGTAACTTGGCTGATTAACGCGCGCCGAGCTTGGCCAGCGCCGCGTCCGCAACCGCCTCGGGAGTGATCCCGAAATGCTTGTAAAGCTCCTTGAACGGCGCGCTGCCGCCGAAGCCCGTCATGCCGACGAAAATCCCGTCTGACCCGATGATCGCGTCCCAGCCCTGCCGGATGCCGGCTTCGACCGCGACATTGACCTTGGTATTGCCGATGGCGGCGCGGCGCGCAGCGTCCGGCGCTGTGGCGAGAAGTTCAAAGCAGGGCACCGAAACGACGCGGGCCGCGACGCCCTTGGCCGCGAGAAGCTTCGCTGCGTCCGCGGCAATGGCGACTTCGGAGCCGGAGGCAAAGAGCGAGACTTTCGCCTCGCCCTGCGCCGGGATGATCTCATAAGCGCCGTTCGCACATTTGTTCTCGCCCGGCGCTTCCTTGCGAAGCTGCGGCAAATTCTGGCGGGTGAGCGCCATTGCGCTCGGGCCGTCGGCATTGCGCAGCGAGAGCTCCCAGCATTCCAGCGTCTCGACGGTATCGCACGGGCGGAACACGTTCAGGTTCGGGATCGCGCGAAGCGCAGCCATGTGTTCGACCGGCTGATGGGTCGGGCCATCTTCGCCAAGGCCGATGGAATCGTGCGTCAGAACATGGATCACGCGCTCGCCCATCAATGCAGCGAGCCGGATCGCCGGGCGCGAATAATCGGAGAACACGAGGAACGTGCCGGAATAAGGGATTACGCCGCCGTGCAGCGTCATGCCGTTCATCGCCGACGCCATGCCGTGTTCGCGAATGCCGTAATGGATGAACGTGCCGGAATAATCCGCAGCCGACATCGACTTCATCGCCTTGGCGCGCGTGTTGTTCGATCCGGTGAGGTCGGCGGAGCCGCCGACCATTTCAGGTACGGCGGCGGTCAGCGCTTCGAGCGCAAATTCGGAAGCCGAGCGGGTCGCAATATCTTTCGGCGTCGCGGCCAGTGTTTCCTTGGTTGTGCGAATGGCGGCTGCGAGTTTTGCTTCCGGCAATTCGCCCTTCATGCGGCGCTCGAATTCGCTGCGCTTCTCGGACGGCATCGCGCCAAGTTTCTTTGCCCAAGCAGCGCGAACATCCGCGCCGCGTTTTCCAGCCGCGCGCCAGAGATCGAGAATGTCGGCGGGCACTTCGAACGGAGCGTGGTTCCAGCCTAGCGCCTTGCGGGTTGCAGCGATCTCATCCGCGCCGAGCGGCGATCCGTGTGCCTTTTCGCTGTTGGCTTTATTCGGTGCGCCGAAGCCGATCTGCGTCTTGCACGCGATCAGGGTCGGCTTGTCGGCGCTCTGCGCGCGCGTGAGCGCCGCTGCAATCGCGTCCGCGTCGTGGCCGTCGATGCGTTCGGCGCGCCATCCGGCGGATTCAAAACGCTTCACCTGATCGACTGAGTCCGACAGCGACAGCTTGCCGTCGATGGTAATGCCATTGTCATCGAACATGACGATGAGGCGGTTGAGCTTGAGGTGTCCCGCAAGCGCGATTGCTTCCTGCGAGATGCCTTCCATCAGGTCGCCGTCGGAGCAGAGCACATAGGTCTTGTGATCGACCACGTCGCCGAATTGCGCGGCGAGATGTCGTTCCGCAATCGCCATGCCGGCGGCGTTGCCAAGACCTTGGCCGAGAGGGCCGGTGGTGGTTTCGACGCCCGGCGTGATGAAATTTTCCGGATGGCCCGGCGTCAGCGATCCGAACTGGCGGAATTTCTTGAGCTGCTCAATCGTCATCGCCTCGTAGCCGCAAAGATGCAGCAACGAATAGATCAGCATCGAGCCGTGACCGGCCGATAGCACGAAGCGGTCGCGGTCCGCCCATTTCGGATCGGCTGGATCGAATTTCAGGAATTGCGTGAACAGCACGGTCGCAATGTCGGCTGCGCCCATTGGCAGTCCGGGATGGCCGGATTTGGCCTGTTCCACGCCGTCCATCGCGAGGAAGCGGATGGCGTTCGCCATGCGTGTGAGGTCGGAGCGGGACAATGTCATCTCTTCAGGATCGCGGAGTTGCGCGGCTGCCTGAACCGAAGATTTTAGCGATCATCGGGACCTTCGCCGGTCGACGGCGGGGCATAACATGGGCGGCGATTGAGTCCAATCCGGGCGCCCTGTCCGGTGCGGTCTATGCACAACACCGCTGGCGATTTTGGAAAGGCGGACCGGCGCGACGTTGACGCGGATAGTGCCGCAAATTAAGGTTTTTCGATAAATCGTTGCTCGCGCACATGTTTTCGAGTTTGAGAGGGCAATGCCGGATCCCATCGTGATCGAAGCCGCAGCAAAGCGCCTGACACTGGCGCTCGATGCGCTGGAAGCTGCAGTCGAACGCCGTCGCGAGTTCGACCGGGCTGGGGAATCGCTTGCGGTTCAACTGCACCAGTTGGGCACGGACCGCTCGCGGCTTGCGTCGGATCTCGATCGCTCCTTTGCCCGTACGCGCACGCTTGAAGTCACAAATCGCGAAATCGCGCGGCGTCTCGATATTGCGATGGACTCGATCCGCTCAGTGATTGAAGCGAACGACCAATAAGAGAGTTGTCGCATGTCGCAGGTGAGCGTCACGATCAACGGCCGCCAGTATCGCATGGCTTGCGATGACGGGCAGGAAAGCCATCTCACACGGCTGGCCAATGAACTGGACCAGCGTATCGGCCAGTTGCGTGAGTCAGTCGGCGAGATCGGCGACACGCGCCTCACCGTGATGGCGGCGCTCACGCTTGCGGACGAATTGTCCGAAATGGGCGTGAAGATGCGCCGGCTGGAAGAGGAACTGACCGCCTTGCAGGACGCGCGCGTCGTTTCGGTGGACCGCCAGCAGGCCACGCAGGGCGCGATCGTCGCGGCCCTCAATGCCGCGGCCGAACGGATCGAGGGCCTGACCCGCGGCCTGAACGAAACCGTCAGCAATGGCGGCAGTGGCGTTGCGCTGGGATAAGCGCCGCCGCGAGTAGCGTTCGCGCTCCGCCCGCACTACATTCCCCACGCGGGGCTGCGAGGTGCGACTGGAGTCAAATTTCCGGGGCCTTACGATCCTGACGGGAGCTGTCCCTGACCCGGTCCCTGGACTGGGATATATGGCGCCCACCTACTTCTGTAGGTTCCCGGGATCAGCACTCTGACGGCCTATGTGGCTCCGCACTCTTCCATTTGCTCATATCAGTATCGTGCAGAACGGACTTGTCCGGACCCGTAGCCTCTGTTCTGTCTGACCGGGATGAATTCCGCGCGAATGCGGATAGCCGGTCGCGTGACATGCCGCTTACTACAGAACAGAGCCAGAAAGGCGAATTGCGTACGGTCGCACTCGCAAAGCGCAACGCGCTGCCGGGTGACATTCGCGCCGGTGCTGCCGATACCATCGCTGGGCGGCCGTTCCCCGTTGCCCTGAAGCCCGGCTTCATAGTCTCCGGCTATTCGCCGATGCGAAGCGAGATCAATCCCGTGCCGCTGCTGCGAAAGCTCGCCGATGCTGGCGCGCAACTCGCATTGCCGGTGGTGCAGGGGCGCGGTTTGCCGCTCACCATGCGCGCGTGGTCGTTCGGTGCGCCGCTGGTTTCGGGTGTGTGGGACATCAAGGAACCGGCCCCGGACGCGCCGGAAGTATTTCCCGACATCATGATCGTTCCGCTCGTGGCGTTCGACTGCAAAGGTCAACGCATCGGCTATGGCGCAGGCTATTACGACATGACCATCGCGCGTATTCGCGCCATGAAGCCGGTGGTTGCTATCGGCCTTGCCTTTGCGGCGCAGCAAATCGAACGCGTGCCCGCAACCCCGTTCGACGCGCAGCTCGACATCGTGCTAACGGAAAATGAGGTCATTGATTTCCGGAAGGGCTGATCGTGCGTATCTTGTTCATCGGCGACATCCTGGGCCGCAGCGGCCGCGCCATCATCACCGAGCGATTGCCCGGCCTCGTGCGCGACTGGAAGCTCGATTGCGTCGTCATCAATGGTGAAAACGCCGCCGGCGGTTTCGGCATTACAGAGGCGATCTTTAAGGAATTCATCGACGCGGGCGCGGACGCGGTCACGCTCGGCAATCACTCATGGGATCAGCGCGAGGCACTCGTGTTCATCGAGCGCGCGCCGCAGCTCGTGCGTCCGGTCAATTATCCCAAGGGAACTCCGGGGCGTGGTGCAGCATTGGTCGAGGCAAAGAACGGCAAGCGCGTTCTCGTAATCAATGCGATGGGGCGCATCTTCATGGACCCGTTGGACGATCCGTTCGAGGCGGTGGAGCGTGAGATCACTGCCTGCCCGCTGAAGTCCGGCGCGGATGCGATCATTGTCGATATGCACGGCGAGGCGACCAGCGAAAAGCAGAGCATGGGCTATTATGTCGATGGGCGCGTGTCGCTGGTCGTCGGCACGCATACCCACACGCCGACTGCCGACCATCAGATTTTCGCGGGCGGCACCGCCTACATGTCCGACGTGGGCATGACCGGCGACTACGATTCCGTCATCGGCATGCAGAAAGAAGAACCACTGAACCGCTTCCTGCGCCGCATTCCCTCGGAACGGTTCGAACCGGCCAATGGTCCGGCAACCTTGTGCGGTATTGCGGTCGAAACGAACGATGCGACCGGCCTTGCGGTAAAGGTTTTGCCGGTGCGCCTTGGCGGGCGTCTGTCGGAAGCGCGCCCCGCTTTCTGGGAGTGACTTTCTTTATTTTGGGAAAGTGACGCTCTATAACGCCCGCACATCATCCTTTCGCGGACGACGATCATGGCCGGCCATTCCCAATTCAAGAACATCATGCACCGCAAGGGGCGCCAGGATAAGGTGCGCGCCCGGCTGTTCTCCAAACTCGGGCGTGAAATCACGGTTGCCGCGAAGCTCGGCCAGCCCGACCCGGACTTCAATCCGCGCCTGCGTGCAGCGATCATCGCAGCGCGTGCCGAGAACATGCCGAAAGACAATATCGAGCGCGCCGTCAAAAAGAGTCAGGGCAGCGACACCGAGAGCTATGACGAGGTGCGCTACGAGGGCTATGGCCCCGGCGGCATAGCGATCATCGTCGAGGCGCTGACCGATAACCGCAACCGCACGGCGGGCGAAGTGCGCGCGATCTTTACCAAGGGCGGCGGCAACCTCGCCGAAACCGGCGCGGTGTCGTTCATGTTCGATCATGTCGGGCTTGTGGAATTCGACGGCAAGGCGGCGAGCGCCGACGCTGTGCTGGAGGCTGCGATCGACGCGGGTGCGGACGATGTCGTCTCCGACGACAGCACGCATTCGATCTATGTCGCGCCGGACAATTTCGCCGATACTGCAAAGAAGCTCGAAGCGAAATTCGGGGAACCGAAAAAATCCGCGATCGTGTGGAAGCCGCAGAATACGCTGGCGGTTGACGACGAGCAGGGCGAGAAAATCTTGCGCATGATGGAATCGCTCGAAGAGAACGACGACGTGCAGAACGTCTATGCGAATTTCGAGATTTCGGACGCGCTCGTAAGCAAGATGAGCGCCTGATTTCGTTTAGCGGAAAATTCCGTCGAACAGCGGCAGGCTTAGCAACGCAGCCAGCGCGATGATGCCGTAGGCGACACGTCGGTAGAACGTGTCCGACGATCCGTGAAAGAAATACGCGCCCGCCGCCATTGCGACGAAAAAGGGCGGCCCGAGCAAAATCGAAAGCGCGACACCATCGGCGGTGAGAAAACCTTTCGCGCCATAGACCGTCACGCCGAAAATATCGATCAGCAGCAGGTACACCATCAGGTTCGCGCGCAAAGTCGCGACCTTGGGCACCGTGCCGAGCCAGTAGAGCACGACGGCGGGCGCGCCGATCTGCACGGCGCCCGCACCCAGCCCCGAAATCATTCCGACCGCGACGCTTGCAGCGGGCTTTGGCTTGCCCTCGTAGCGCCAGCCAAGCGCGAGCGGCACCAGCAGCAGGAAAATCAGAAACGCAATGAACCAGCGCAGGATCACCGGATCGACAACGCTGAGTGCAAGCGCGCCGACGGGAATGGACAAGGCCGCGACGACCGCGACGGGCAGCACGTCGCGCCAGTTGCATTTCGGAAACTCGCGGATCGAGAGTGGCCCGGCAGCGGCGAAATCGATCAGCAGGATCGTTACCGCGGCGATACGCGGATTGTAGAGCGCGGCGATAAGGGGAATATGGATCAGCGCGGAACCGAAGCCGGAAAAGCCGCGCACGACGCCCGCAAGGATTGCGATGACCACCGCGAAAGGAAAGCGCGGGTCTGCGATGAGGCTCTTGAAGAGAGAAATATCGAGAAGATCCATTTATGACAGCCCCGGCGGGGCCTTTCTTTAGCAGGTACCTGCATGGATAGGCACGCAAGCCTGCCATGCTTGGACGAAGGCGCGTCATGCTATCAACGGAAGCCATGAAGCCCCCGATTCGCATTCTCGGCATCGACCCCGGACTCCGCCGCACCGGCTGGGGCCTGATCGCCTGCGAGGGCAACCGGCTGATCTATCTCGCCTGCGGTTCGGTCGAGACCAGTGAACGCGCGGACCTCGCGTCGCGGCTGCTTGCAATCCACGACGGCCTTGCGCGCGTGGTCGAAGATCACAAACCGGACGAAGCGGCGGTCGAAGCGACATTTGTGAACACCAATGCGAGCGCGACTCTGAAGCTCGGCCAGGCGCGCGGCATCGCGATGCTGATTCCGGCGCGTGCGGGATTGCCGGTGTCGGAATACGCGCCGAACCTCGTGAAGAAAACCATCGTCGGCGCAGGCCATGCGGAGAAAGCGCAAATTCGCATGATGATCGGTGTGCTTTTGCCAAAAGCCGATCCGCAATCCGAGGATGCCGCCGACGCGCTCGCCATCGCGGTGACGCACGCTCATCATCGCACCAGCGTTCTGTTGAAGGTCGCGGCGCAATGATCGGAAAACTGCGCGGCATCATCGATAGCTACGGTGAGGATTTTGTCATCGTCGACGTGCAGGGTGTCGGCTATCAGGTGCATTGTTCCACGCGCACATTGCAGGCCTTGCCGGCGCAGGGCGAGGCGGTGTCGCTTTCCATCGAGACGCATGTGCGCGAAGATCAGATCAGGCTGTTCGGGTTTGCCGGCGATCATGAGCGCGAATGGTTTCGCCTTCTGCAAACTGTGCAGGGCGTCGGCGTGAAAGTGGCGCTTGCCGTGCTCGGCACGCTCAAGCCTTCGGATCTCGCAAACGCGATTGCGCTGCGCGACAAGGCTTCGATTTCCAAGACGCCCGGCGTGGGCGCGAAAGTCGCAGAGCGCATCGTGACCGAGTTGAAAGACAAGGCGCCCGCTTTCGCCGATCTCGATCCGGCGGTGGTTCGCCTGTCTGGCGCGGTGGACGAGCATCGTGCGCCAAAGCCCGTGCTCGACGCGGTGTCGGCGCTGGTGAATTTGGGTTATGGCCAGCCGCAGGCGGCGGCGGCAATTGCGGCTGCCTCGCGCAATGCGGGTGACAAGGCCGAAACCGCGCAACTCATTCGGCTTGGCCTGAAGGAGTTGGCGAAATGAACACGCCATCTCGCCTCGTCACACCGGAGCGCCGCGAGGACGATGTCGCGGAGGCGTCGCTGCGTCCGCAGAAGCTCTCCGAATTTGTCGGACAGGAAAAAGCGCGCGCCAATCTCGAAGTATTCATTCAGGCGGCGCGCGAGCGCGGCGAGGCGCTCGATCATGTTCTCTTTGTCGGTCCTCCGGGCCTCGGCAAGACGACGTTGCACAAATCCTCGCGCGCGAACTTGGCGTGAATTTCCGTTCGACCTCAGGCCCGGTCATCGCGAAGGCCGGCGATCTTGCGGCGCTTCTCACCAATCTCGAAGAACGCGATGTTCTGTTCATCGACGAAATCCACCGGCTCAATCCGCAAGTGGAAGAAATCCTCTATCCCGCGATGGAGGATTTTCAGCTCGATCTCATCATCGGCGAAGGCCCGGCCGCGCGTTCGGTGAAGATTGATCTGTCGAAATTCACGCTGGTCGGCGCGACCACGCGCGCGGGATTGCTGACAAACCCTCTGCGCGACCGTTTCGGAATTCCGGTGCGGCTGAACTTCTACACCGAGGCCGAGCTTGAAAAGATCGTCGCGCGGGGCGCGCGCGTGCTTGGCGTGCCGATCACGCCGGATGGCACCAACGAAATTGCCCGGCGCGCGCGCGGAACGCCGCGCATTGCGGGACGGTTGCTTCGCCGCTTGCGCGACTTTGCCCATGTCGATGGCAACGGGACGATAGACCGGAAGCTAGCCGACAAGGCGCTGGGCGCTCTTGAAGTCGATGCCGCGGGTCTCGACGCGATGGATCGGCGTTATCTGAACGTGATCGCAATGAATTATGGCGGCGGGCCGGTCGGCGTCGAGACGCTTGCCGCCGCATTGTCTGAACCACGCGATGCAATCGAGGACATCATCGAGCCGTTTCTCATCCAGAAGGGATTCGTGCAGCGCACGCCGCGTGGGCGTCTGCTCACCTCGCATGCTTTCAAACATCTGGGGCTTGCCGAGCCGTCGCGCGATGCGTCGCAGTTTGGATTGTTCGCGCAGGAGGACGAGTGAGCGTTTATCCACTCGACGGAGAACTAAACGGCGGCCAGCACAGGCTGATCGTGCGCGTCTATTACGAAGACACGGATTTTACCGGCATCGTCTATCACGCGAATTACCTGCGCTACATGGAGCGCGGCCGCACCAATTACCTGCGGCTGATCGGGGCCGATCATCGCGCGCTGTTCGAGCAGACTGAGAAGGAAGCGCCCGGATTTGCGTTCGTCGTACGCTCAATGACGCTCGACTTTCTCAAGCCCGCGCGCATGGATGATGTCCTCGAAGTGCTCACCGAGCCGAGCGAGGTGAAGGGCGCGTCGATCACACTGCATCAGAAGGTGATGCGCGGCGAGGATCTGCTGGTCGAAGCGCGCGTGCGCGTGGCTTTCATCTCCGAGGGACGCGCCAAGCCAATCCCGAAACCCCTGCGGATCGCGATGAAAGCCGACCTCGACACGGCGCAGGGCTAGACGGTCGTCACCACCACAGGCTTGATTGCCGGAAAATCATTTTTCAGGTGCAGCTTGAGATCGATTGCGATCTTCAGCGCGACCATGAACATCAGCGGAGCTGTGCTGCCAAGCCGGATGGCGATCATGGCACCGAAGATGATCGTCAGATGCATGATGACGATGCGCTGATAAAATCCTTTCAGCAGATTTCCATCATCGCGGGGATCGCCGTCCGGCGACGGGTTTTGCTGTGCGAACACCCAGGAAGGCAGAACCATCGGTCCGAACATCACGAAGAAAAAGGAGACGCCGCGGCTGACGAACAAGGCCAAGAGGGGAATCCATAATCCTTCGCCG
>CAMBBO010000097.1 GCA_945862935.1 Pseudorhodoplanes sinuspersici | reverse complement strand
GAAAGAATTTGAAGGCGTCGAAAAACGGCGCCTCCTGCTCGACAATGCGATGGATGACAGCATCGCCCGCCGCAAAACTGACCGACACCGCCTAGCGCGCCCCGAACACGTATTTCAGTAACTTGAACAGGCTGTAGAGCGCGAGTTCGACCGTGGCGGTCAGGAGCAGCAGGAATATAGAACGCTGGCCGAGATCGTCGGTGATGGCACCGCGGATTTTGTATTTCACGTCCGCTGGAAAATACGTCTCCACCAGAGTGTAGAGTCCGGTCGTGACCGGCGTCAGCTTCGCATAGACAAATCCGAGCCAATCGAGCCGGTACGCGTGCAGATAAGCGTAAACCATCCAGACGACCAAGATCGTAATCGCGAGCAGAATGACCTTGCCGAGAAATAGCCAGATAAACCGTGGCGGATCCCTACGGGTGACGACGTCATAATTGGCCATAGCGCGTTCCTGGGCCTCGGCTTCACCCGCAGCGGATGGGAGTGAGAGATTCGGGCGTGGCGAGCTTACCAAATTGCAATCTCGGTGGCTCGATTGTTCAGCCGTTGTTCACCGGCAGGGGCGGAACATCGCAGATAATTCAGGCGTTGTTAGATCGAGTCCAAATGCGAGGTGTGTCATGAAGAAATCCCTGATGACTTTGGCCGCCGCAGCGGCGATCGCTGTCGCGGCTGTTGCAGTTCCGAGCGAAGCGCAGGCGCGCCGTGGCTGGTGGGGTCCGGGAGCCGTCATCGGCGGCCTTGCCGCCGGCGCTCTCGTTGCTGGTGCCGCGGGTGCTTACGGCCCGTATGGGTATTCCGGCGGTCCGGCTTATGCGTATGGCCCCGGCTGCTATATCCGCCGCGAGCGCGTGTGGGATGGCTGGGCCTGGCGCTGGCATCGCGTTCGCGTCTGCTACTAAGCCCCGGTTCGATCGGTTGAAATGTGACGCCCGGCAAGCATGCCGGGCGTTTCATTTTGCACTGCACTCACTTTACGCATCAAAATTCCGACAAATTGCCGCGCCGGTATAGGTGGTGCTCCCATTCCGGAGTAAAGTGGGCTTGGGCGTCCGATCCGGATTCGCGCGCCAGTTGAGGAGACTTCCTGATGAAGAAGTTCCTGCTCGCAGTCGCTGCTGCCGCAACGATTGCACTTTCGACCTTTGCTGCGCCGACCCCGGCCGATGCTCGCTGCCGCGGACCCGGTTGCGGCCTCGCTATCGGCGCTGGCGTTCTCGGCGCTGCCATCATCGGCAATGCGATCGTGAATTCGGGTGCATATGCCTATCCGCGCTCCTATTACCCGGTTGCGGGCTATGAGCCGTATCCGGCTTATGGTGGTGGACCTGGCTACGGCTGCCCCGGCGGTTACTGGGCTCGCCGCCCGGTACGCGATCCGTACGGCAACGTCGTTGGCTGGAGCAAGCCGCGCTTCTTCTGCCCGCGCTAATCGAATAATTTGAACGACGAAACCCGGCGGGCGCGCAAGCGCCGCCGGGTTTTTCTTTGCCCGAATTTCAACGCACGCGCATGTGCTGGATCACCGAAGGCGACGGCCAGCAATCCACCGGAAGGCCGTTAGCCTTCTGATAGGCGCCAAGCGCCGAACGCGTTTTCATTCCCGCTTTGCCGTCAATCTTGTCGCGATAGATGCCCTTCTCGGTAAGCACACGCTGCATCGCCTCGAGCTGCAAGGTTGGAAGTTGCGACGTGCGGGTCCACGGCGCCGCAAACGCACCACCACCGGCAATGCGCTCGCTCAGATTTCCGACAAACAGAACGTAGAGATCGGAAAAATTGTATTCCTTCAGGACGAAGTAATTTTTCGGAGTCAAAAATGCCGGCCCCTGTAGTCCTTCCGGCATCAGCAGCGACGCGCTCTGCGATAATTCCGCGGATGCGAGCCGGCGCATCGGCGTGAATCCATTTTTCACCCACTCCGAAATAGGCGCGGTGACGTTCGGTTCGGCAATGGTGCAATCGGCGCCCTGCGGCACTCGCACCTCATAAGCCCACGCCTCGCCGCGCTGCCAACCCTTCCCGGCAAGCTGTTTCGCCGCGGAGGCGAGCGCATCGGGAATTGACGTCCAGATGTCGGCTCGGCCGTCACGGTCGAAATCGACGGCGTATTTGTAATATTCCGACGGCAGGAATTGCGTCAGACCCATCGCGCCGCCCCAGGACGACCGCAAGGACGCGCGCGGAACGCCATCCTGCAGAAGTTTCAAAGCGGAGATAAATTCATTCCGGAATAATTCCTTTCGCCGTCCCGTATAGGCCTGCGTCGCGAGCACCCGGATTGCGTCGTGCGGGAGCTTATAGCCGCCAAACGCCGTCTCCCGCCCCCAGATAGCAAGGAGGATCGGTCCCGGCACACCAAACTGTCGTTCGATCTCGGTAAGCGTGGCCTGATGTTCGGTTGCAAGTTTGCGCCCCTGCGTGGCGAGGCGTGCAAGCGACGTTTCCTTCAGATAGTCCGAAGGCGTCTGCACGAATTCCGCCTGCCCTGGCGGCGTCTGACTTCTTCCGGGGATGACCAGATCGGGCAAGGTGAGATCGAGCTCAAGACCGCGTGTGGCATTGTCGAAGGTCGTGCGCGACACTCCGATTTTCTGCGCGTCCGGCCAGAGCGATTGCAACCATTGTTGAAAGGCCGGGTCGGCGGCCTGCGCTCGATCCGCATATCCATTGAGTGCGAAAACGATTGCGCCGAGAGCAAGCCACAAGGCAGCCTTCTTCATGGCTCCGCCCGTCACAGGAGGCTCACATTTAATCCTGCGAACCAAACGACAAGATTGATCACCGCGAACGCACCTATCAGTCCCAGAACGCGCGAGAGCGGCGAAATCATCGTACCCGGCGCGCCGCGATTGATGGCGAAGTTTACGCCTTCGAACGCGGCCATAGCGAGCAGGATCCAGAAGACCGGCTTGAGCGCGAAGTCGGCCGATTGCGGCATGAAGACAAGCACAAGACTCGCAGCCGCAGCAAAGGCTGCGATGAACACATAGAAAATCAGATCGATGCGGTTCATCGTCATGCTCAGGCCGATCCGAATTTCTTGATGACGGCGCCGCGCGCTGCTTCGACCAGCGCCCGGTAATCGTCCGCCATCGGCTCCGTCAGGACATCGTCCAGTTCAGCGAATAGAGACAACATCGCGGATAATTCAGCTTTGCTTTCGAGCGCATCCGCCAACAATTCGCCCTCGTCCTCGTCCGCATTGCGCGAAAGGAAGTCGAATATCACGAGCGCCACCGACCGATCGAGCGTCAGCGTCACAGTGTCAGCAACCTTTGGCAAACCGGTCTCCTTCCCAACATCGGGGCGGGATTCCGATCCTTATCACGGATGGCCCGTCAGTGATGAGCAGCTCTGTTGTGTGATCCAAGCTGATTCAGCCGTTCGACATAGGCAATGCCAATGGCCGACAGGATGAAAAGACCATGGATGATAGCCTGCCACATAACGCCGGTTTCGGTGTAGGGCACGCCTTCCTTGCCGAGCGATCCCGCATAAATGAACGTCTGCAAAAGATGGATCGATGAAATGCCGATGATCGCCATCGCGAGCTTGATCTTGAGCACGCTCGCATTGACGTGACTGAGCCATTCCGGCTGGTCGGGATGCTTTTCAAGCTCAAGCCGCGACACGAAAGTTTCGTATCCTCCGACGATGACCATGATGAGCAAATTCGAGATCATCACCACGTCAATCAGGCCGAGCACCACGAGCATGATTTCCTGCTCAGTGAATTTCATTGCGCCAAGAACGAGATGCCAAAGCTCCTTCACGAACAGAACGACATAAACGGCCTGAGCGACGATTAGTCCGAGGTAAAGCGGAAGCTGCAGCCAGCGCGAACCGAAGATGATCGCCGGCAGCGGGCGCAAGCCCGGATAATCCTTCGGAACCGAAGGTTCGTCGCCAGCCATAGACATTGTAATTCACCCCTGAAGACAAATGCTGCGCCCGCCAGCAACAGGCCACGCGGCACTCAAGCTATATGCGATTCTTGTCAGGTGAAGGACAGGCCGTGCGCCGGATCGTCACAGCCAAACTGCACTAAACCAGCCGAAAGTTTCCAGGTCGCCGCGTCAGCTATGCAGGCCCGGCGCTTCGTGGCCGGTGCGCTCCACATATTCCGTGTAGCCGCCGCCATATTGATGGATGCCGTCGGGCGTCAGTTCCAGCACACGGTTGGAAAGGCCGGCAAGAAAATGCCTATCATGCGACACGAACAGCATGGTGCCTTCGAAGGCAGACAAAGCCGTGATCAGCATTTCCTTGGTCGCGATATCGAGATGGTTGGTCGGCTCGTCCAGCACCAGAAAGTTCGGCGGATCGTAGAGCATCTTCGCCATCACGAGGCGCGCCTTCTCGCCGCCTGACAGCACACGGCATTTTTTCTCCACGTCGTCGCCGGAAAAGCCGAAAGCGCCCGCAAGCGCCTTCATCTCACCGAGCGTCGCCTGCGGAAATGAATATTCGAGATCTTCGACCACCGTACGCTCGCCGCCAAGCAAATCCATCGCGTGCTGCGCGAAGTATCCAAGCTTCACGCTAGCACCGAGTGCTACAGCGCCCTCATCCGGTTCCGCCGCGCCGACAACGAGTTTCAGCAGCGTCGACTTTCCCGCGCCATTGACGCCCATGACGCACCAGCGTTCTTTGCGGCGTATCTGAAAATCCAGGCCGTCATAGATTCGCAGACTGCCATAACCCTTGTGGACGTTTTTCAGTGTCGCGACGTCTTCGCCTGAACGTGGTGCGGAACGGAATTCGAACGTCACGCTTTGCTGGCGTTTGGGAGGTTCGACGCGGTCGATCTTCTCCAGTTTCTTGACGCGGCTCTGCACCTGCGATGCATGCGACGCGCGCGCCTTAAACCGTTCGATGAATTTTATTTCCTTGGCGAGCATCGCCTGTTGGCGTTCGAACTGCGCCTGCTGCTGCTTTTCGGAAAGAATGCGCTGCTGCGCGTAAAATTCGTAATTGCCCGAATAGGAGGTCAGCGAACCGCCGTCGATCTCGACGATCTTGTTGACGATACGGTTCATGAATTCGCGGTCGTGCGAGGTCATGAACAGAAGGCCATCGTAACCTTTGAGGAATTGCTCAAGCCAGATCAGGCTTTCCAGATCGAGATGGTTCGACGGCTCATCGAGCAGCATGGCGTCGGGACGCATCAGCAGGATGCGCGCGAGTGCGACGCGCATCTTCCAGCCGCCGGACAGCGCACCGACGTCGCCGTCCATCATCTCCTGACTAAAGCTCAAACCACTCAACACTTCGCGCCCGCGAGCTTCGAGCGCATAGCCATCCATATCTTGAAACTGCGCCTGCACTTCGCCGTAACGCTCGATCAGCGTGTCCATCTCGTCGGCGCGATCCGGGTCCGCCATCGCGGATTCAAGTTCCTTCATCTCGGCGGCAACGGCGCTGATCGGACCCGCGCCATCCATCACTTCGGTCAGCGCGCTGCGGCCCGACATCTCGCCAACGTCCTGGCTGAAATAGCCGATGGTGATGCCGCGGTCGGTCGCGAGTTGGCCTTCGTCGGGCTGCTCCTCGCCGGTAATCATACGAAATAGCGTGGTCTTGCCGGAGCCGTTCGGGCCGACAAGGCCGATCTTCTCACCGCGGTGCAACGCCGCCGACGCTTCGACGAAGAGAAGCTGGTGGCCGTTCTGCTTGCTGATGTTGTCGAGACGGATCATGGAAAAGAACCTGCGGGGCGCGACAGCAGAATAATCCCTGCCATCGCGGCATCCGGGCATGTTGCCCGGTACGATTTTGAATTAGCGGGTGAACTTCTTGTACTTGATACGATGCGGGATGGTTGAATCCGTTCCCAGACGCCGCATCTTGTCGGCCTCGTAATCCTGGAAATTACCCTCGAACCACTCGACATGGCTCTCGCCTTCGAAGGCGAGCATATGTGTCGCGATGCGATCGAGGAACCAGCGGTCATGGCTGATGATGACAGCGCAACCGGCGAAATCTTCAAGCGCCTCTTCCAGCGCGCGGAGCGTGTCGACGTCGAGATCGTTGGTCGGTTCGTCGAGCAGCAGCACGTTCGCGCCCGACTTGAGCATCTTGGCAAGATGCATGCGGTTGCGCTCACCGCCGGAGAGCGTACCGACCTTCTTCTGTTGGTCCGCGCCCTTGAAGTTGAACGCGCCGCAATAAGCGCGGGAATTCATTTCCTTCTTGCCGAGCATGATGATGTCGAGCCCGTCGGACAATTCTTCCCAGACCGATTTCTTGTCGTCGAGTGAATCGCGCGACTGATCGACGTAACCAAGCTGCACGGACTCACCGACTGTGATGGTTCCTGTATCCGGCTTGTCTTGCCCGGTAATCATGCGGAATAGCGTGGTCTTGCCCGCGCCGTTCGGCCCAATGACGCCAACGATGCCGCCGGGCGGCAACTTGAACGTCAGATTGTCGATCAGCAGCTTGTCGCCGAAACCTTTGCCAAGAGCTTCGAAGTCGACGACGTTCTGCCCGAGCCGCTCGGAGACCGGAATGACGATCTGCGCGGTCTGTGTCTGCTTGTCGCCGGCCTTCTTGAGCAAATCCTCGTAGCGCTGATAGCGCGCCTTGGACTTGGCCTGCCGTGCCTTAGGCGAGGACGCGATCCATTCCTGCTCGCGCGCGAGCGTGCGCTGGTGCGCGGCTTCTTCGCGGCCTTCCTGCTCAAGCCGCTTCTGCTTTTGCCCAAGCCAAGAAGTGTAATTGCCTTGATAGGGAATGCCCTTGCCGCGATCGAGTTCGAGAATCCATCCCGTGACGTTGTCGAGGAAGTAGCGGTCATGGGTGACGATCAGGATCGCGCCCGGATAATTGCGCAGATGGCCTTCGAGCCATGCGGTCGTTTCCGCGTCGAGATGGTTGGTCGGTTCGTCGAGCAACAGCAATTCCGGCGCTTCGAGCAACAGCTTGCACAGCGCAACGCGGCGGCGCTCGCCACCAGAGAGCTTCGTCACATCGGCATCGTCCGGCGGACAGCCGAGTGAATCCATCGCCTGCTCGACCTTGGAATCGATATCCCACAGGCCCTTGGCTTCGATCTCATCCTGGAGCTTCGCCATCTCGTCGGCGGTCTCGTCCGAGTAATTCACTGCGAGTTCGTTGTAGCGGTCGAGGATCGCCTTCTGCGGAGCGACGCCTTCCATCACGTTCTCGCGGACATTTTTCTCCGGATCGAGATGTGGCTCCTGCGGCAGATAGCCGACGCGCGCGCCATCTGCGACCCAGGCTTCACCGGTAAAGTCGGTGTCCAGACCCGCCATGATTTTCAGCAACGTCGACTTGCCCGAACCGTTGACGCCAAGCACGCCAATCTTGGCGTCCGGGTAGAACGACAGGTGGATGTTTTCGAGCACCTTGCGGTTGCCGGGATAGGTCTTGTTCAGACCTTTCATGAAATAGACGAATTGGCGGCCGTTCATGGTTGCTCGTGCGGGCGATGCGGGAATGTGCGGAAATGCGCCGTTGATGTAACGGCGGGGCCGCAAAAGGGCAAGGCTCGCACCTGCGCCGGACCCGGCCAAACGGGCTTAAAGCCGTCCGATCCGCCTTGCGCGCCACGGCCCTTATCGGCACGATCAGCCATGCCCATCGAGTTGCGCCAAACCGGCCTCGATGTCCTGGGCCAAACGCCTTGGGGCGGGCACATTTGCCTTTTCTACGAAACCAAGCAGGATTTGATCGAGACATTGGTCCCGTATTTCACGGCGGGTCTGGACAACAACGAATTCTGCGTCTGGGCCGTCACCGATCCACTCACGGTGGATGAGGCGGCTGATGTCTTGTCGAAACACATCGCGAATTTCCAGAAGCATGTCTCCGACGGCCGGATGGAAATCCTGCATGGCTACGAATGGTACCTGTCGCGCGATCTTAAAAAGGTGACGGACGGCTGGGTCGAAAAATCAGAGCAGGCGCGTGCCAGAGGCTTTGCCGGGATGCGCGCAAGCGGCAACGCATTTTGGCTCCAGACGGAATATCGCGACGACTTTCTCGCTTACGAACAGGAGCTTGATCGCGCGCTCGCGGGGCGGCCGATGCTGATCCTTTGCACCTACTCGCTGCGTACGAGCCTGGCGGCGGACATTTGGGAAGTCGCGCGCGCCCACGGCATGACGGTGGCGCGGCGAAAAGGGCAATGGGAGATCGTCGAAGCGCTCAACCCGGACGGCGGCCACTCCCTGACACTTCGGGAGGTCGAGGTCCTGACATGGGTGGCGCAGGGCAAATCGGCGTGGGAAATCGGAAAAATTCTCGGCATCACCAAACGGACGGTGGACGAACACGCGCGATCCGCAGCTCACAAGCTCGGCGCAGCCAACCGGACCGAAGCGACCGTAATCGCGCTTAACAGGCATATCATCGAACTCAATCGCCACCCCGGCCCGGCGTTGCAAGCGCGCCATGCGGCGAGCTGATACCTGTTACAAATAACAATACCTCCGATGCGCCGCGATCCTTAGCTCATGCCCAAGCGGGGGCGGCTAGCGCGATGAACAATTTCCAATGACTCAGGTGCATCCAAAACTTCAGTTACAGACCGCCCAATACATCCACGAGGTGTTGTTGCATCTGGCTCTCTGGGCCGACCGCAACGACCTCAGGGAGCTTGCTCATCGCTTGCGCCTTGCCGCCTGCGAAGCGGCACAGCGCACGGAAGATTTGGCAAAGTTCGCGCCTCCGCGGCGCGGGCCCGATGACCAGGAGACCCGCTAGGCCGCGCCCGCAAACCCCTCGCAGAGGGTACCCAAAACGATATATCGTCCGGCGCGTTCGCTGCATCAAACTCCCCGGTCCTGAAATGCCCCACCGTTGCGCTGTCCTCGACGACTACCAGAACGTCGCCCTCACCCTTGCCGACTGGTCCGGGCTGAAGGACGTCGAGGTCAAGGTGTCCAACAAGATGCTCGGAGACACGGACGCTGTAGCCAAGGCGCTGGCGGGCTACTCGATTGTTTGCCTGATGCGCGAGCGCACGCTGTTCCCCCGCGCACTGTTCGAGAAGCTCCCGGACCTGAAGCTTTTGGTCACGACGGGCATGCGTAATGCCGCCATCGATATGGCAGCGGCGAAGGATCACGGCGTCACGGTTTGCGGAACGGACTCGGCGGGCCATCCAACGGCGGAATTGGCAGTCGGCCTGATGATCGACCTTGCGCGCAAGATCAGCCTTGAAAACGCGCGCATGAAGGCCGGCGAAGTCTGGCAGCAGACGATTGGCGGCGATCTGCACGGAAAGACGCTCGGCATTCTGGGCCTTGGCAAGCTCGGCACTCGCGTCGCGAAAGTCGGCCTCGCCTTCGGCATGAACGTGATCGCATGGAGCCAGAATCTCACCGCGGAAAAATGCAAGGAAGCAGGCGTCGGTTTTGCCGGGAGCAAGGAAGAACTGCTCAAGCAATCGGACTTCATCACCATCCATCTCGTTTTGAGCGATCGCTCGCGCGGCATGATCGGCGCGGCCGAACTGGCGCAGATGAAACCGTCCGCCTATCTCATCAACACTTCGCGCGGACCCATCATCGACGAGACGGCACTGGCCGCAGCACTGCAAACGCGAGCCATCGCGGGTGCCGCTCTCGATGTGTATGACACCGAACCATTGCCACGCGATCACCCGCTGCGAAAACTGAGCAATGCGATCACGACGCCGCATCTGGGCTATGTGACGCAAGACAATTACCGCATGTTCTATACGCAGACCGTCGAGGACATTCGTGCATTCATCGAGGGCAAACCGGTGCGAGTCATCTCGTAATGGCGGTGAACCGCAATCCGTTCGTTCCTCATAATTTGCGGACGCCGATTGCTGGCGCTCCCGATGGACCGCTTGCGGGTCTCACCGCCGCGATCAAGGATATGTACGACATCGCCGGCGAGCGCACTGGCGGCGGCAATCCAGACTGGCTCGCCCTTCAAAAGCCCGCAGCGAAAACCTGTCCAAGCGTGCAGAAGCTGCTCGATGCAGGCGCAACCGT
>CAMBBO010000096.1 GCA_945862935.1 Pseudorhodoplanes sinuspersici | reverse complement strand
CACGTCGATCTCTCCGTCTCGCATGTCACGGAGCATCGCATCCATCATTCCGGTGCGAATGACGAATCCCACATCGTCGTGTCCTTCGCGGAAGCGCGCGGCGGCGGCGGACACCGGCGCAATCGCAAAATCGCCGCCCATGCCGACGCGCAGGATCTGGTGCGTTGGCCTTGGACTTGCGAGATCGAGGATCTGGTCGTTGATCGAGAGCAGGCGGCGCGCGTGATTGACAACGATTTCCCCGGCCGAGGTCAGGCTGACCCCCGGCGCGCTCTTGTCCAAAATATCGGACCCAAGGAGATATTGCAGGCGCTTGATTTGCGCGCTGACGGCAGGTTGCGTAATGCCAAGCGACTGCGCCGCCTTGGTAAAACTGCGCAAGTCGACGACGGCAATCAGGGTACGTAACAATTCAGTCGGTATGTTGATCATCGGAAACGCGCATCGTGGAATGATTCTATACTGGCATGCCCTGATACGCTTGGTCCCGCGGCCCGGATCACATTTCGTTTATTGTGATGGAAATTGACGGCAAGGCGACGCCCCATTTCGCGTCGTCCAGAACGGTTATTGGATACCAGCACGATGAAGCTGATTAGACTTTATTCCCGCGTTCTCGGGCTTCTGGGCAGCGAGGCCCGGCTGGGCTGGCTGCTCGCGCTTGCCAACGTGGCGCTGGCCATCGCGCAATTCGCGGAACCCGTGCTGTTCGGCCGGATCATCGACACACTCACCCGGCTCCAGCCCGGCACCGGCGCGCGATGGGCGGACATGCTGCCGCTTCTGCTCGCGTGGTCCTCCTTCGGGCTGTTCATCATTGCTTGCAGCGTCTTCGTCGCGCTGCACGCCGACCGTCTCGCGCACCGGCGCCGCCATGTCGTGCTGACCAGCTATTTCGAGCACGTTCTGCAACTTCCGCAATCCTACCACGGCGGCGCGCATTCCGGCCGCCTGATGAAGGTCATGCTCTCCGGCACTGATTCACTTTGGGGATTGTGGCTCGGATTTTTTCGCGAACATTTCGCAGCCTTCGTGGCGCTGCTCGTTCTGCTGCCGCTGTCGGTCTTCCTGAACTGGCGGCTCGCCTCGTTGCTGATCGTGCTGTGCGCAGTCTTCTCGGTCGTTACCGCGATCGTCCTGAACAGAACCAATGAAATGCAGAGCGCGGTCGAGGAGCATTTCTCCGATCTCGCAGAACGCGCCTCCGATGCGCTCGGGAACGTCGCGCTGGTGCAAAGCTACACCCGCATCGAAGCCGAGGTGATGGGGCTGCGCGCAGTCGTCGATCGTCTTCTCCGCGCGCAAATGCCCGTGCTGTCCTGGTGGGCCGCGGTCTCGGTACTCACCCGCGCGTCGACGACCCTGACGCTGCTCGCGATCTTCCTTCTCGGCACTTATTTGTATTTCCAGAATCTCGCGACCATCGGCGAGATCGTGATGTTCATGAGCTTTGCGACGATGCTGATCGGCCGGCTCGACCAGGCGGTCGGCTTCGTCAATCGGATCTTCATGGACGCGCCGCGCCTGCGGGAATTCTTTGAAGTGCTGGACACCATCCCGCTGGTCGCAGATCGCCCGAACGCAATCGATCCCGGCCGGCTAAAGGGACAGGTCGAATTCCGCAACGTGTCCTATTCGCATGACGGCAAGCGTCCTGCCGTCGCAGATTTGTCCTTCAGCGCGGAGCCCGGCGAGACCATCGCGCTGGTCGGCCCAACGGGTGCCGGCAAAACGACCGCGCTCGCACTCCTC
Organism: Pseudorhodoplanes sinuspersici; assembly: GCA_945862935.1. GTDB lineage: Bacteria > Pseudomonadota > Alphaproteobacteria > Rhizobiales > Xanthobacteraceae > Pseudorhodoplanes > Pseudorhodoplanes sinuspersici_A. The sequence continues at coordinate 8,419 of CAMBBO010000096.1, read as the reverse complement.
CATCGCGTATTCGATCCGCAATCGGGATCGATCCTCGTTGACGGTCACGATCTTCGCGATCTGAAACTCTCGGCTCTCCGCCGCAATATCGGCGTCGTGTTTCAGGAAATGCTGCTGCTCAATCGCTCGATTGCCGAGAATCTTCTGATCGGCAAGCCGGACGCGACCGAAGACGAAATGCGTGACGCCTTGCGGCGCGCACAGGCGCTCGATTTCGTCGAACGAAATTCCGATGGGCTGCAGGCGCAGGTCGGCGAACGCGGACGCTTCCTCTCCGGTGGCGAACGCCAGCGGCTTTCGATTGCGCGGGCATTATTGAAAAATCCGCCGGTGCTGATCCTTGATGAGGCGACCAGCGCCCTCGATGCGACCACCGAGACGAAAGTTCAGGCCGCACTCGACGAGGTGATGAAAGACCGCACCACCTTCGTTATCGCGCATCGGCTCGCAACCATCCGCAATGCCACGCGCATCCTGATGTTCGAGAACAGCCGCATCATCGAGATGGGGCCGTTCGAGGAACTGGCGCGCAAGGAAGGCCACTTCGCGCAGCTGGCGCGCGCGCAATTCCTGCTCCCGGCGAAAGCACCGGAAGCAAAGCAGGATTGATTACTTGATCCGTTCGAGGATGCTGACGTAGTTCGCGACCGCAGCACCGCCCATGTTGAAGATGCCGCCGAGCCGCGCATCCTTCACCTGAATATCACCGGCGCTGCCGGTCAGCTGCATCGCCGTCAGCGCATGCATCGACACGCCGGTCGCGCCGACAGGATGCCCCTTCGCCTTCAGCCCGCCGGAGGGATTGATCGGCAATCTGCCGGTTTTTTCGGTCCAGCCTTCCTTGATCGCCTTCGCGCCCTGACCTTCCGGTACAAGCCCCATCGCTTCATATTCGATCAGTTCGGCGATGGTGAAGCAGTCATGCGTCTCCACGAATGAGAGATCGGACAAGGCGACGCCAGCATTGGTCAGCGCCTTCTTCCACGCAACGCTGCAACCTTCGAATTTCAAAATGTCGCGCTTCGACATCGGCAGGAAATCCTGCACATGTTCGGCCGCGCGGAACGCGACGGCTTTATCCAGTTGCAACGCGGTCTCGACATCGGCCAGCACAATCGCTGCTGCGCCATCGGAGACGAGAGAACAATCGGTCCGCTTCAGCGGTCCCGCGACAAACGGATTTTTTGCGCTCTCGGTGCGGCAAAACTCAAATCCCAAATCCTTACGCATCTGCGCGTATGGATTGCCGACCCCGTTCTTGTGATTCTTTGCCGCGATCATCGCGAGCGCGTCGGACTGGTCCCCGTATTTTTGGAAATAAAGCCCGGCGATCTTGCCGAAGATTCCGGCAAAGCCGCCTTCGATGTCGGCCTCCTCGCGCACATACGACGCCTTCAGGAGGTTTTTTCCGATTTCCGGTCCGGGCGTCGTCGTCATCTGTTCGACGCCAACGACCAGCACCACGCGCGCAGCTTTCGCCGCGATCGCCCTCATGCCCTGATGGATCGCGGCCGAGCCGGTCGCGCAGGCATTTTCCACGCGGGTCGCGGGCTTGAAGCGCAGATCGGGCGAGGCCTGCAGCACGAGGGACGCGGTAAAATCCTGCGCCGAGAAGCCGGCATTGAAATGCCCGAGCACGATTTCATCGACATCCTCGGCTTCAAGCCCGGAATCGGCGAGCGCGCCGTTCGCCACCCGCACAATCAGGCTTTCCACCGTCTCGGCATCAAGTTTGCCGAAAGTCGAATGCGCCCAGCCAACGATGCAAGCGGTCATGGATTGTTCCTCCGGGGACCTGCCGAACTTTGGTCGCTTTCTTGCGGGAATAGCACAATTCTTGCTGGTCCGCGCAGTGGATCGAGGGCGCAGCGGCTTTGCCATCGCGCCACCCATCGGGTAGATAAGGTCATCCACCGCCAATGGAAGTTTCGCAGGCCCGCAACAGCTCCCGGACCGTTTCAGTGCATTTGGTACGAACGCTTTTTTCCGCGCCTGCAATGTGCGCTGCCCTGTCCGCCGCCCTGATGTGCGGCGCCGGAGTTCGCGAGGCGAAGGCCGAAGCAACCCTCTTGATCGAAGCCGATACCGGCAAGGTGCTGCACGCCGAGAATGCCGGGCAGCCTTGGTATCCGGCGTCCGTCACCAAGCTGATGACGACCTACGTCACGCTGAAGGCGGTCAAGGAAGGGCGGCTCTCGCTCGACACGCTGCTCACGGTATCGGCGAACGCGGTGGCGCAGCAGCCGTCCAAAATGGGATTTAAGGCCGGCATTCAGGTGACGGTTGATAACGCGCTCAAAATGCTGATGGTGAAATCGGCGAACGACATCGCGGTTGTGCTCGCCGAAGGCGTCGGCGGCTCGATCGAAGGTTTCGCCGACATGATGAACAAGTCCGCCGTGCGACTTGGGATGGCATCGACAACGTATGTCAATCCGAACGGCTTGCCTGCGGATGGCCAAGTCACCTCGGCCCGCGACCTCGGCATTCTTGCGCGCGCGATGATCCGCGAATTGCCGGAATACGATTATTACTGGCATATCTCCGCGATCAAATTCGGCCGCCGCGTCACGCGCAATTTCAACAAGTTGATCGACCGCTATCCCGGCGCCGACGGCATGAAGACCGGATTCATCTGTGCGTCGGGTTTCAATCTCGTGGCATCCGCAACGCGCAACAACAGGCGCCTGATCGCGGTCGTGCTCGGTGCCTATTCGTCATCGCAGCGCGCGACCAAGGCCGCGATGATGCTTGAGCGCGGCTTTCAGGGAAGCTCGATTTCGTGGCTGACACCTTCGCTTGGCAACGTGAACGACATCCAGCCGATCGCGGCGCCACCGCCGAACATGCGCGACGACATTTGCGGCAAGAAGCGCAAGCGCCCACCGTCGGAGGACGAGGACGATGACGCAGGCGAAACACCGGTCGCAGGTGGCGACAGCAATCAGGCGGTGATGCTGTCGAGCCTTCGCGCGGCACCGATCAAGGCGTCCGATTTGCTGCAAGACCTGCCGCCCGCGATGGAGCCTATTGTTGTGTTCGCCGGACCGCCGAAGGTTGCGCCAAACGCGCAGCAGGCTGCGTCCGCACCGAAAAACGCGAAGGGCGCGAAAGTCGCCGCCGTGGGAACCGACGTCCCGCCCGCAGCAGCAGCCGCAACTGTGAACGCACCCGCTTTCGCGCCGACAGCACCAGCCTGGCCAACGCCGAATGCGTTTACGCCAGCGGCCGCCGCAACCTTGCCGCAGCGCGTCGCGAACGTGCCGCTGCCGCGTCCACGCCCGAAGGCTCACGCGGCTCCCAAACCGGCTGCGCAGTGACGCAGGAGCCGCCGCGCGCGCGCAAGCCCGCTGCGCCGATCCCTCTCACTGTTCTCACAGGCTTTCTCGGCGCCGGAAAAACGACGCTGCTAAATACGCTGGTGAAAGATCCCGCGCTTGCGGGCACCGCCGTCATCATCAACGAATTTGGTGAAATCGGCATCGATCACCTTCTGGTTGAATATGTCGACGATGGCGTCGTCATCCTGTCGAGCGGGTGCCTGTGCTGCACGGTGCGCGGCGATCTCGTCGATGCGCTGGAAAAGCTCGTCCGCGATCTCGACAACAATCGCCTGTCGTTCAATCGCGTCATCGTGGAGACGACCGGCCTCGCCGATCCCGCTCCCGTTTTGCAGACCTTGATGACGCATCCCTATCTGGTGATGCGCTTCCGGCTCGATGGCGTGGTCACGCTGGTCGACACGGTGAACGGCCTCGCGACGCTCGACGCGCATGTTGAGTCAGTGAAGCAGGCCGCCGTTGCAGACCGGCTCGTTCTGACGAAGTCGGATCTTGTCGTGACGCCGGAACAGCAGGCTGCGAAGGATCAACTCCTCTCACGATTGCGCGCACTCAATCCCGCTGCCACGCTGCTCGATGCATCGCGCGGCGAAGCAACTCCCGACCGGCTGCTCGATTGCGGGCTTTACACCCCGGACGGCAAGCATCCCGACGTGCGCCGCTGGCTATCGGAGGAATCATATGCTGCCGCCGAGCCGCACGATCACCACGGACACGGCCATCATCACCATGGCCATCATCAGCACGCGCAAGACGTGAACCGCCACGACGATCACATCCGCTCGTTCTGCCTTGCGACCGACAACGCGATTTCGGCCTCTGCGCTGGAATTGTTCTTCGAGCTTCTGCGCTCGATGCACGGGCCGAAGCTCCTTCGCATGAAGGGGATCGTGAAGATCGAGGAGACGCCCGACAAGCCCGTGGTGATCCACGGCGTACAGCATGTTTTCCATCCGCCGGCCCAGCTTGCCGCCTGGCCGGACGACGATCACCGCTCCCGCATCGTGTTCATCGTGCGCGACATCGAGCCGCAGACCATCCGCGAGTTGTTCGATGCCTTCCTCGGCAATGCGATTGCGCCGGACCGGCCGGACCGCACAGCGCTCGCGGACAACCCGCTGGTTCCCTTTGGCAGCTTCGACCGCTGAGGCGCTTGCCACGCGCGGGCGACTCCCCGATTGTAGCGCGCGTTCATACATTCACGGTCATGGGTCCTTTCCAGAAGCTGAAAAGCGATTTCGTCACGCTGCGCGGTGCATGGCGCGCCCTGCGCAAGACGATGCATATCGGGCGCAATCCGACGCGCGTGTTTCCGAATGTGCTGGAAGAACTCGCTGCAAAATACGGCGACGCGCCCGCGCTCCTCTCCGAGCGTGAGAATTTTACCTATGCGGAACTGTTCGCGCGCTCCAACCGCTATTCGCGATGGGCGCTGCGCGAAGGCGTTAAAAAGGGTGACGCGGTCTGTCTGCTGATGCCGAACCGGCCGGATTATCTCGCGGCATGGCTTGGCGTGACGCGCGTTGGCGGCATCATGGCCCTGCTCAACACCAATCTGACCGGCGCCTCGCTTGCTCATTGCATCGACGTCGCGCAGGCCGACCACATCATCGTCACCTCGGAGTTACGTGACGCCTATGAGCGCACCAAGCCGCTGCTGAAGACTTCGCCCAAACTCTGGATCCATGGCGGCGGCGATGACGCGCCGCGCATCGACACGGAATTGCTCGTGCTGCCGGGCGATGCACTTCTCGATCACGAGCGCCGGACGCTGACCATCGAAGATCGCGCGCTTTATATCTACACATCCGGCACAACCGGCATGCCCAAGGCAGCGAACATCAATCATTATCGCGTGATGCTCGCCTGTTTCGGTTTCGCTGGCGTGATGGATACGCGCGCGACCGACCGGATGTACGATTGCCTGCCGATGTATCACACCGTCGGCGGCCTCGTTGCGACCGGCCCGCTACTGATCGCTGGCGGTTCGACTGTCATCCGCGAAAAATTCTCCGCGCGCGAATTCTGGGATGACATCGTTGGCCACGATTGCACGCTCGTTCAATACATTGGCGAGCTATGCCGCTATCTCGTCAATTCGCCACCGCATCCGAAGGAAACGAGCCACCGCCTGCGGCTGGCGTGCGGCAACGGCCTGCGCCCGGACATTTGGGACGAGTTCAAGACGCGCTTTCGCATTCCGCTGATCCTCGAATTTTACGCAGCGACCGAAGGCAACGTGCTGCTGTTCAACTTCGAGGGCAAAAGCGGCGCGATCGGACGCCTGCCCTGGTATATTGCGTCGCGCTTCCCGGTTGAGCTCGTGAAGTTCGACGTCGAGGCCGAACAGCCGGTGCGAGACAAAAAGGGCCATTGCGTTCGATGCGCGCCGGACGAAGCGGGCGAAGCGATCGGAAAGATCGTGGTCGATCCGTCGCGTCCGGGCGGGCGTTTCGAAGGCTATGCCAACAAGCAGGACGATGAGCGCAAGATATTGCGTAACGTGTTCGAGAAAGGCGATGCGTGGTTTCGCACCGGCGATCTGATGCGCAAGGACGCCGACGGCTATTTTTATTTCGTCGACCGCGTTGGCGATACCTTCCGCTGGAACGGTGAGAACGTCTCGACCACCGAAGTGGCCGAAGCGATCAATCCGTTCCCCGGCATCGCCGATGCGACCGTATATGGCGTGCGCGTTCCGCATCGCGACGGGCGTGCCGGAATGGCTGCGATCGTGTGCGAGCATTGCGATCTCAAAGGTCTCTACCGTCACATCGAGAATGCGCTGCCGCCCTATGCGCGGCCTGTATTTCTGCGCCTGCGTCAGAACATCGAGATGACTTCGACCTTCAAGCAGAAAAAGATTGACCTCGTGCGCGACGGTTTCGATCCATCGGCCATCACCGATCCGGTCTTTTTCAACGATCCGAAAGCACGCGCCTTCGTGCGTCTCGACAAAGCGCTGTACGACGAAATTTGCGGCGGAAAGATGCGGCTGTAACCAATGACGAACATCGCTCCACAAGACGTTGTCCGCTTTTGGTCCGAGGCCGGCCCGGAAAAATGGTTCAAGAAGGACGCAGCATTCGACGCGGATATTCGCGCGCGCTTTCTCGGCACGCATGAGGAAGCCGCCGCCGGAAAGCTGACACAGTGGGAAGACAGCGCAGAAGGCGCGCTCGCGCTCCTGATCCTGCTCGATCAGTTTCCCCGCAATATGTTCCGCAACGACAAACGTGCTTTTGCGACCGATCCTCTGGCGCGCGGCGTGGCCGAACGCGCTGTTGCGAATGGATACGACACGAAGGTTGATGCGAAACTTCGTTCGTTTTTCTATCTGCCCTACGAGCATTCGGAGAGCATCGCGGATCAGGAACGTGGCATCGCCCTCTACAGCGCAGCCGGCGATCCAGACAATCTGAAATGGGCGAACATCCACGCCGATATCATCCGCCGCTTCGGCCGCTTCCCGCATCGCAACGCAGTGCTTGGCCGTGAAACCACGCCTGAGGAACGCGCATTCCTCGATGCCGGCGGCTTCGCTGGCTGAAGGGCTAGGCGCGCCTCTGGCGCCCCGCTAACATGCGTCGAACCGCCGCATCTGCGGCCCATAACAAGCCCGGCCCAGCCGGTCACGGAGGAAACATGCGTCATTTCTTTGCAGCGGCAGCTATCGCCGCGGTCGCAGCATTCTCGACGGGCAATTCCGCGCAGGCTCAAGCCCCGCAAGGTTACCCGGCCGACTATGCGAAAATCATCGAGGCCGCGAAGAAAGAAGGAAAAGTGGTCGTCTATTCGACGACCGACGCGGTTGCCGCGAACCCTCTGGTCCGGGATTTCCAGTCGCTCTATCCCGGCGTGCAGGTCGAATATTCCGACCTCAATTCGACCGAGCTTTACAACCGTTTCATCGCCGAATTCGCCGCCGGCTCAGGCACGGGCGACGTCCTTTGGTCCTCTGCGATGGATCTTCAGGTCAAGCTTGCTTCTGAAGGCAAAGCGGAGAGCTATGCGTCACCGGAAATTCCGAACCTGCCGAAATGGTCGGTGTTCCAGAATCTTGCTTACGGCACGACCTACGAACCGATCACCTTTGTCTACAACAAGCGCCTCGTCCCGCCCGAAGACGTGCCGCAGGATCACGCAGCACTTTTGAAACTCCTCGAATCCAAACCCGACTTCTACAAGGGCAAAATCACCGCCTACGATCCGGAGCGTTCCGGCGTCGGATATTTCTTCTGCAACGAGGACGTGAAGGAATTTCCGCAGGCGTGGGATCTGTTCAAAGCTTTCGGCAAAACATCGATCAAGCTCTACACCAGCGCAGGCGCCATGATTGAGCGCGTCACCTCCGGTGAGCATTTCATCGCGTACGGCATTTTCGGCTCATACGCACTGAGCCGCTCAAAGAAAGATCCCAACCTCGGAATTGTCACGCCGAAGGACTACACGCTGGTCACGTCGCGCGTCGCCTTCATTTCCAAGGGTGCAAAGAACCCGAACGCCGCCAGACTGTTCCTGGATTATCTTTTGTCCAAGCGGGGGCAGGACATCATCGCCAACAAGGCGGACCTTTATTCGCTGCGCGCCGACGTTGAAGGCCCGGCGACACTCAAGGGCGTCGAGAAGGCCATCGGCGACAAGGCTCGCCCGGTCGCGATCGACGCCAAGCTGCTCGAAGGCCTCGACCAGACCAAGCGGCTCGATTTCCTGAAGAAATGGCAGACCGCGATAAAGGGTCAATAATAGCGGCGGCAGCAGACTGGCGCGCGTGGTGATGTAATGGTCCTCGCTATTTATCGCTTTGCGGTGATCTTGCTCACTGCGCTCGCCGTGCTGGCGCCGCTTTCTCTCGTTTTTTATCAGAGCCTGCTCACCGCGCCGTTTTTCGATACATCCGCAAAGCTGTCATTCGAAGCGTTCCGTTTCGTCTTCACCGACGACGATTTCTGGCTTGCGTTCCGAACGACGCTTCTGGTCGCGGGCGGCATGACCGCAATCGCTGTGCCGCTCGGAGCCATCCTTGCCTTCCTCATGGTGCGAACCGACGTTCCCGGCCGGCGGGCGCTTGAGCCGCT
>CAMBBO010000095.1 GCA_945862935.1 Pseudorhodoplanes sinuspersici | reverse complement strand
GCGCAATTTCGAGCGGCAGATCGTAAGCACGTCCTGCAGGACCTGATCCCCGATGGCGTGACCGTGCGCGTCGTTGATGGCCTTGAAATGATCGATGTCGAACACCGCGCAGCTGAGTGCCGTTTCCGCGCGCCTGGAGCGCGCCATGTCCCGTGTCCCGACATCGAAGAACGTGCGGCGGCTGAGCGTTCCGGTGAGACTGTCGGTCGAAGCGAGATGGCGCAATTCCAGTTCATCGACCACGACGCGCGCCAGATCCTGCAGCAGACGGATCTGCACCTCGCTCAGATAGCGGACCTTGGTGTCCATCGCACAAAGGGCGCCGATGTTGTGCCCGTCGCGGGTCCGCAACGGGATGCCGGCATAATAGCGAATATGCGGCTCGCCGGTGACCAGCGGGCTGTCGCAAAAGCGCGGATCGCTTTGCACGTCTTCGACGATGAAGGGAACTTTGTCGCGGATCGTGTAGGTGCAGAAAGAATCCGTACGCGGAGTTTCGCTCACCGGCATCCCTTGATGCGACTTGAACCACTGGCGTTCACGATCGACCAGCGTGACCGTTACGATCGGCACCTGCAATACGGCCTGCGTCAGCCGCGTAATGCGGTCGAACGCTTCCTCCGGCTCAGTATCGAGAATGTCATAGCGATGGAGCGCTGCGATGCGCGCATCCTCCGCCGTGACTTTACATTCAGCCATCTCCACGCATCCTGAGTGACGTGCACGCGCCATCGTTCGACCGTCAGGCCGTCCGTGCAGCGCTGCACGCATTTTCACGTTTGCCGACGGCCTTGCTCTCAACCGAGCAATCGCGCCGAAGTTCAGGGGCGTCGGCCGATCCGGTAAACGCTTCCTTGCGCGGAAACGAAAATGCCGTGCCTGCAGCCCCGCGCGACCCACGCTGGTCACGCACTCTCTTCGCATCGCAATATAAAGCGGCAGCCCTGCCTGTAAGTTAACAGACCGCTCCGCAATATTACGGACGGGGCGCGGGCAGTTTCAAATCACCAGCAAATTCAGGGGTTTTGAACGACGCTCGAACAATCGCGGATTGCAGCATGCCTCTTATGCGCGAACTGCAATCGCTAATGAAAACTTACCGGATCGGTGGCGCGTACTGGATTCCGCCCGCGGTCCAAAGCTGGTTGAGTCCGCGCGGAATGCCGAGCTTCGATCCTGCGCCGACATTGCGGTCGTAGACCTCGCCGTAATTGCCGACATGTTTCACGATCCGCAGCGCCCAATCCTTTGACAGATTAAGCTGCTCGCCATACGCGCCCTCGGCGCCGGTGAAGCGCATGACGTCCGGCTTTTTTGATTTCAGCGCGACGTCGATGTTTTGCGAATTAATTCCGAGTTCTTCGGCATTGAGCATCGCGTAGAGCGTCCATTTCACGATCAGGTACCAGTCGTCATCCTTCTGGCGCACGATCGGAGCGAGCGGCTCCTTGGAAATCACGTCGGGAAGGATATCATGCTCGCCGGATTTGGAGAGATTGAGCCGCAGCGCATAAAGCTGCGAGACATCGGCGCTCAGAGTGTTGCATTGCCCGGAATTATAAGCGCTCACAACTTCCTCAAGTTTGCCGAACTTCTTTTCCTCGTACTTGATATTGTTGGCGCGGAAATAATCGCCGAGATTGAGTTCGGTCGTGGTGCCGGACTGCACGCAGACCGACGAGCCGTCGAGTTCGAGCGCGGAGGTGATGTTGCGCGCGTGCGGCACCATGAAGCCCTGGCCGTCGTAATACGACACGCCCGCGAAATTCAGCGCGTATTCGGTTTCGCGCGACATCGTCCATGTCGAATTACGCGCAACCACGTCCACCTTGCGGCGTGAAAGCTCGGTGAATCGTTCCTTGGCATTGAGTGGAACGAATTTCACCTTTTTCGGATCGTCGAAGATTGCCGCGGCGATGGCGCGGCAGAAATCGACATCGAAGCCCGACCAGTTGCCATTCGAGTCTGAACTGGAGAAGCCCGGCAGGCCGGTCGAAACGCCGCAATACACCGCGTCGCGGCGGAGCGTGCGCTTCAGCGTGTTCGAATCGTATTTCTCGTAAGTGATGAAGCCCGCGGCAATCGCGATTGCGAGCGCGCAACCGATCATCAACCCGGTGCGGAAATTCCACCCGAACAAGCGGCCCATCGCATTCCCCCTCAAACGTCTTTGGTTATCGTTGCAGTTTTTTTGCAATCACAATTCAGGCTGCTGACGCACAATCACTTTGGTGCCGACAGGAATGCGGTCGTAAAGATCGACAACGTCGGGATTGACCAGACGGAAGCAGCCCGACGATACGGCGCTGCCAATGGTCTGCGGCAGATTGGTGCCGTGGATACGATAGACAGTTGCGCCGAGATACATGGCGCGCGCGCCGAGCGGATTGCCTGCCCCGCCCGCCATCCAGCGCGGCAGATAAGGCTGGCGCTCGATCATTTCCGGCGGCGGCGTCCAGTCCGGCCATTCCATCTTGCGCGTGATCTTCTGCATGCCCTGCCACTGGAAGCCGTCGCGCCCGACGCCGATGCCGTAGCGCAGCGCCCGCCCGCCGGGCTGTATCAGATACAGAAACCGCTCGGACGTGTGCACGATGATCGTGCCGGGCGCTTCATTGGTCCGATAGAGCACCATCTGGCGCTTCAATTCAGGCGGCAATTCCTCGTCCACCTCGTTCGGCACGAGGCCGGGCTGGTCGCCGACATCGCGCGGCGGCCGCGGCTGCGCGCTTACGCCGTCGGCGAAAAGCACAAGTGCGGCAAGCAGAGCGGAAAAATGCAGTGTCAGTCGCAACATGGTTGGCTTCCCGGTCAATGCCCCGGCGCATATGACCCCGTTCGTGCCGCGCGGGCAAGACGGATGGGCAGGCGTACCGGCGCACCGTCGAGGGCGGCTAGCCCTTGAACGAACGTGCGGCCAGAACCGCGTTCAGCCCGCCGAATGCGAATGAATTGGACAAAGCGGCATTGACCGGCATCGAGCGTGCTTCGTTCGGCACATAATCGAGATCGCAGGCAGGATCGGGCCCGAGATAATTGATCGTCGGCGGCACAACTGCGTCGCGCATTGCCATCACGACCGCGACTAGTTCAAGCGCGCCCGCAGCACCCAGCGAATGACCCACGACAGATTTAGTCGAGGAGATTGCGAGCTTGCGCGCCGCATCGCCGAAGCTCTTATGCAGCGCCTGCGTTTCGGATTCGTCGTTGGCGACAGTGCCGGTGCCATGCGCGTTGACGTAATCGACGTCGCCAGGCGCAAGGCTTGCGTCCTTCATCGCCATGGTGATCGCACGCGCCATCCCGTTCGGATCGGGCGCGGTAAGATCCTTCGCATCGGCGCTCATGCCAAAGCCTATAACCTCAGCAAGAATGTCCGCGCCGCGCTTGCGCGCGTGATCCAGATTTTCCAGAACGAGCACGGCAGCGCCTTCGGCGATCACCATGCCCTTGCGGTCGCGGGAGAACGGCCGGCACGCATCCGGCGCCATGATCCGCATCGCCTCCCAGCCTTTCATCGCGCCGAACGAAATGCTGGATTCCGTTCCTCCGCACAACGCGGCCGTAACCGTTCCGCTACGCACGAGATGAAAAGCCTGTCCGATCGCGTGTGTCGCCGACGCGCAGGCGCTGGCGACCGCGTAACTCGGCCCTTTAAGATTGCAGTGAAGCGAAACCTGGCTTGCCGCAGCACTCATCATCATGCGCGGAATGCTGAGAGGATGAAGGCGCGTCGCACCCTCGGCATAGAGGCGATGAAATCCATCGTCCATCGTGCCTTGACCGCCGGAGCCGGAGCCGATGATCGCCGCAACGTTCTCCGACAATTCGTCCGTGAGTGTGAGGCCCGATTGCGCCAGTGCCTCGCGCGCTGCAACCACCGCGAATTGCGACACGCGGTCGAGAAGGCCTATCTGCTTTGAATCAAAGTGCGCAGCCGCATCGAAATCGCGGATTTGGCCTACAAGCTTGGTGGTGAGGGTTTCGCCGCGCTCGATTTGCGGCGGCTGAAGTCCCGACCGGCCCGCGACAAGCGCGGACCAGTAATCCTTCACCGATTGGCCAACCGGCGAGACAGCGCCTAATCCCGTGACGACAACCCTGTTCAAGCCCGCGCCGCCTTGGCAGCGACAAGACCTTCCACGGCGCTCACCAAGTCAGCCACCGTTTTCGCCTCGATGTCCGAATTTGCGTTGAAGGGAATTTCCACGTCGAACTTCTCTTCCAGAAGAAAAGTCAGTTCGACCACCTCAAGTGAATCGATGCCAAGCTCGGTGAGCGAGTCGGTCATTCGCACCTCGCCGTGGCCGGGATTCGCCTTGTCCGCGATCATCGCAACAATTTCCTTGGCAACGTCGGACATAACGCTCGCTTTCGCGTGAGAATCTGATGCCCGGCAGCGGCAATGCGCCAGCCGGTACGGTAGGTAAAGGCGATGCTCGAAAATCGCACGCCGGTCACGGACCAGCAAAGCAACTGGCTTGGCCGGAAACTGCCCTTTAATGCCGCAAATGTCGATGCTCGTGCATCAATGCCGGTTCCAATATGGCGTTTGATCCGATTCACGCCCCCATAATTCAACTGACCTTTTGTATTTTGCCCGGATGACAGACCGGCATGATTTTTGCGATCATCCCGGCATGATCCGATTCCTCCTCGCAGGGGCAATTCTCGCGGTCAGCGCGACGGCATTTGCGCAGCAAATTCCGCCGGAGATCGAGGCGCGCCTGCCGCCCCCCTATTTCCGCGTCTATGTGATCGCTGTCTGCGCGGCGAGCGAAGACATCACCGACGATTGCATGCAGGCCGGCCGGCGCAACGCGGCTTACGCGCTGTCTGAAATGTATCTTCGCGCCTATGGCGGCAAGCTGGTCTGGAATGCATTGCGGCTGCGCTTTCCTTACGGCTGGGCGGAAGCGTCGCAAACGCGCTTCTTGCGCGACGTGGAAAGCGAAGGCATCGCGATCGCGAACGCATCGATTGCGCGGGACGTCGCAGCGAACGGCGAGCGGCTGGACAATTGGCGCATGGACGCAATCCGTGAAGCTGCGTTGGGAAGCAACTGGTCGCACGAGTGGAGCCAGTATCGTCACGACTTTGCGCCAGCACATGTGACGCGGCAACTCGTGCAAGCGGAAATGACGCGCTAATCGCGCCTAGCGGTCCAGCACCAGTTCTTGTGTCACCGCACGCGACACGCAGATCATGACATTGTCGGTGCGATCCTTTTCGGTGAGGAACAGGTCGCGATGGTCAGCCTGTCCCGCGAGCAATTTCACCTTGCAGGTGCCGCAGGTGCCGGTTTCGCAGGATGACGGCACTTCGTGGCCCTTGGCGCGCATCGCCTCCATGATCGTGACGCCGACCGGCACCTCGATCACTTCGCCCGACTTTGCAAGCTTGACGGTGAATGCGGTGTCACCTTCGCGCCGCGCCTCGGCGTCGCTGAACGCCTCCATGTGGATGGAGGTCGGCGTCCAGTGCGCGGTCATTTCGCGTACGCCCGCCATCAGCCCGCGCGGGCCGCAGCAATAAAGATGCTCGCGGTTTTTCCGCTCGGCAACAACAGCAGCAAGATCGTACGACTTCGACGCATCGCCGCCGTCGCAATGGATGACGACGCGCTCTTTCAGTTCCGGCGCGGACAGCATGTCGCGAAACGCCATCGTCTCCAGCGAGCGGCCGAGATAATAGAGTTTGAATTTCTTTTCCGGCTTGTTCTTAAGCTCGTGGATCATCGCGATCATCGGCGTCACGCCGATGCCACCGGCCACAAAAATGAAATTGTCGCCGCGCTGCGGCAGGCCGAAATCGTTGACCGGCTTCGACACCATCAATTCGTCGCCGGCCTTGGTGTCGTCGATCAGGTTGATCGAGCCGCCTCGTCCCGTTTCCTCGCGCTTCACCGCGACGCCATACATCGTGCGGTCGGCGGGATCGCTGCACAGGGAAAATTTGCGGATCAGGCCGTTCGGAACGCGCACTTGAATATGCGCGCCCGCCGTAAACGGCGGAAGCTCGCCACCGTCGGGACGGCGGAATTCAAACAGATGGATGCCTTCGGCGATGGGTTCGGCGTGCGTCACGCGCAGCGCCATGTCGGGTTTAACGATGTCTGGCATGGCGGGCTAATTAGCCGCCTGCGCCACAATCATCAAGCCTTGCGTCAAGCCCGCGGAACACCAGTCCCGCGGGCTTTCGTGACGATTTCAGGCCGCCAGCTACGCCGCTTTGGCCATCGCGGCGTTATTCGCGGCAAGAAGCTCCTTCGCCGCGCGCTCGATTTTTGCGATCTGTCCGGCATCGGTGATGTTGGACAGGAACGGCAGCATCGGGCCGGTGTCGCAAATGCCGCCGAGACGAACCGCCTCATGCAGCACGCGCAGCGGGGAAATGCCGTCGCGCAAGTCTTCCAGCGGGATGAAATTCGAGCGAATGCGCTCGGCTTCCGCGACGTTGTTCTGGCGCAGCGCGCCGAGCAAGGCCATCGACAGACGCGGCGCAACGCAGACCGATCCCGACGTGAAGCAGGACAGGCCGAATTTCATCAGATGATAAATGGCCGGACGCTCGCCGATGCCGGAGATCACGCGTGACTTGTCCACGCCCGACAGCATTTCTTCGAGGAACGGATCCGGCGCATCGTCGGCGCGTACCACGGCGTATTTCACCGCGCAGATGACGCCATCCTTGTAGAGCTTGTGCAGGTCCTTCACGTCGATGAAGCCGTCATCCTTCACATACGCGATCACCGGCTTGCCGTAGGCGTCGGCGATCTTGCGATAGCCGGTCGCGATGCCGGCGGGATTGGCCGGGAAGCGGTTCGGCAGAACCATCACGGTCGGGAACGGAAATTTTTTCGCGACCGCGACTTGATCCATCGCCTTGCCGAAATCAGAACCGACCGAGGGGATCATCCAGTCGCCGTCGATGGCGAGCGATTGCAGCAGCTCAAGCAGTTCGCCGAACTCGGAGACGCCCATGTTGTAGAGGTTCGCGTTGCCGCCATACATGAAAGTGCGAACGCCGCCGGAGCGCAGATGCGCTAGAAGCTTCGCATTATGCTCGCGGTCGATTTTCATATCGGCGCGCCGGGCGAGCGGCGGAACGGACAGGACGGAAGACTGAAGGTCGCTCGGGGTTACGGCGCCGGTTTTCATGGACAACTCCTCAATGGCTCCGGTTGTCATATGTCATACGACTGAAACCGGCAACCTGCGTGCAAGACGGCATGGCTGCCCTGTCTCTCAACAGACTTGAGCGAAATCAAAGATTTCTCGGCGGATTTTGGCGATTAACACGCTCGACAAGCGGGCTGGAACGCCTCTAAAAAGAGGCCGGGGCCCAACGCCAGCCATCGCCAGCATCTTCAGGGCAAGTCTATGGATTACAGCCGCTTTTTCACGACCGCCCTCGACCGCCTGCGCGACGAACGCCGCTACCGCGTGTTCGCCGATCTCGAGCGCATCGCGGGCCGCTTTCCCCACACGACCTGGCATTCGCCGCAGGGGCCGCGCGACATCATCGTGTGGTGCTCGAACGATTATCTCGGCATGGGCCAGCACCCGAAGGTGATCGGGGCGATGGTCGAAACCGCGACCCGCATGGGCGCTGGCGCTGGCGGCACGCGCAACATTTCCGGCACCAATCATCCGCTGGTCGAGCTTGAGCGCGAACTCGCCGAACTGCACGGCAAGGAATCGGCGCTTCTCTTCACGTCCGGCTACGTTTCGAACGAGACCGGCATTGCGACCATCGCGAAGCTGATCCCGGACTGTCTCATTCTGTCCGACGCCTACAACCACAATTCGATGATCGAGGGCATTCGCCGCTCCGGCTGCGACAAGCAGATTTTCCGCCACAACGATCTCGTCCATCTCGAAGAATTGCTGAAGGCTGCGGGCGACCGTCCGAAGCTGATCGCGTTCGAGAGCATTTATTCGATGGATGCGGATGTGGCGCCGATTGGTGCGATCTGCGATCTGGCAAAAAAATACGGCGCGATGACCTATCTCGACGAGGTTCACGCGGTCGGCATGTATGGCCCGCACGGCGCCGGCGTTGCCGAGCGCGACGGCGTGATGAACAGCGTTGACGTGATCGAAGGCACGCTTGGCAAAGCGTTCGGCTGCTTCGGCGGTTATATTTCGGCAAGCGCGGACCTTTGTGATGCCGTGCGCTCGTATGCGCCGGGATTCATCTTCACCACCGCGTTGCCGCCAGCGATCTGCGCTGCCGCTGCGGCCTCGATCCGGCATCTGAAATCCTCGCAATGGGAGCGCGACCGCCATCAGGATCGCGTGGCGCGCGCCAAGGCCGTGCTGACCGCTGCCGGATTACCGGTGATGCCGAGCGATACGCACATCATCCCGATTGCTGTCGGCGATCCGGAAAAGTGCAAGGCGGCGAGCGATCTCCTGCTCACCGAACACGGCATCTACATCCAGCCGATCAATTTCCCGACCGTGCCGAAGGGGACGGAACGCCTGCGCGTGACGCCGTCGCCGTATCACGACGATCATCTGATCGACGCGCTGGCGGAAGCCCTGGTCGATGTCTGGGAAAAACTCGGCCTACCGCTGCGCCGCGCGATGGCCGCGGAATAACCAGACTCAAATCGAATCGGGCGGCGGCATGCGGCGCCGGATCGCGCGGATCGCGACCGGCAGCGATACCGAAATCAGCAAAAAACGCGCAAGATGATGTGCGCCGACGAATACCGGGTCGAGGTGCAGCGCAAGCGCGAGGATCATCATCACGTCGAGACCGCCCGGCGCGAACGACACCACGAGATCGGCCGGGTGCAGGCGGAGAAACCACACGAGGCCGACCACGAAAATACTCGCGGTTACCGCCCCAACAATGAATGAACCCACCGACGCTGCGAGATAATCGAGCAGTTGGCGGATCGTCGTATTGCCAAAGCGCGTGCCGTTCAACGTTCCCAGACCGCACATCGCGGCGGCGACCACCCACCACGGCAGGCCGATGCTCACGATCCCTGCGCCGTGCAAGACCACCGAAACGATCATCGCGCCGAACAGCCAGCCTGCGGGAAAGCGCAGCGCATGCAGCGCGAACGCGCCCGCGACCGAGGGGATCACGAGAATCAGCAGCTCGAAAATGGAATCCTGAAAGTTGATGACAACGTGCGGTGGCGGCGAACCGGCAAGGCCGAGCATGCCAATCCCGAGCGGAACCCCGATGGCGAGAATAACGATTCGGACGATCTGAACGATGATCACGCCGCGTGCATCCGCATGGGTTTGCGTGACCATGATAAGCACCTGTGTCAGCAACCCCGGCACGGACGCGAGATAGGCCGACATCAGGTCCCAGCGATGCACGCGCTGCAAATAGACCGTCGATGCAATCGTCGCGAGTATGATCGACACGCCAAGCGTTGCGATGCTGAGCGGCCACGCCGCGATACCACGCAGCGTTTCCGGGCTTGCCACGGCGCCAAGCGAAATTCCGATGATGATGAAGATTGCGCGGGCGAGCCAGTGTGGAAAAGCCGTCCGCCGCCCGCTCAGGGCGGCAACGGCCACGAACAGCATCGAACCCGACAGCCAGCCGGCTGGAAGGCCGGATAGCCCAAAAATCATCCCGCCGACGCCACCGATGGCGAAGGTTTCCAGATATTGTCGGAGGGTGAACTTGGCGGGCGGGGACGCGGGCGACATCGCCGCTTTATGTCCGATTTGCCGCGACTCGCAAATTGTAAAGCGACGCACATATTTGCAGGGCTGCTACGACGCGCAGGGGGTATCGTTCTGCCCGCTGCATTGCCCTTTCACCAAAGCCGCGTATATGGTCGCGACCTTTTCCAATCCGGACTGACTATGGCCCGTGACCAGATCGACATGACGCCGATCGAGCGCCGCGACGAACTCGTCGGCTGGTTCGAAGCGGGCTCCAAGCCAAAAGCGGATTTCCGTATCGGCACCGAGCACGAGAAATTCGTGTTCACGGTCGAAGGTCATCGCGCCGTCCCCTATGAAGGCGCGCACGGCATCCGCGCCTTGCTCGAAGGGATGCAGCACCTGCTCGGCTGGGAGCCGATCATGGATGGCAGCAACATCATCGGACTGTTCGACGTGACCGGCGGCGGCGCGATCTCGCTGGAACCGGGCGGGCAATTCGAGTTGTCCGGCGCGCCGGTGGAAAATATCCACCAGACCAATTCCGAATTGATGGCGCATCTGGCGCAGGTGCGAGAAGTCGCCCGCCCGCTCGGCATTGGATTTCTCGGGCTTGGCATGACGCCGGACTGGTCGCGCGCCGACATCCCGGTGATGCCGAAAGGCCGCTACAAGATCATGACGAATTACATGCCGAAGGTCGGCGCGCGCGGCCTCGACATGATGTAC
>CAMBBO010000094.1 GCA_945862935.1 Pseudorhodoplanes sinuspersici | reverse complement strand
CGAGAAATATCAACCCTTGGGACCCCGCGCTGCACGCCATGCCGCCGGGCGGATTTCGGCTCGCGATTATCAACGCATGGGACCTTGCGGCGGGACAAAAGGCGCGCGACAAGCTTCGCGCACATTTCATTCCCGCCTGACGCGGGTTTCATCCCGGGATCGCTTCATGAAAATCGTTGGATTTCTCTTGGCCGGTTCGCCCCGGCTCGGCCTAATCGAGGGCGATCAGGTGATCGACCTGAATGCCGTGGACGCAAACCTTTCGTCCGATCTCGGTGCCGTGCTGGAAAAAACCGGGGAGATTTAACGCCGCTTGCCGATCTTGCAAAGCGCGCGCCGGCATCGGCGCGCCGGCCGCTGAAAGACATCGTGTACGGATTGCCGGTGACGCGGCCGGGCAAGATTGTGTGTCTTGGCCTGAATTACATGGACCACGTCAAGGAAGGTCCGCAGCGCGACAACATTCCGAAATTTCCGACCATCTTTCTTCGTACGGTGACGTCGATTGCGCCGCATCTGTCGCCGATCATCCGCCCGCGCGTCTCCGATCAGTTCGACTACGAAGCCGAACTCGTTGCGATCGTCGGCAAGCGGGCCAAGCATGTGAGCTTGGCCGATGCGCCTGACATCATCGCGGGCTGGTCGTGCTTCAACGAAGGCTCGATCCGCGAGTACCAGCGCCGCACGACGCAGTGGGACCTCGGCAAGAATTTCGACCGCACCGGTGGCTTTGGGCCATGGATGGTCAGCGCCGACGAGTTGCCGCGCGCCGGCAAGGGTCTGAAAATCCAGAGCCGGTTAAACGGACAAGTGATGCAGTCGGACAATACCGACAACATGATGTTCCCGGTTGCCGAAACCATCGCCTATGTCACGCAGGCGATGACGCTCGAACCGGGCGATCTGCTGGTGACCGGAACGCCGTCGGGTGTTGGGCATGCGCGCAAGCCGCCGGTCTGGATGAAGGGCGGTGACGTTTGCGAGATCGAAGTCGAGGGCGTCGGCATTCTTCGCAATCCGGTGGCCGACGAGCAGGGTTGAGCGGCACGCATTGCTGCCGATCCACGGTGTGCTACAGCATTCGATAACAAAAGCGTCGCGGGGAGCGGAATGCCGAAAATCAAAGCCGAAATGTTGACCGACTTCGTGCGCGACATCTTTGTTGCCGCGGGATGTTCGCAAGACGAAAGCGCGCGCATCGGGCGTTGCCTCGTCGGCGCAAATCTCGCGGGCCATGACAGTCACGGCGTCACCCGCGTTCCCCGCTATGTCTCATGGAAGGCCGAGGGCGCGATCCACGCGGACCGCAAGGTCAAGCGCGTGGTCGATACGCCGGTGCTTGCGATCCTCGACGGGCAATTCGGCTTCGGCCAAAGCACCGCACCGCAGGCGGTCGAGATCGGTCTCGAAAAGTGCAAGGCGATGGGCCTTGCGGCGATCGGGCTTCGCAATTCGGGTCATGTCGGGCGCGTCGGCGAATGGGGCGAGATGGCTGCGGCTGCGGGCATCGTGTCCATTCATTTTGTCAACGTGGTCGGCAGTGCGCTGGTTGCGCCGTTCGGTGCTGTCGACAAGCGTTTCTCGACCGCGCCGTATTGCATCGGAATTCCGCTGCCGGGCCGCGATCCGATCATTCTCGATTTCGCGACATCGCTGGTCGCCGAAGGCAAAGTGCTTGTCGCAAGCCAGGGCGGCAAGAAAATTCCCGACGACGCCTTGATCGACCTTGAAGGAAAGATGAGCGGCGATCCGCATGTGCTGTATGGCCCTTACGACGAGAAAACGCCGCGCAACTATCGTCATGGCAAGGGCGCGATCCGTGCATTCGGCGAGCACAAGGGTTCGGGTCTGGCTTTCATGTGTGAGACGCTCGGCGGCGCATTGACCGGCAACGGCGCTTCGCTCGAAGACCGGCCGTGGTCGCAGGGCATGTTCTCAATCTACATTGATCCGAAGGTCGTTGATCCCGAAGAATTTTTTCCGGGCGAAATGCAGCGCTTCATCAAGTACATCAAGGATTCCAAACGGGTGAACGCGGACGAACCCATTCTCATTCCGGGCGAGCCCGAACTGGCAAAACGCGCGGATCGCCGCGCCAACGGCATTTCGCTGCCGCAGGAAACCTGGGATGCGCTTGTTGCCACCGCGCGCGAGGCGGGCGTCGATGGTGCGCGCATCCAGAAGGTGGAAATTTTCTAGCCGCGCGCAAATTCGCCTGCGGATTTTGACAGGAGTTCAATATGGCGAACGTGCTCACGATTTGCGGCAGCCTGCGCAAAGGCTCTTTCAATCACATGCTGTTGGATGTGTTGCCGTCGCTCGCGCCGGCGGGCATGTCGATCAAGCAAGCGCCGTCCTTCGCAGAATTCCCGATCTACAACGCGGACATTCAGGCGCAGGGGTTTCCGGTGCCGGTCAACGCGCTGGCCGACGCCATTCGTGCGGCCGATGGTGTCATCATCGTGACGCCGGAATACAACTTCTCGACCCCCGGTGGATTGAAGAACGCGCTCGACTGGCTTTCGCGTCTGAAAGAGCAGCCCTTTGTTGGGAAACCGGTCGCTTTGCAGTCATGCTCGCAGGGTCCGGTTGGTGGCGCGCGCATGCAGTATCACCTGCGCCAGACGATGATCTTTCTCGATGCCTTCACGCTGAACAAGCCGGAAATCTTCGTCGGTAACTGCGCTTCGAAATTCAACGACAAGGGCGAGTTGAGCGACGAGACGACGCGCAATTTCGTCAAGCAGCAGCTTGAAGCGTTTGCCAAATACATCCCGCGCGTCGCAGCGAAATGACGTTTACGGCGGGGTGACGGAAAAGCCCGCGCCGTTTTCCAGCGTGATTCGGCCGTCCGCCGTGGCTGAAGTCCAGCGCGCTGCGGCGCCAAGTCCGCCGAACGAGTAAAAGTGCGGAGTGACGCCGCCAAGGCCACTCCGCGCGAGCGTCCGTACGATGGCGTCCGGCGTGCTCACAGCGAATAGTTTCTTCAGCAAACCCGCCTGCCGCGCGGCGCTTCCTGCCGAAGCGCGTACCCCACAGCGCGCGGCGAAACGCAAGAGCGTCGCAAGATCGGTAGGCCCCGCCATGCCGATGCTGACCGACTGTTCGAAACCCAAATCGCGCAGATGTTCGATCCAGCGAAGGATCGCGCCTGCGTCGAAGCCGAATTGCGTGACGATGTGAACCTTAAGCCCGCTCTGCTCGGCGGCTTCCACTTTTGCAGTAAGCGCCAGATCGAGCGCCGCCGATGCAATGCGCGGATGGCCTTCCGGATAACCGGAAACGCCGACCTCTGTAATGCCATGCTGTTGCAGAATTCCACTCTCGATCACGTCGAGTGCGTCGGTGAAGGGCCCCGCTGGCCGCTCGCGGTCGCCCGCGATAACCAGCACGCGGCGCACCGCAGCGCCTTCAGACAGTCGCGCGACAAAGTCGGTAAGTTCCTCGCGGCTTTTGATGTTGCGCGCGGCAATGTGCGGCACCGGCACGAAGCCGGCGGCGCGGATCGCAACTGCGTTCGTCACCGTTTCCGCCAATGCCCGGCTGGGCAGCGCGCTCAGATAGACTTGTGTGCCCGCAGGAGCCGCGCGTCGAAGCTCTTCGATGTCCGCGGTGGTCGGGCGGGTTGCTTCGAGCGAGAAGCCACGCATGAATTTCGCGATCGCGGCGATGGCCTGATCGCTCTCGTCATTGATGGGGTTGCGCGCGGGCGACAGCATAGTCATTCCCGCCGCCGCGAGATGACGAAAGATTCGTCATGAAACCAAAGCCCGCCATGCTTGCGGAGCACCTCGCGCGTGGCGTCGAGATAACGGCCGTCAGCAACGACTTCGGTAAGCCGGTCGTCCTCGATCTGTGCCACGTAAATGGCGGCGTTCCACGCTGCGAGCAAGGTCGATGTGCCGATCGAGGCCGATACCTCCGATGGCAGCGTGTGCATGTCGTAGCGAAACAGCGAACGGTTATCGGCATAGGCGTTGAAATTCAGGTCGCGCCCGGCAGGCCCAAGATCCTGCTTCACCGCACGCATGATCTGGTGACGGTCGTGGATGAAAGGATGATCCTGCGGCCAGACCTTGTGCACGATTTCCATGCCCGGATCGTTGCCGTGCGAATGGATCGCGATGAGCCGTCCGCCCGGCCCGAGCGCGCGCGACAGCGGCGCGATCACGCGCTTGGCCTTGAAGTCGAGCGAGGCGCGCGCCCGATACGGCTGCGAGGCGATGACCAGATCGTAATTCGCCTGCGTGCCGCCGGGTTTCGGGATGATTGGATCGAGCAGGAATTTGTGATCGGAGCGGTAGATCACGAGTACGACGGGGCGCTCGTAAACCGGATTTCCTGTCTTGGCGCTGACGCCTGCCTTCCAGTTCTGCGAGAGAAAATCCTCAAGATTGGTGATCTGTTCCTCGAACTGATGCGCGGTATTTCCAGTGAGCGCGAGGTCGTGCCACACGAAGCTTGTCGCGGCGCTGACAGATTTCACCGCAAGCCACGGCGCGTCGGCGTAAGCGAGATTGGTCAGCACGAGCACCGTTGAAGGATGCTCCATGAAACGGTCGGCGGCCTTTTGCAGCGTGAGGCGGATGTCTTCGAGGCTGATCTCCTTGCCGACGATATAGAACGGCATGGTCGGGTATTTGTCGTGCATCGAGCGCATCACGCGCGTCAGAACCGATCCATCGCCAACGCCGGCATCGAACACGCGCACCGCGGGCGGGCGCGGATGAATGTTGGCGAGTTCGAGCGACACGCGGTTGGCGACCACCCACTTTTCGCTGCAGGTGTTCACGAACAGCAGATATTTCTGCCGGTTGTCGAAGAAGCGGAAATTGCGCTGGGGGTCTTCCGCGCCCTGCTGGGCAAGGGCGATGGCCGATTGCGCGGCTGTTGTGCGGAGCGGGCGCTCGATCACCATTGGGCGCGCGCCGTCCGCGCCGGGATTGCTCGCGATGAAGGAGCGGATGCGGTCGAGAGTTTCTGTCGTGATGCGCCCGCCGTTGCGGAGCCGGCTTGCGAGCTTGCCGTCATTCACTGCGCGGCGGCCGAACGTGGATTCGGCCAATCCGGTTTGACGGCAATAGTCGGATATTTCCTGCAGCAGATCCTGCGCGTTCATCGCGCGTCTCCCGAAAGTGTTTCCCCACGCGGCGGCTTTGCGCCGCCATCCGCCTTTTGAGGAAGTCGATCCGGGAGGTGGGTATGAATCAACCACAAAACAGCCCACAAATTTTGTGTGGCCAGTAATGGGCAATAGCCCACTCTAAATAATTGTGATAAATCCGCTAGTTACAAAAATAACCGCGCCTGCAATCCTGCCCATCGTTTAACGGGGGCTTGCTTCAACGCCGTCCCACTTTTCCGTACGAGGGACGAAAGCGGCCTAATTCAGCGCAGCAATTACGGCTTTGGTGACGCCCGCCGTGCCATCCGGTCCGCCGAATTCCATGGGCTTCAGCCCGCCCGCGAACGCCTTGTCGACCGCTCTTTCGATGCGTTGTGCTGCATCCTTTGCGGGCGAATGTTCGTGCTTGTCGCCGAGCCATTCCAGCATCATCGCTGCCGACAAAAGCATGGCGGTCGGATTGGCCTTGCCCTGTCCCATGATGTCGGGCGCGGTGCCGTGGCAGGGCTGGAACACGGCATATTTGTCGCCGATGTCCGCGGACGGCGCCATGCCCATGCCGCCGACGAGGCCCGCGGTGAGATCGGAGAGAATGTCGCCGAACATGTTCTCGGTTACCAGCACATCGAAATCCCACGGCTTGCGCAGCAGCGCCGCGCAGCAGGCGTCGATGTAGATGTGATCCGCTTTGATGTCCGGGAACGCCTTGGTGCGTTCGTCGTAAATTTTACGAAAGAAGGCGAAAGCGCGAAACACGTTCGCCTTGTCGACGCAATGGACAAGGCTCTTGCCGCCACGGCCCTTGCGGCGCTGCGCGAGCTTGAGCGAGAAATCGAACAGTCGTTGCGAGGTCTTGCGCGTGATCACCATCGTCTCGCGCGCTTCCTCATTCGTCACGATGCCTTTGCCCATTGAGGCAAACAGCCCTTCGGTCGATTCGCGGATCACGACGAGGTCGATGCCTTTCTCGGTCGCTCCGACGATCGGACTTGGCACACCGGGCAACAGGCGGCACGGGCGCACGCCGGCATAAAGATCGTAGATGAAACGCAGTTCGACCTGCGGCGCGATTTCGGTGCCGTCGGGATAACGAATGTCCGGCAATCCGCATGCGCCGAGCAGGACAGCGTCTGCATCGCCGCACAGCCGCACGGTCGATTCCGGCAGCGCGTTGCCGGTTTCCTTGTAGAGCATTGCGCCTGCGGGCGCTTCGGTGAACCGGAATTTCAGTCCCGGCGTCGTCGACTCAACCACCTTGAGCATTTCGAGCGCGGAGGCTGTCACTTCCGGCCCGATGCCGTCGCCACCGATCACGGCAATGTGGAAGGCGTCGTTCGCGCTCATGATTTTTGTCCGCTGAGATGGTGGCCGGAAGAGAAAGAGGCCGCTAATGAATAGGGGAAGACGCCCGCGCGCAAGTTCTTGTCAGGAATATCACGCATGCCTCGCTTTGCTGCCAATCTCGGATACCTGTTCACCGAGCGCCCGTTGATCGAGCGTTTCGGCGCGGCGGCGGCCTGCGGCTTTACTGCCGTTGAAGGGCAGTTTGTCTATGACGTGCCTGCAAGCGCGCTGCGCGCGGAAATCGACAAGCACAAGCTGACCATGCTCGGGATCAATACCTGGAAGGGCCGCGAGGGCGAGTTCGGCGTTGCCGCCATTCCCGGGCGCGAGCGCGATTTCGACGTGCTGTTCGCGCAATCGCTCGAATACATCACCACGATGGGCGGCAGCGGGATCCATGCGCTTGCGGGGATGGTGGACGACCGGGCTGCGGCCGAGCGCACCTTCATCGCCAATATCAGCCGCGCGGCGGACATGGCTGCGGAAAAGAATATCACCGTGCTGATCGAACCGATCAATCCGCGCGACCGGCCGCGATATTTCCTCAATCGCGCCGAGCACGGTGCCGATCTTATCGCGAAAATAGGAAAGCCGAATGTGCGGCTGCAATTCGATTTCTATCACGCGCAGATCGTGGGTGGCGATTTGATCCGCCGCTTCGAGGCAAATTTCCCCGTGGTCGGGCATGTGCAGATCGCTTCGGTGCCGGAGCGTCACGAGCCGGATGAAGGCGAAGTGAATTTCCTGGAAATCTATCGCGCGATCGATAGGCTCGGCTATTGCGGCCGGATCGCTTGCGAATATAACCCGCGAGGCAAGACCGAAGATGGTTTGGCGTGGGGCAAAGAATTTGGGATCGGTGCGCGCTAACTAGCGCACATAGACGAAAACAGAATGTTTCTCGGGCTTGGCCTTTCCGACGCGCGTGACGAGTTCGATGCGTGCGCCATCGCTTTCCCACGCCAGAAGTGTGCGGCGGCTTGCCGCCATGTCGTCAGTTTTCTCAGGGGCTGCGGGCTGGCCGAGGCAAGTGGTGAGATTCGCCTTGAGCGCTGCGGATTGTTCCGCGGTCCAGCTCGCAGACAATCCGGTCGCCCAGCAATTGAAGATCTTGCGGTTCGGATCGACGCGGCAGAATTGCGTGCCGGGAAGTTTTACGCGCGCGTCCCACTCCTTGGTGCTGCCGTGGAACGGTTTAACCTTGAGATTGGCAAATCCCTTCGGCTTGGCTTCGATGGCGCGCTTCAGCAGCGGGCAAAAGGCGTTGTCCTGCGCCTGCGCGGTATTGGCGCATGACATGGCGAGCAGGATACTCATGCCCAGAACACAGTGGATCGATTTCATCGGCGCCCGCTATGATGACTGAAAGACGTTCGTTCCAACGATAACCGATTCGGCCGGAAAGGCTGTGGGAGGAAATATGCGCTTGAAAGACAAGGTTGCGCTGATCACTGGTGCGGGTTCCGGCATGGGGGCGAGTATCGCGGAAACCTACGCGCGCGAGGGCGCGAAGGTCGGCGTACTCGACATGCAGGAGGACGCTGCGCGCAAGGTCGCGGGCGAGATTGGCAGAAATGCAATCGCGATCCGTTGCGATCTCGTCAAGCGCGCGGAGATCGACGCTGCTGTTGCTGCGACGATCAAGGCGTTCGGCGGCATCGACATTCTCGTCAACAATGCCGGGATCAGCCACGTCAACAAGCCGGTGCTGGATGTCGCCGAGGACGATTTCGATCGCGTATTCGACGTGAACGTGAAAGGCCTGTTCATGATGACGCAGGCGGTCATCCCGCACTTACGCAAAGCCGGTGGCGGTTCGATCATCAACATCGGCTCGACCGCAGGCCTGCGGCCGCGCCCCGGCCTGTCCGCCTACAGCGCCACCAAGGGCGCGGTGCATAACCTGACCAAGACGCTCGCGGTCGAACTTGCACCAGACAAGATCCGCGTCACGGCCATCGCGCCGGTTGCGACCGAGACGCCGCTGCTTCCGACCTTCCTCGGCAATGCGCCGGGGCAGCGCGATAAATTCGTCGCGACCGTGCCGCTTGGCCGTCTCGCGCAACCGCAGGACATCGCCAACATGGCGTTGTTCCTCGCGACCGCCGAAGCGGAATTCGTGACGGGCAATATCGTGGAGGTGGACGGCGGCCGCTGCGTCTGAACTGGGACTTAGATGACGCCCGGATGCTGCTTATCCATGATCCCAAGGCAACGTTGGGCGGCTTCGGGCATGTTCGGCACGGTGACCGGACGGCCCATGAATGTCGTCCAGGGCTTTTCCGCGACCGGCTGAAGCTTTGCGAAGTTCCAGAATTGCCGTTCGCTCATCTGGATTTGGGTGACCTCATTGTCGAGCACCCAGTTGCACAACGTGCCGAGCCGCGACTGTTCGGCATCCAAGAACATTTTTTCCGGCAATGCTTTTCGCATGATGCAACTCCGACACTGAAAACTGAAACCGGCGTCGAGCGGGGCGCTGTGATTCATTTCTGAATGAATATGCGCGCAGCTTAGCCGCCCGGACTTAACAAGGTCTGAGGATTGCCCGTGAAACGGCAGCTTATTCAAAGGATATGCCGAGTTTACATGGGCTTTGTTCAAAGCCGCAGTGTCAGGTTACCGTGATGATGACTGCACCCGTCGCTGCCTGAAGCTTGTTGGGATCGACACGAAACACGGCGCGCGGCGTTCCGGCGGCAGCCCATACGACATCGTATTGCAGCAGGTCGCGGTCGATGGACGTTGCAAGCATTGCCGCGTGGCCGAAGGGTGGAATGCCGCCGATGGCGTAGCCTGTCAGGTCGCGCACTGTTGCTGCGTCGGGCCGCGTGAGCGTTTCGCCGAGATGCGCGGCAACGCCCTTTTCGTTGACGCGATTACTGCCTGACACGAGGAGCAGATAGGGCTTGCCGCTCGTGCTGCCCAGAAAGACCAGCGATTTCACGATCTGGCCAACCGTGACGCCGCAGGCGAGGGCTGCTTCCTCCGCGGTGCGGGTCGGGTGCGCCATTTCGCGAACGGCAATGTCGAGGCCGAGTTGTGCTGCGGCCATCTGAACACGTTGCGCGCTGTCGGGGAGGGAATCGCTCACGGACGGTAATGTCGCTGCACTTGGCGAAAGCGACAAGCGGCCGATCTCAAAAACAACAGCCGCCGCTTTTTGAACAGCGCGGTATCGCGCTGCGCTTTACCCCGGCGCGCGAAATGATAGGGTTGCGTCATGTGGGGACGAAAGAAAAAGGAAGAGGCGGCTGCGGCGGCTGAAGCAGCGCCGGTGCCGCCGAATCGGCTGAAGGATGCGATCCGGCAGGCCCGGATTGAAACCGCGCAGCGCACGGGCGTCGTGGTCGATTTGCGTGACGCCGAAGCTGCCCGCCTCGAATTGCTGAACGATGCGCTCGATCCGGTGTTCGCCGATATTCCGCCGGAGGTTGAACTGTTCGACCGTGGCGTCAGCAAAGGCGAAGTTCCCCGATTGTGGATCGACGTGACGACGCATGTCGCGATGGGACGCGACAAGCGCATCTATCGTTTCGTGCAGGACACCCGTTTCGGCCGCAAGGTGCTGCTGGAAACGCCGAACGTCGCCGACATGGCCGAAGCCGTGACGCGCTACGTCGCGGCTCGCCTTGTGGAACGCGAACGCGCTTTGGCCGACACGATCGACACCGGCCGGGCGCCGCCAAGGCGCAGCGGATGGCGGGCGTTCGGCGCGTTCGTTCTTGGCGTCCTGATCGGCGTGTTCGCGATCCTCGCAGCCGCTGTGCTGCTCGCGAAGCCCTAACCTTCAGTCAGCATCCGGCGTGTAATCTCGCCGATCCCGTCCGTGCCGCTCCGCAATCCGCGCGTGATCGCTTCGCAGCGCCACGCGCCAGCTTCTCCGTCGATGCAATAGAGATGATACGCGGCAGGGTCGCTGTGCTCGCCGCCGCGCGCCGAGGCAGAGGGGACGCCGATCACCGGAATCCGTCC
>CAMBBO010000093.1 GCA_945862935.1 Pseudorhodoplanes sinuspersici | reverse complement strand
TTTAAGGGGAGCAGGTCATATCCATTCGCCGAGGCCGAGATTACCCATAAGGCCCATATTTTGGGGAAGGACGCAGCGAGCACGGTCTCGGCTCTCCGTTAGTTCTTTCACCGACAATGTAAAACTGAGCTTTTCGGTGCGGATGGCTTGTTCGGTCAATTCTCCACCGAATCCGACACTAAACATTCTTGAGAACGTCCCAACCCCAGGAAGTACGACTTGAGTCATGGGTTCGACGACGCTGGAGTTAGGCTTGATCGAAGCTTGATCGTTCACATCAAGCGTTAGTTCGACTTTCGCCGTCCAGTACTTGATCCATTGGTAATTCCCAGAAGGATAATTTCCTCGAAGGTCGGGCACCGCGAATGCGAGTTCGCACTTCACACGTTCAACAATCTCCGAAATTGCGATGCCGTCTTCTTCGAGCTTCGGGATTATTGAGCCGCAGCCGCCTAAGCAAAGCGCAGCAAATGTTAGTCCCGCTAAACAACGCATTGCACACCCCCCAACACATACATAATTTTTGACACAATCTACCTATGGTTGAAGATTGTCTAGCCATGACGTAAAAATAGTGCGAGCTACGTACGTGCTATCTTGAAAAAGGTTGTCAGGAGTAAGCGCGTTCTGCGTATGCGTTTTGGCATCGGTATGAACACCGACCACACGCTGGAAGAAGTCGGCCAGCAATTCTCGGTGACGCGCGAACGCATCCGTCAGATCGAGGCGAAGGCATTGCGCAAGCTGAAGCATCCGAGCCGCAGCAGAAAACTGAGAAGTTTTCTGGACAATTAAAAAAGGCGGAAGCTGCGCTCCTTCTTGGATAACTGAAATCCGCCTGTCTCTTGGAAAAATGCCCGGCCTTGTGCCGGGCATTTTTTATTGCGCGCACCAGCGTTGATAGATTCCATCAACAATCGTGATCTTTCGCAGCGCCGGGATGTGCTAGTTAGCGATTGGCCGCTTTCGCGCGGCGAACATTCACTTTTCCAAGAGTCACTCCATGTCCGTCGCCGCAGGCCGTGAATTTCTCGCAATCCCTGGCCCCACCGTTATTCCCGATGCCGTGCTCGCGGCGATGCAGCGGCCTGCCATCGACATTTATGCAGGTGCTGCGGTCGCGTTGACCGAAGGTTTGCTCGCGGACTTAAAGAAAATCTTCCGCACCGAAGGCCGGGTCTACATCTACGCCGCGAACGGACATGGTGCGTGGGAGGCGGCGCTCACCAATGTGCTGTCGCGCGGCGACAAGGTGCTGGTGCTCGAAAGCGGGCGCTTTGCCATTGGCTGGGGCGAAGCCGCGACCATGCTCGGTGCACAGGTTGAAATCCTGCCGGGAGATTTTCGCTGCGCGGTGCGGCCCGAGGCGGTTGAGGCGCGGCTGAAAGCCGACAGCAAGCGAGAGATCAAGGCGATCCTCGTTACGCAGATCGACACGGCGTCGGGCGTCGTCAATGACATCGCGGCGATCAGCAAGGCGATCCGCGCGGCGGGACACGACGCGCTGCTGCTCGTCGACACGGTCGCTTCGCTCGGCTGCGTGCCGTTCGAAATGGATGCGTGGGGTGTCGACCTTGCGATGGCCGGTTCGCAGAAAGGGCTGATGTCGCCGCCCGGCGTCGGCTTCACCGCAGCGGGTCCGCGCGCGCTTGCCGCGCACAAGAAAGCCGACATGCGTTCGCCTTATTGGGACTGGACGTTCCGCGACGGCGAGCAGCATTACCACACCTATTGCGGCACGCCGCCGGAGCATCTGCTGTTCGGCCTTCGCGCCGCGCTCGACATGATGTTTGCCGAAGGACTGGATGCAGTCTTTACGCGCCACCGTCTGCTGGCCGAAGCGACGCGCCGCGCGGTCTCGGTCTGGGCGGAAGGGCAGACGATTGCATTTAACGTCACCGAACCTTCCGAGCGTTGCGATACCGTCACCGCGATTGTCACCCGCAACGGCGAGAGCACGCAGCCATTGATCGACTATGCCCGCGACAAATGCGGCGTCGTACTCGGGCGCGCGCTTGGCACTTCATACGGCAAGGGCTTTCGCATCGCGCATATGGGCCATTGCAACGCGCCGATGCTGTTCGGCGCGCTCGGTTCGGTTGAGATGGCGCTCGCGGCGCTCAACCTGCCGCATGGCCGCAACGGCGTGGCCGCTGCGGTCGAGTTTCTGGCGAAGAGCGTTCCGGCGTAACGCCTACGCCCCTTCCATGATCCTGATTTCACGCTCCGCGCCGTCGCCAAGCGCGCGCAACGCCTCCTGATAGGCCGGGCTATCATGCGCGGCTGTGGCCGCAGCGACGGAATCGAATTCGATCAGGACGGTGCGCTCCTTGATCCCCTTCTCGTAAACCATGGCCGGCACGCCGCGCGCGAGGAAACGCCCGCCGCCGGCGGTCAGCGCGGGTCCTGCGAGCTTGGCATAGGCCGCGAGCTTGTCCTGATTGGAGATGGAGCGATAAACCGAAACCCAATACGCCTTCGCCATAGCCAAAACCTCCAGATGAGCGTCATTTCCCGCACGCGGGCGGCGGACAGTAGCAAAGGGTTGAGGCGCCTGTCGCCCGGCGAAACGCGCCAGTTCCCCGCAATTTTAGCAAGGCTGCGGCGTCCGCACTGTATTTCTCGCCATAATGTTCGTGCGATAAGTGTCGCCGGCCATGAGGATTGTCCCAATGCATTTCCGTTCGATTGTGCTTTTTGTTGCCGTTCTCGCGTGTCCGGCTTCCGCCAATGCCGCTAAATGCGGCGGCGATTTCAATGTTTTCGTCAGCGCCATTTCGCGCGAAGCGCAGGCGGCGGGCGTGTCCGCAGCCGTGATCTCCGAGGCGCTCGGCAGCGTCACGGAGGATCCCGCCGTTATGGCGTTCGACCGGCGCCAGCGCAGCACCTTCCGCAAGAGCTTCGAAGATTATGTACGTACGCGCGTGCCGCCTGCGCGCGTCAATCGTGCGAAGGCGCTGCTGAAGCGTCATGCCGCGTTGTTTGGGCGCGTCGAGCAGCGTTTCGGCGTGCCGAAGGAAATTGTTGCTGCAATCTGGACGCTCGAGACTGACAATGGCGGCGACATGGGTAAGCTGCCGGTGGTGCGCACGCTCGCGACCCTCGCGCACGATTGCCGACGCACCGAATTGTTTCAGGGCGAATTGCTCGCGGCGTTGAAGATCATACAGCGCGGCGACCTTCCGCTGCGCGACCTGATCGGCGCATACGCAGGCGAGATCGGGCAGACGCAATTCCTGCCAAGTTCGTACATCAAGTATGGCGTCGATTTCGACGGCAACGGCCATGTGGATTTGCGGCATTCCATCCCGGACGTGCTCGCCTCCACCGCGAACCTGCTCAAGACCAGCGGCTGGGCGGCGGGGCAGCCTTATGGCGAAGGCACCGCGAATTTCCAGGCAATGCGCGAATGGAATAGATCGGAAGTCTATCGCAAGACGATTGTGTATTTTGCCGATCAGCTGCGCTGATCGCTGCACAACTGATTGCCGCACGCATGAAAACGCCGGGCACACGCCCGGCGTTTTTTATTGTGTGCGGACTTAGCCTCAGTTCGACGCGGCCATCGCGCCGACCAGAACCGGCATTGCGCGGTAATTGCCGGTGAACATGGCTTCGAGGTTTTTCACCTTCGGCGCATCGTTGATCGCGATGTAGGGCTGGTTGGGATTTCGCGTCGCGTAATCCTGATGATAGGCCTCGGCGGCATAAAATTGCGATGTGCCGCCATCGATCTTGGTTGCGATCGGCTGGCCGAAGGCTTTCGAAGCATCGAGCTGCGCGATGTAGCTTTTTGCGACCTGCCGCTGCTCGTCGTTCCGCGGGAAAATCTCCGAGCGGTATTGCGTGCCGCGGTCCGGCCCCTGACGGTTTAGTTGCGTCGGATCGTGCGCGACCGAAAAATAGATTTGCAAAATTTTGCCGTAGGACACGACGCTCGGATCGAACGTCACCTGCACCGCCTCGGCGTGGGCGGTGCCGCCGGAGGATACCGCATCGTAACGCGCGCTTTCTTTCGTGCCGCCGGCATAACCGGATACGGCTTTGGTCACGCCCCTGGTGTGCTGGAACACGGCTTGTACGCCCCAGAAGCAGCCGCCCGCCAGCACCACGGTCTGCGTGCCTGTGCTAGCTGCGGAATCCAGTGCGGGCGGATCGATCCGCACCGCTTTTTCCGCAGCAAACGACGAAGTGGACGCAGCGATTGCTGCCAGAAACAGAACCGGAATGTGCGATACCCGCATTGGAATGCTCCCTGAAATTCGTTGGGCACAATCTAGTTGCGCTCTGCCCCTGGCGACACACACGATTTCACACGCTTTCGTGAGGCGGGGTGCGGCACTTTCGTCGCAGTGCGAAACGAATAGGGCGCGAATGCGTTCTTGAGGGGCGCCAAAAGCGGCGCGGTCGGATTTCTGATGCGTCGCATTCTCATCCTTCTCAATAAGCGCGCCGGTACGCTGCTCGATCGCGGCGCGGATGGCCTGCGCGAGGCGCTGAATGGCGCACTCGGCGGAGCGGGCCGGTCGCTCGACATCCGCATCCTGCATCCGCGCGAGATGGGCCACGCGATTGGAAAGATCGCCCAAAACGATCACGACACGGTCATCATCGGCGGTGGCGACGGTTCGGTGAGTGCCGCCGCGCATGCCCTGAGCAATTCGGAAAAGACGCTCGGCGTTCTTCCCTTCGGCACGCTCAATCTATTGGCGCGCGATCTCAACATGCCGCTCGACCCGGATGCTGCGATTTTGGCACTCGCGCGCGCAACTCCGCGCCGCATTGATCTGGCGTCGCTTAACGGACGCTTGTTTCACTCGATCTCGGGGCTTGGCTTCTTCAGCCAGATGGCGCGGGCGCGCGAGGAGCATCGCGATCTTCCGGGAAAAATCCTGCGGCTTGGCGCGGCCGCGATGCGCGCGCTAACGCGCACCGGGCGCTTCTCGTTCGATGTCGAGATCGAAGGAAAACGCCGCGCGATCGAAACCTATGCGCTGATGGTGACGTGCAATACGTTTGCCGGGACAGGCTGGCGGCGCGAAACGCTCGATGGCGGCACGCTGGAAATCCATTTCGCCCGCGACGAGGGCGCGTTGGCGAAAATGAAAGCAGGCGCCGACATGCTGACCGGCGCGTGGCGCGACAATGACGGGATTGAGTCGTTAAGCGCGCAACGCTTGCGCATTTCGGCGGCGCGGCATCGCGCCTGGGTCGCGACCGATGGCGAATTGCGCCGTGAACACATGCCGCTGGAATATCAGATCAAGCCGCGCGCGCTGAACGTACTCGCGCTCTAGCTTTATCGGCGCATGATCTTATCGGAAAAATCTTATCGGAAAACCGGTTCCCACTTTTCCGGATCATGCGCGCGTAATTATTTCCCGCGCTGCGACTTCGGCAGCTTGTCGGGCTTTGCGCCCGCGCGGCGGATCGTCTTGATGGCGAGCGGGGCCATGCCGGATTTCTCCGCGATCTCGCGATCCTGCTCCATGATGACGGCGCGCGCCGGCTCATCCATGTCGAGCCCGCCCAGCATCTCGGCCGGCACCTTGCGGTTGGAGCGCTGCGAGCCATCCTCATAGATGACGTCGAACAGCACGAAGGAAGAGGAGTTCGTTCCGGGTTTCTTGGCCATGATCTGCTGAGGGGTTTTGAGTCGCCGAGGGCGTATATAGGCCCGCGCGGGCAAAAGAAAAACCCGGCGCGACTGCGCCGGGTTCCGTAAAGCGAGGCTGGCTTTAAGCGGCCTGCAGGTTCGCTGCGGCCGACTTGCCGGTGCGCTTGTCGGCTTCCACGTCGAACGTGACCTTCTGGCCTTCGGCGAGGCCGGACATGCCGGCGCGCTCGACCGCGGAGACGTGGACGAACACGTCCGGGCCGCCGCCGTCCTGCGCGATGAAGCCGAAACCTTTGGTGGCGTTGAAGAACTTAACGGTACCTTGAGCCATGGGGCTCTCCTTTTGAATACGCAAAATGCGTTTTACGAGCGCGGCTGGCAAATGCCGACGCGCCGTGATCCCCCGCGCGAACCATTCACGCAGGGCCAAAATCCGAATGTTGCGATGTCTAGGGAAAGGCCCCGAAGGGCGAATACGAAGTCAGGCAAATCTCGAATACGGAGGACATATAGGGCCGAAACGGACCGAGGGCAAGGTGGGGGAATTGCACGGGAGTTATTGCACGACGTGCAATCGATGTGAGAAGCCTCCCCGAAATCCGGGTAAACAAATTTCCAATCGCGATCGGGTGCCAAAACTGACGAAGCAGCGCCGTTGTACCACGCTGCACTTTTTGGTTGGGGAGAATCGGTATACTCAACCGCGAGAAGTTTTCGGAGACCCTGATGTTTACGAAAAACTGGCGCGCCCTTTCTCGCAAAAAAATCCCCGGTCTCGACGAGGTGGCTCTTTATCCCGAGATGACCCACTGGTTCGATCCAGTATTGCTGGTCAAACTCTTATGGCGAGTAATCGTTTCTGCACTTTTTGGACAATACGCCGACCGTCGATTGATGGTCGCCGCACTCGATCCATCATCCAATGCGGACATTGCTAAACGCGACGATTTGACCGCGAAATTGGCAAAGGATGGAGAAGGGGCGGTATGGATCGATTTCGTTGCAGATTTGGGTGATGGCTTCGATTCCACCTATGCAATCGCATTTCTTTTAGCGCAAAGAAAAATTCAACTGGATGGTGGCACAACATTGCCTCGCGCAGGCGCGCTGTTCATGGGCGGCGACGAGGTCTATCCAACTGCAACCCGCGACGAATACAACGTCAAGCTTCGCGCGCCATATCAATTTGCATTTCCGCTACAGGAAAGCATCCCTGATGCACAACGGCCACCCGTGTTTGCCATTCCGGGCAATCATGATTGGTATGACGGTCTAGTGAATTTCTTGGCGTTCTTCGCGCGGAAGAAGTCCACCGACATTGGCCATTGGAAAACGCAACAAAAACGCAGCTATTTTGCGGCGAAGGTTTCCGATCTGTGCTGGGTTTGGGCAATCGATATCGCGTTGATAACTGATATGGATCAACCGCAGGCGGACTATTTCGTGGCGGTCGCTGAGACAATGCCACCGGGGGCCAATGTCATTTTGTGCAGCGCTGAGCCGGGCTGGTACAAAGTCGACTCCGATTCCTACAGAACCTTGAGCTATGCGGCGATGATTGCTGAGAATGCAGGCAAGGCGCTCCGCATCCCTTTGGTTTTATCTGGCGACACGCACCATTACGCCCGTTATTCGAGTGGCCATGGAACCCAATATATCACGTCAGGTGGAGGCGGTGCTTTCTTGCATGGAACGCATCACCTCCCAGAACAGGTCACGGCTGACTGGCGTAAATTCAAAGATGAAAAGCTCGATTTGCAAATTTGCCATCCGTCGAAAGAGAAAAGCAAAGATCTGCTGACTGGAAATTTCGCATTTGCGCTGACGAATTACAGTTTCTCCGTTGTGCTCGGAGGCTTGTATGCGGCGATCGGTTATATCCTCACACTCGTGCCGCGGGTGGATCTGGCGGTTATTTTATTCGGTGCGTTGGCGGTGGGCTTTGTCGGCTATTCGACGTATCAAGAGAAATTCAGCTTTAAGGTCGTCAGTCTTTCGCTTCTGCACTCTCTGGTGCATTTTTCAGCCCTTCTCATCCTTGCGAATTTGATCGTTTTCGCTGACGCGCATCTCTGGTCTCTCTATGTCAACGGTATGTGGTGGACATGGCTGCTGGAGTTTGCAATTGCAGCGACTTTTGCTGGCGGACTTGTCGCAGGCACAATCTTCGGAGCAAATTTATTCGTGACATGCCGCTATTGGGACATGAACCATAATGATGCGTTTGGGGCGATGCGCCTGAATTCGTATAGGCATTTCTTACGCATGAAAATTATAGGGGACCGTATCACCGTGTTTCCTATCGGAATTGACGGCGTTCCTCAGCGTTCCGAATGGGAGCCTAACCCTGACGACGATCCCGCCGCACCTTATTTTCTTCCTCCGGACGGCTTCAATCCCCGGTTGCTCGAAGATCCGATTGTCATCTTCGGATCGAACGTCTCGCCCACAATAGACATCAAGAAGCCGAGCGAAATGCCTCAGGCTTGACAAGCTCCACTATATGCTTATATTCCTATCACCCTTTGCTCACCGGGGGCGCGCTCATGAGGCGTCACGGGTAGCGGAGCAGGGTGCGGCGCCTGCGGATGTGTCTCGCACACACATCTCCGGGAGGCTGCGGGTCGCCGTCCGCCCCAACTAAGTGGGGCTGCCCCTAAAGGGCTGGACGCGGGCCGGATGAAGGCTGAGCGAAAGCTCGCCGGATCAGGAGGCGCGAATGCGCCCCGTCCGTCCCCGGAAGCACGGTCCCGCGGACAAAAATCGCCGCGGCAGGGCGCCGAAAGGCGATGCATCCTCCGGTGAGGATGCGAGTGTCGCCGCCGCGAGGCGGAGACGCGGAAATGAAAACGCGCCTTTCGGCGCTCTGCTCCCCCGGACGGGGAGCCACGTTTCGGGAGCAACGTGAGGTGACGGCCGGCGCAAATTCCTTGCGCGGCAACGCACCTCCATGCCCGGAGGAAAATCAATGGCGAAACGAAAATCGAAGCGGCACGCAAAGGAGATGGCGTTGCAGGACGACGAAGCGATGCGCGTTCGCATCGTTCGAAAGATCAACACGATTCAAGGTTTCGCGCGCACCTGTCGTGATAGCGCGTGCCGCCGCGCGAAAGCCTGCGCCGGACAATCCATGCGCTGCGTGCGCGACAATTTGCCAAAGCCGTTGTCGCCGGAGCAGCAGTCCGCGCGGCTTGGCTATGTGCATCGTCTGGTGCTTGAGCGGCTGGCGGAGTTGCACGAGTGACGCGGCAAAATCTCTCTCCATCATCGCCGGGCTTGTCCCGGCGATCCCGATCAGGTGAGCAATCTGCCTGCCTAAGCGGGATGGCCGGGACAAGCCCGGCCATGACGGTGAAATGTGTTCACGGACAAAATAAAAAGGCCGGGCTTTCGCCCGGCCTTCGCAATTCTCGAATGTGTTTTGAGCTTAATGCGCGCAGATCAATGCGCGGCGGCGGCTTCCGCGTGCTCGGGCGTTTCCATCGTGGCAATGCGCGTGCGCACCGCCTTTTGCACCTTCTCGAAGGCGCGCACCTCGATCTGGCGCACGCGCTCGCGCGAGACGCCAAATTCCGCTGCGAGATCTTCCAGCGTGATCGGATCGTCGGCAAGACGGCGCGCTTCGAAAATGCGCCGCTCGCGTTCGTTCAGCACGGTGAGGGCGGCGCCAAGCGCCTTGCGGCGATTGTCCATCTCCTCGCTTTCGGCAAGGATCTGTTCCTGTCCCACGCTGTCGTCGGCAAGCCAGTCCTGCCATTCGCCGGAATCGCCATCTTCACGGATCGGCGCGTTGAGCGACGAGTCACCGGACAAGCGCCGGTTCATGTCGACAACGTCCTTTTCGGTGACGCCAAGACGCTTCGCGATGATCTGCACCTGATCGGGGCGCAGATCGCCTTCCTGCAACGCGGAGATTTTGCTCTTCGCCTTACGCAGGTTGAAGAACAGCTTCTTCTGGTTCGCGGTCGTGCCCATTTTCACGAGAGACCACGAGCGCAGGATGTATTCCTGGATGGCGGCCTTGATCCACCACATCGCATAGGTGGCGAGGCGGAAGCCCTTCTCGGGCTCGAACCGCTTCACCGCCTGCATCAGGCCGACATTGCCTTCGGAGATCACTTCGGAAATCGGCAGGCCGTAGCCGCGATAACCCATGGCGATCTTGGCAACGAGCCGCAGATGCGACGTGACGAGCTGGTGCGCCGCGTCGCGGTCACCCTGCTCGCGCCAGCTTTTGGCCAGCATATATTCCTGCTGCGGCTCCAGCATCGGGAACCGGCGGATTTCTTCGAGATAACGTGTCAGTCCGCCTTCGGCGGAAATGATCGGCAGAGCCGAGGTACGGGCCATTGGTAGCGCCCTCCATAAGTTTGCCCCCGGAAATCGGCGGGCCCTTTACGCCGCCGCTCTTCGAGCCGACAGCGCATTTCGCAAGTGCAGCATATGGGAACAGGGGGGTGAAAGAAAGTTACAAACCTGTCACCTCACCGTGACCACTGGCCGCAACAACCAAGCCTTTGAAGATATTGGGGCTTTTATGCTCAGACGAAAGGACGCCGCGCCCCGCGCGCTTGAGCGAGGTCGTGACGTAAACGGCGAAGATCGGCAGGCAGTTCCGAGCGGAACTCCAGCTTTTCCCCTGAGGATGGATGTTCGATAGCCAGTAAATAAGCATGCAGCGCCTGCCTTCCAAGACCCTCCAAAGCGGCTTTGGCGGGCTGTGTCAGCAGGGCGGATTTGGTCTTGTGGCCGGGGCCGTAAGTTGCGTCGCCCAGCAGCGGATGGCCGATATGGGAAAGGTGCACTCTTATCTGGTGCGTGCGGCCTGTTTCGAGCCGGCATTCGATCATGCTCGCGACCGGCTTGCCGTCGGCGCCGTCGTAGGTCTCGAGCGTGTGCCAATGGGTAATCGCCTCGCGCCCGTTCGGACGCACCGCCATCTTGTCGCGCGCATGCGGATGCCGGTCGATCGGAGCCTCGACCGTACCCTTGGGACGCGGCGGCACGTCCCACGCGAAAGCGAGGTATCCACGCTCCAGCGGGCCGGTGCGGCCATGGTCGGCGAATTGCGCCGAGAGCGCCTGATGTGCGTGATCGTTTTTGGCGACGACCAGAAGTCCGGACGTATCCTTGTCGAGCCGGTGCACGATGCCGGGCCGTTTCACC
>CAMBBO010000092.1 GCA_945862935.1 Pseudorhodoplanes sinuspersici | reverse complement strand
CGACATCACCACCGATCCGATCGATCCGCCGCGTTTCGAGGCAATCGCGCGGCTGCGTTCGCGCGATGCGAACCCGATCATCTATGCCGGACTTTATGCCGCCGAGCAGCAGCGCGCGGCCTACCCGGAAATCGATCCGCTCGTTCTCTCCGCAACGCCGAACGAAGCCTACGATGCAGCACTCGCGATCGTGACCAAACGGCGCTGGGCGATGCTTGACGTGCGCCCGCCGCAGCTTCCGGCGCGGCGCGAAGGCCGCATCGAGGCGGTCGCGCGCACGCCGATCATGGGTTTCCGCGACGACGTCGTGATCCGTATTCGCCCGACGCAGGAAGGCTCGCGCGTCGACGTGCGTTCGGCTTCGCGTTACGGGCGGCATGATTTCGGCGCCAACGCCGCGCGCATCAAGGCGCTGCTCACCGACATCGAGGAACTCACCGCGACCCAGCAGGAAAAGCAGGAGCGGATCGAGCGCGCGCAGCGCCGCGAGAAAGAGCACAAGGCGCAGCTTGCAAAAACCAAGGCCGCGCAGAAGAAAGATCAGGCCAAACGATAAGTGCCTTCGACCGAAGGCACGCCCTGCGTGACGACGACGCCGCGCGCGGCAAGATCCTCCAGATGCGCCAGCACTGAAAGTCCGGCCGCTTTCACCAGCCGCGGATCGATGCCGATATAGATCGCGCGCACCAGTGTCGGAATATCCGTCTCGCCCTTGTTCAGCCGGTGCAGGATCGAGGCTTCGCGCGCCTGCCGGTGGCGGATGTATGAGCGCACGAAACGCGGCGCGTCCTTGATCGGGCCGCCATGGCCGGGAAGATAAAGCTCTTCGTTGCGGTGGGTGAGCTTTTGCAGCGAGGCCATGTAGTCGCTCATCGCGCCATCCGGCGGGGCAACCACCGGCGTCGACCATCCCATCACATGATCGCCGGAAAACATCAGGTTCGCTTCGCGCAGCGCGTAGGCCATGTGATTGGCCGTATGGCCGGGCGTCGTGACCGCTTCGACAGTGAAGCCGTCGCCCGTCACCGCCTCACCATCTTTCAGCACGACGTCGGGGCGAAAGTCAGTATCGGCCGCAGCCTCCATCGGAAAGGACTCGCCAATGTGCAGGTCGCGCGACAGCCGGTGCGGCCCTTCGCCATAAACGCGCGCGCCGGTTTTCATCTTCAGGGGTGCTACGCCGGGCGAATGATCGCGATGGGTGTGGGTGACGAAGATGTGCGAGACGTTGCCACCACCGGTCGCATCCAGAAGCGCCGCGAGATGGCGCTCGTCCTCGGGGCCGGGATCGACAATGGCATAAGGCCCCTCCCCCACGATGTAGCTCATCGTCCCCTTGAAGGTGAACGGCCCGGCATTGCCGACAACCAGCGCGCGCACGCCCGGCGCGACCTCTTTCGGCACGCCCGGCTCGAAATCGAAGCTTCGGTCAAAGGGGATGTCTTCGCTCATGGACCCGGCAAATGCGCTTGAGGGAAAGGATCAGGGGCAATATACCGGATGGCGAGACAAGCAAACCATTCGCCAGAGAAAGATGTCTGCCATGCGCGCGCAAGCAAAGACCGCCCCGAGCCTGATCGGCCTCGTCCCGCTCACCACGCTGCAATCGGTCGCGCTGGTGGT
Organism: Pseudorhodoplanes sinuspersici; assembly: GCA_945862935.1. GTDB lineage: Bacteria > Pseudomonadota > Alphaproteobacteria > Rhizobiales > Xanthobacteraceae > Pseudorhodoplanes > Pseudorhodoplanes sinuspersici_A. The sequence goes on along the minus strand of CAMBBO010000092.1, from coordinate 9,241 downwards.
GCTTGGCACCCTGATGCTGACGCTCGCGGCCAAGGCAAAGGTCCCCTTCTATCCGGTGCCGATGACATTGCAGACGCTGGCGCTGGGCTTGATCGCCGCTGCCGGCGGCGCGCGGATCGCGGTTGCGACCGTGCTTCTTTATCTCGCCGAAGGCGCGCTGGGCCTGCCGGTTTTCACCAACACCCCGCCATCCGTGGCCGGGATCGCCTATATGGCAGGTCCGACCGGCGGCTACCTCGCGGGCTATCTCGTCGCTGCACTGATGGTCGGCACGTTTGCCGATCGCGGCTTGACCCGTTCACCCTTGAAGTTGTTCGGCGTACTGATGCTCGGCGACCTTTTGATCCTCGCGATGGGCACGGCGTGGCTCGCTTATGGCGCGACGCTTGCGAGCGGCGCACAGGGCATGGGCCTCGACAAGGCTCTCGCCGTGGGCGCCTACCCGTTCCTGCTTGGCGGACTGGTGAAGGAAGCGCTCGGAACAGCTATCATCACCGGAATGTGGTCGCTCGCGGATCGCAATCGCTCAATCTGATCGGTTCAACTATTGAACTAAAAAAGGCCGGGCAATTTGCCCGGCCTTTTTGTTTATGCGCCGCATCGCGGCTAATGAATTTCAGGCTCCGGCACCTTTTCGCCGGTCACCTTCAGGAAATCGAAATCGCAGCCGTCATGGGCCTGCCCGATATGCTCGGAGAACATCGCACCATAGCCGCGCGGATATTTCTTCTCCGGGGCTTTCCATGCCGCTTTGCGCTTCGCCATTTCCTCATCCGAGATGTGCAGATGAATTTTGCGCGCCGGAACGTCGACTTCGATCATGTCGCCCGTCTTCACGAAAGCGAGCGGCCCGCCGACGAAACTTTCCGGCGAGACGTGCAGCACGCAGCAGCCATAGCTCGTGCCTGACATACGCGCGTCGGAAACGCGCATCATGTCGCGCACGCCCTGCTTCACGAGTTTGGTCGGTACCGGCAGCATGCCCCATTCCGGCATGCCCGGGCCGCCCTGTGGCCCGCCGTTTTTCAGCACCAGCACATGATCGGCCGTGACATCGAGATCGTCGCGGTCGATCAGGCTCGCCATGTGATTGTAGTCTTCGAACACCAAAGCCGGGCCCTTGTGCTTGAGCAGGCGCGGATCGGCCGCCGACGGCTTGATGACACAGCCATCCGGCGCAAGGTTGCCGGTGAGGATCGCGCAAGCCGGTTCTTTCGAGATCGGATTGGACAGGCCGTGAATCACGTCCGCATTGTGGACCTTCGCGCCCTGGATGTTCTCGGCCACGGTCTTGCCGCTCACCGTCATGCAATTCAGATCAAGCTTGTCCTTCAGCTCCATCATCAGGGCGCGGATGCCGCCCGCATAATAGAAATCTTCCATCAGGTATTTGCCCGACGGGCGCACATTCGCGATCACCGGAATTTCGCGCGACAATTCGTCGAAGCGCTTTAGCTTCAGATCGATGCCCGCGCGGCGCGCCATCGCAACGACGTGAACCATGGCATTGGTCGAACCGCCCATCGCCATGTGCACCTTGATCGCGTTGTCGACGGCTTCCTTGGTGATGATTTTGTCCGGTGTGAGATCTTCCCACACCATCTCCACAATGCGGCGGCCGGAAACGGCCGACATGCGGGTATGATTGGAATCCGGCGCCGGGATCGACGAGAAGCCCGGCAGCACAAGGCCGAGCGCTTCCGCAATCGCCATCATGGTCGCGGCGGTGCCCATCGTCATGCAGGTGCCGAAGGAGCGCGCGATGCCCGCTTCGATCTCGTTCCAGTCTTCTTCCGTGATGTTACCGGCGCGCTTCTCGTCCCAGTATTTCCAGGTGTCGGAGCCGGAGCCGAGAATTTTGCCCTGCCAGTTACCGCGCAGCATCGGACCTGCGGGCACATAGATCATGGGAATGCCCATGCTGATGCCGCCCATCACGAGGCCGGGCGTGGTCTTGTCGCAGCCACCCATCAGCACCGCGCCGTCGATCGGATGCGAGCGCAGAAGCTCCTCGGTCTCCATCGCAAGGAAATTGCGGTAGAGCATGGTGGTCGGCTTCACGAACACTTCGGCGAGCGACATTGCGGGCAATTCGATCGGGAAACCGCCGGCCTGATAGACGCCGCGCTTAACTTCTTCCGCGCGCTGGCGCAGATGCGAGTGACAGGTATTGATGTCGCTCCAGGTATTGATGATGCCGATGACCGGCTTCTTGCCCCAATCGACGTGATCGAAGCCGTATTGGCGCAAACGCGAACGGTGGCCGAACGAGCGTAGATCGCTCACGCCAAGCCAGCGATGACTGCGAAGTTCTTCGGGTTTTTTTCTTGTAGCCATTACGTGCGACTTTCCTTGACCGGCTTCAGACCAGTGTTACGGCGCTCCATCCATTGGAAGCCGGCGACGAAGATCGCCGGGACGAAGCCGATAATGTCGGTGACGAGGCCCGGATTGATGAGCATCAGCCCGGCCGCGATCAGTAGGGTTCTCTGCCACAGATTTGCAGCGGTTATAAAGTAGCCGTGCATGCCTCCCGCGAAAAGGAGGATTCCGAGGCTGGCGGTAAAAAACGCCTGGATGATCTGCGGCCAGGTCCCGATCATCAGCAGCGCCGGCTCATAAATCAGCATGAACGGCACGATGAAGCCCGCAGCCCCGATTTTCACCGCAGCCCAGCCGGACGCCCAAAGATCCGCCCGCGCGATCCCGGCGGCGGCATAAACCGCAAGCGCCACGGGCGGCGTGATCGCCGACAGCACGGCGAAATAGAAGGCGAACATGTGTGCAGCCGGTGGGATAACGCCGAGCTTGATGATCGCCGGGATCAAGAGCGATGTCAGGATGATGTAGGCCGGTGTCGTCGGCATACCCATGCCAAGCACGATGGCCGCAACCATGGTCAGGATCAGCGCGAGGATCAGCGTGTTCTGCGCGAGGCCGACCACGAATTGCGTGAACACGATGCCAAGCCCGGACAACGTCACCATGCCGATGACAATACCGGCACAGGCGCAGGCGAGCGCCACGCCAAGTGCATTCTTCGCGCCATCGGCGAAAGCGCCGATCAGATTATTCAAGGTGACGTAGCCGCGCGTCGATTGCCGCAGAGCCGCGCAGGGAAAACACAGCAACGTGCCGACCAGTGCTGCGAGTGGCGCGCTATAGCCGGAATACATGACGGTCAGGATTCCAAGAACCGGAATGAACAGATGCCCGCGCTCGCGCAAAACAGTGCCGAGACGTGGCAATTCGGATCGCGGCAGCCCGTGCAGACCGAGCCGCTTGGCTTCGAAATGCACGGCAGCGAAACAGGCGACGTAATAAAGGATCGCGGGGCAAATCGCCCAGATCACGACCTGGCCGTATGACACGCCGAGAAACTCCGCCATCACGAAGGCGGCGGCACCCATCACCGGCGGCATGATTTGTCCGCCGGTCGATGCGGTCGCCTCGACACCCGCGGCGAAATGCGGTGCGAAGCCGGAGCGCTTCATCAGCGGAATGGAAATCGGGCCATCGACCATGACGTTCGCAACAGCGCTGCCGGAAATCGTGCCGAACAGGCTCGATGAGACGACCGACACCTTGCCGGGGCCACCGGCCGTGTGCCCGGTCAGGCTCATCGCAAAATCCATGAAAAGCTGGCCGGTGCCGGTGCGCTCCATGAAACTGCCGAACAGAACGAAGATCAGCACATAGGCTGCGGATACCGAGAGCGGGATGCCGAAGATGCCTTCCGTGGTCATGAAAAGCTGATCGAGCGAGCGCTCGACGCCGAGCTTGGCGATGAACAGCCCGTAGAACAGGAACACCAAAGCGGTGATCGGCAGCGCCCAGCCGATCACGCGGCGGGTCGCCTCAAGCACGATGACCGTCAGCAACACGCCCATCGCCATGTCGGCGATGCTCAGGTCATCGACGTAATAGATGCGCGTGACGACATATTCGTAATTGACGAAGAGATAGACGATCGGCGCAGCCGCAAGCGCAACCAGCGCATAATCGAGCAGCGATGGGAGACGGTCGTCAGTGCGTTTCTGATCGTCAGATGTCGGCTCGTCGTCCACCGCCATCGTGCGGCGATAAAGAATGAAAACAAGGACCAGCGCGAACAGAAGATGCGTTCCGCGAAACAGGATCGCTTCCGGCGTACCGACGGCGATGACCCACATATGGTAGAAACCCATCGCCAGCGAAATTGCGACGATGGCAATGCGAAGAATGCCGCGATGGCTCAGATCGAATGTCATCGTCCCCCCGGCACAAAAAATCCGGCGCGGGCGGTTTTCGCCCGGCGCCGGATGCTTTTGCTGTTAGTGCGCCTTCACCGAGATTCCGGCTTCCTTGTAGAACTTCGCGGCACCCGGATGGAACGGCACGCCGATGTCTTCCGACATTGCCTTCGCCGTCAGCGCCTTCATGTCCTTGTGGACCGCGCCAAGCGACGAAGTGTTCGCCGCAACCGCCTTGGTCATCGCATAGACCATGTCCTCAGGCAGCTTGCAGGACGCCACGATGTGCGTGGCATAGCCGATCACCTTCACATCGCCATCCTGCTTCGGATAGGTGCCCTTCGGCACGGTGACGAGCGTGTAGCCCGGATTGAGCTTCTTCATGCCGTCGAGGCTGCCGGACAGGTCGAGCAGCTTGATCGGACGCGCGGAGGCGAGGTCCATGATCGAGGCGGCCGGGATCGCAGTGCCAAGACCGAACGCGACCGCGTGACCGTCCTGCATCTGCGTGACCGAGTCGGTATACGACACGAAGCTCATCTTCACATCGTTATACGACAGCCCGTTCACCTTCAGCAGTTGCGCGGTGATGAGTTCACCCGTATTGCCGCGCGGCTGAGTGGTGACGCCCTTGCCCTTCAGATCCTGCACCGAGTTGATGCCGGAATCGGCAGGCACGGCGAGCTGATAAAACTGCGGATAGAAGGTCGCGATGTTGCAGATGTTCGCATGCGGCTTCTTGAACGGCTCGTTACCGGCAAGCGCATCGACCGTCGAAATGGAGTTGCCAAAGCCGATCTCGGCCTTGTCTTCCTCGATGGCGCGAACATTGGCGATGCCGGCGCCCGGAAGCGACTGAACCGCGAGGCCCGGAACGGCCTTTTCCCAGATGTCCTTGAGCTGGCCGCCAAGCGGCACCCAGACGCCGCCCTGCGGGCCGGTCATGAGCTTGACGTCCACCGCCGAAGCGGGAGCCGTCAGCGCGAGCACCACGCCCGCAGCAAGATAAAAAGCCTTCACATTTGAAGCCATAGCGCGCGTCTCCCTGAAGATAGCCGGTTTCAGACGACCGGCTTGTTGTTGTCATACTAATTTTAGGCAGGGTGTGCCATCCGGCACAAGGCGCTTACGCAGGCAGTTTTCAGCCGCGCGGGGCGAGCAGACGCGCGCCGCCGAGGATCGCAAGCGTGATTGCGCCGGTAGCCAGCGCGAACCAGGTCCCGCCTGCGGCAAGGCCTGCGGTTGCAGCAAGCCCGATTGAGACAAAGGCCTCGGCAAAGGTCGCAACACGCGAGGAAATCTGGCGGCGGCGGAAATGGCTGCGCTTGGCCTGCGCGCGGAACCAGAGCTGTATCGCGGTCGCGGCAACACCCGCTGCGGCAATCCCAATCGCCGCGATCAACGCATCCGTCGGCGAGATCAGCGCCATCGCCGCTATGAACGGGGCGAATACGAATGCAATCGCGCCAAGTACCGCTTCAATTTTCGCGCGCAGCACCCAGTCTGGAGGAACGGGCGCGGTCGCGACCAGATCGGGTGCGTCCTCACCGGAAATCGCGAGCCATGCGAGGCCGCCCGCAAGCTGTCCCGCCCCCATCACAAAGACCGGTACGAGAAGAAGCGACGCGCCAGTGCCGCTCGCAAAACTCTTCCACAGCATCAATGCCGGCGGCAAAAGATAAAGAAGCTGGATGAGGCTTTGCGATACGAGCCACGGATCGCGAAGGAGCAATCTCCATTCCTTGTGACGCAAGGTGCGCCGGGCCGAGAATACACGAAAGCCTGCGTTCCTCTTTTGCCGCGCGCCGGTCGTGGTGACGCCTGCGGCCGCCGCTGCGTGATCGCCGAAGCGGGATGAGAATGCGATGATCGAAATTACGAGCGCGGTCAGGCTCGCGGCAAGAACCAGCGCCAGCGCATGAAGATCTCCGAGCACCGCGCGCGCGGGAAGATAGATCAGATTGCCGATGTCCGGCGCGTGACTGACAATCGCGTCCGATTGCAGGATCGCGATGCGCGACAACGTTCCGTAAGATTGAATGGCCGCGACCTGCAACCCGATGATGAAGCCCGCCCCGATCACCGCCGCGATCACCTGCGCGATCAATCGCGTGCGCTTTGGACCGAGCAGCCGGAACATCGCGACCGTCAGCGCAAGTGCCAGAACGGCGGCGAGAGCGCCCATGCCGCCGACAACACCGTAGGCGGAAAGCCAGCGCGGACCTCCGAGCACGGCGAGGACATTTATGAAGGGCGAGGCAAGAAGCCCGGCCATCGCGACGATCGTCACAGCGATAGTTGCGATCCGAACGACAAACAGACGCCGTGCCGCGACCGGCGACGACAGGATCAAGTCGAGATCGGAGCGCGAGTAAAACGCGCGCGTCACCGACTCCATCGCCTGCGACACCATCAGGAGAAACATCAGCATGAGGCAGCCGGTCACCGTCACAAGTGTCGTCCGGTCGAGCGTCGCTGTGTCCGCGTAGCGCGCGACCATGCCGTAAGCGACGAGGTGCATGAAGGCGGCAAATAGAACGAGAGCGACAGCGGCAAGACGCCAGCGTTCGCGCTTGCCCGCCGTCATCATCGAAAGCCAGTCGCGCCAGGCGAGACGGCTTTCGTGACGAGCGAACCAGCCGATGGTTCCGGCCTGCATCACGCTGCAGCCTGCTCCGCGACAAGAGCCAAGAATGTATCTTCGAGACTGGCGTGACCGCCGCCGGCCTGACGGTGCAATTCGTCGAGCGTGCCCTCGCCGATCAACCGGCCATGCGCGATGACGCCGATGCGGTCGGCCATACGTTCGGCAACTTCGAGGATATGCGTGGTCATGATGACCGTGCCGCCAGCGGCAACGCGGTCACGCAGCACGGTTTTCACCTGCCGCGCGGAGCCTGCGTCGAGGCCGGTCAGCGGCTCATCGAGAATGATGAGTTGCGGATCGTGAACGAGCGCGCCCGCAAGCGCTACCTTCTGGCGCATGCCTTTGGAAAATCCTTCGCAGCGTTCGTGTGCGTGTTCGGTCAACTGCAACCAGCCGATCAGAGCATGCGCGCGCATCTGCGCTTCCTGCGCGTCGTTGCCCCAAAGCCCTGCGACGAATTCCAGATATTCGAACGGCGTGAGCTTGTCGTAGATCATCGGCTCATCCGACACCCACGCGACCACGCGCTTGGCGGCGACCGGATCGGTCAGCGCATCGACACCGAAAATCTCGATGGAGCCGCTATTGGGGCGAAGAAGACCCGCGACCATGCGGAGCGTCGTTGTCTTGCCCGCCCCGTTCGGGCCGAGCAGCGCGTAGAATTCCCCACGGCGGACGGTCAGGTTGAGATGATCGACGGCGGGCCGGTCGAACGTCTTGACCAGATCGCGGATTTCCAGGGCTTCGGAGGGGATTTCGGTCGGCATGGGTACTCGGGAACTCGATACGCGGACAATCCGCCGAGCCTAGCTGCCAATCCTTGCGTGAGAATGAATCCGGCCATTAACCTTGGCCGCTAGCGGGCCGCGCTTTGCGGCTCGAACCGCAGCCAGTCCTTGCTCCTGACCACAGCCATCAGGTCCATATCGACATGCGGGTGGATCAGCTTCTCGAAAGCGCGCGCTATCTGCATGTATTCACCCGCGCATTGTTCGGCCCGCTCGGCGGGGAGATGCCAGCGCGTCACGGCGTCGGCAAATAGAACCGGGTCCGCGCCGTAGGCGAGACACAGTGAATTAAAATAACGCTGCGCCGGGAGGCCGTGCTCGTTGGCGAAGTTTTTCAGCTTGAGGCTTTTCGCCATTGCCTGCTGCGACTCAACCCGGCCGAGGAACGCATTCCCCAGCATGAGAATGCGGGCTTCCTTCGGCGCAAACTGGAGTTGCAGATAGGCCGCGAACATATCGGCGGCATCTTCCTCGCGCCCGAAGACGGGTATCTGCAGGAGATCGAATACGCCGTGGCCGATCTCATGCAGAAAGACATCGACCGTCGGCCCGATCACGGCGTCCTGCGCGGTGAGGCCCTGCGGCACGGCCTTGCGCGGCGCGTTTTCATAGATGTAGTCGATATATTCGTAGCAGACCGACACGATGCCGTTCTCGTAGAACGCATTCACCTCGCCGTTGCAGCCTTCGAGCTTTATCGGCAATTCGCGCGGCAATTTGATCGGGGCGAGAAACTCGCTCAGCCGTTCGAGCACACGCTTTTGCATTAGCCGCTCATGGATGTAGCGGTGCTTGGGATTTTTCGGCGGGACGTATTCGCCGCGAATTTGTCCGGTCTTGAGTTCTCCGAGCGGCTGCGCCATCGGCGCCGTGGCGCAGGCAATCAGCAAAGCCGCGCAAATGCAAAGGTGTTTGAAGGCCGGCCGGGTCTGCGCAAATCCGCCCGGTTGTGCCATAGGATTGCCCGGCAATAGCGGAAGGTTGGAAGTGGTCGGAGTAGCAGGATTCGAACCTGCGACCCCCTCGTCCCGAACGAGGTGCGCTACCAGGCTGCGCTATACTCCGAAGGGGCGCTTTATAGCGACGTGGCCCACGGGCCGCAAGCAGGGCCTTTGTCTTGGAAATCCGCATGACGGTTGAACTTTCGACGCGTGTGAGCAGGGCCGATCCGGCCTCGATTGCCGACGCCGGCCGCATCCTGAAGGCGGGCGGCCTCGTCGCCTTCCCGACTGAAACCGTCTACGGCCTCGGCGCGGACGCAACCAATGGCGAGGCGGTCGCGCGGCTTTATGCGGCGAAGGGCCGGCCTTCTTTCAATCCGCTGATCGCCCATGTTGCGAACACGGATGCGGCGCGCGCGCTCGCACGGTTTGACGCAACGGCTGAAAAACTCGCCCGCGCCTTCTGGCCGGGACCATTGACGCTCGTATTGCCGAAAGCGGACGGGTGCCCGGTGTCCGACCTTGCGACCGCGGGACTCGATAGCGTGGCGTTGCGCGTGCCCGATCATTCCGTCGCGCATGACATCATCGCAGCACTCGGAAAGCCCGTGGTCGCGCCTTCGGCAAATATCT
>CAMBBO010000091.1 GCA_945862935.1 Pseudorhodoplanes sinuspersici | reverse complement strand
TGGGGCTACGCCCTTGAAGCCTTCGGGAAATTCTTCCGCGATGAATCCGGTCGAGAGCGCACCCTTGCGCCAGCGCGGATGCGCCATCAGTGCGGACAGGAACGGAATGTTGTGACGGATGCCGCCGATGACAAACGAATCCAATGCGCGCGATTGGGCCTCGATCGCCTTCTCGCGCGTCTCGGCATGCGTCACGAGCTTTGCGATCATCGGATCATAATAGAGCGAAATCTCGCCGCCTTCCGTGACGCCGGTATCGTTGCGAACGGTGATGCCGCCGGCTTTTTCTTCTGCCGGTGGCCGATAGCGAACGAGACGCCCGATCGAGGGAAGGAAATTGCGATAGGGGTCTTCGGCATAGACCCGGGATTCCACCGCCCAGCCGGTGAGCTTCACGTCCGATTGCCCGAACGAAAGTTTTTCCCCCGCAGCCACGCGGATCATCTGCTCGACCAGATCGAGGCCGGTGATGAGTTCGGTCACCGGATGCTCGACCTGCAGGCGGGTATTCATTTCGAGGAAGAAGAAGCTCTTGTCCTGCCCCGCGACGAACTCGACCGTGCCCGCCGAGTCGTAGCCGACAGCTTTCGCAAGCGCGACCGCCTGCTCGCCCATCTTCTTGCGGGTCGCTTCATCGAGCAAAGGCGATGGCGCTTCCTCGATGACTTTCTGATTGCGGCGCTGGATCGAGCATTCGCGCTCGCCGAGATAGACGACGTTGCCGTGCTTGTCGCCGAGCACCTGAATTTCGATGTGACGCGGATCGACGATGAATTTTTCAACGAACACGCGGTCGTCGCCGAACGAAGACTTCGCTTCCGACTTCGCGCGGTCGAAGCCTTCCGCGACTTCGGCGCGCGAATGCGCGATACGCATGCCTTTGCCGCCACCGCCCGCGCTTGCCTTGATCATGACCGGATAGCCGATCTCGTCGGCGATCTTTGCGGCGTGGTCCGCACTCTCGATCACGCCGAGAAATCCGGGCACGGTCGAGACATTCGCTGCAGCCGCGGCCTTCTTGGATTCGATCTTGTCGCCCATCGCTGCGATGGCGTGCGGGTTCGGGCCGATGAAGACGATGCCGTTTTCCGCGAGCGCCTTAGGGAACGCTTCGCGCTCGGACAAAAAGCCATAGCCCGGATGCACGGCCTCAGCGCCCGTGCGCTTGCAGGCGTCGATGATCTTCTCGATGAGCAGGTAGCTTTCGGCCGCCGGCGGCGGGCCGATCAGCACGGCCTCGTCGGCCATCTCGACATGCAGCGCGTCGCGGTCAGCCTCGGAATAGACCGCGACAGTCGCGATCCCCATTTTCCGCGCGGTCTTGATGATCCGGCAGGCGATCTCGCCGCGATTGGCGATCAGAATACGCTTGAACATGCGTCAGGCCAGTTCCCCCGGGCACCCTTGGCTTTGGGGCGCTGACGCAAAAAAGTCAATCAGGCGAAAAGGTCAGCGATCGTGGAGACGGTGGAGATGGCCGAAATTGCGCCAGAGCCGATCAGAAAGACGGCAATCGTCATCAGCGCCTTGCTGGAGCGGCGGCGCGTGCGGACGTGATCGGTGATCCATTGACGGACCTCGGCATCGACGTCGGCGGCGGCGGCCTGCGGCGCCCAGACGTGGAGCGGCGTATCGGGCGACAGCGCCACGTGGCGCGGCGGCACAGACCGTCCGGCGCTGGCGAGCGCATGGTGCGCGATGGCTTTCACCAGAAGGTCGTCGAAGCGGCCATCGTCCAGCCGCTCGGAGGCTGCGGCGTCGATCTGCAACAGCGCGTCGGCTTCCGCGCGCGTGACCGCAGCGTCGCTGCCCTTGCCGGGGGCATTCAGAATTTGCGCGACGTAATCTGCGTCTTGCCCGTCGAGGGAGCGAGAAAAGTGGATGCGGCCGGAGGACGTCGGGCCTTCGCCGGTGATGACGCCGTCGCGCAATTCCTCGAGCGCGCGCGCTGCGAATTCGGGCGCGACAATGCCGGAGGACTCGATTGCGGCGATGACGGACTGGAAAGGCGCACGCGCGCCGGACTTCTGATTCACGAATTTCTCCCCTCATGCCGATATTGGCAGCCGCCTGATCCGTCCCCCGAACTGGCGATTTGCCCCCTTGTCCGGGGTCAGCAGGGCGGCACAAGGACGACCATGTGGTGAAGGCGAGGCATCGCGTTAACAAGCGTCAATGATTGGCGGCAAACAGGCCGCCGGATGCGGCAAATCGGCCTCCGGGAAGATTATTCTTTCAGCACAAAGCGCCGCCGTGCGTTTGTTCTCCGAACCGCTCGCAGAAAGAAATCGCAGGCCGCGCGCCAATCTGGCCGGTTCGCGGCAGGCGCTTTATATACAACGCAACATTTCCCACCGAGCAATTGAGGTTTGTGATGGCTCTTTCCATTGGCGACACCGCACCGGATTTCGAAGCCGAAACCACGCACGGCAAGATCAAGTTTCACGAATGGCTGGGCGATTCCTGGGCTGTGCTGTTCTCGCACCCGAAGGATTTCACGCCGGTCTGCACCACCGAGCTTGGCTACATGGCCAAGATCAAGCCGGAATTCGACAGGCGCGGCGTGAAGATCATCGGCCTGTCGGTCGATCCGGTCGACAAGCACGGCCAGTGGGCCGACGACATCAAGGAGACTCAAGGTTTTGCGCCGAATTATCCGATGATCGGCGATACCGATTTTGCAGTGTCAAAGGCTTACGGCATGTTGCCCGCAGCCGTGTCCGGCGATCCGGCGAAACGCACCGCCGCCGACAACCAGACCGTCCGCAACGTGTTCATCATCGGCCCGGACAAGAAGATCAAGCTCGTGCTCGTTTACCCGATGACGGTCGGGCGCAACTTCGACGAAGTGCTGCGCGTGATCGACAGCTTGCAGCTCACCGCCAAGCACAAGGTCGCGACGCCCGCACAATGGAAACAGGGCGACGACGTCATCATCGCAGGCTCGGTGAACGAGGAAGATGCAAAGAAGCTCTTCCCGCAGGGCTGGAAGTCGCCGAAGCCCTACATCCGCATCGTGCCGCAGCCGCGCTGACGTTTCACGCAGCGATCACTATATGAAGGGCGCGGGATCGACCGCGCCCTTTGTCTTTTGAGTATTGCCGATGACGCAAACCGCTTCCGCTCTCGATTTCATCCACCGCCACATCCCCGGCAGTGTTGCCGAACGAAAGCCGCTGCTTCTGCTGCACGGCACGGGCGCGGACGAAAACGACCTGATCCCGCTTGGGCAGCGCCTGTCGCCGGGCGCGGCTTTGCTGTCACCGCGCGGCAAGGTGCTGGAAAACGGAATGCCGCGCTTTTTCCGCCGGTTCGAGGAAGGCGTGTTCGACCGTGAGGATTTGCGCGTGCGAACCAGCGAGCTTGCGAATTTCGTCCACGAGGCGCGGGCGACCTATTCGCTGCCGGCTCCCATCGCGCTCGGTTTCTCCAACGGTGCAAACATCGCATGGCCGCTGATGTTTGCGCGGCCCGAACTGCTTTCGGGCGCGGTGCTGATGCGCGCGATGATGCCGTTCGATCCGCGTCCCCTGCCCGATCTCTCCGGAAAGCCCGTCCTGATCCTCGCAGGCGCGCAGGATCCGATCGTGCCGGAGGAACAAGCGGGCATGCTCGCAGCGATCATGGGCGAAGCGGGCGCGGACGTGACTTATGAGGTTGTGCCTGCCGGGCACGGGCTGACCGGATACGACCTGCAGCTTGCAGGCGCGTGGCTTGCCCGCCACGGCTGACTTGTCGGCCGGGTTATGGCAATCCGGTGCGCCGCACCGGAGTGACGCCAATGGCGCCGAACATGAATCCTTACGTCCAGCCGCCTTTCGCCCTCTTTCTCGGCGGTGAAATCAAGATCGTCTCGCCCGAACTCGTCACGGCCGAATTGCCGGTGCGTGCCGAACTCGGCAATCGCAACGGTGTGATGCACGGAGGCGCCGTGATGGCGCTGGCCGACAATCTCGGCGGCACCGCCTGCGCGGCCAATCTCAAAGACGGACAGTCCACCACCACGATCGAGAGCAAGACCAATTTCTTCGCGGCGATCCCGGTCGGCGACGTGGCGAAGGCCGAATGCACTCCATTACATCGCGGGCGCACCACGATGGTCTGGCAGACCAAGATCACGCGCGGCGACGGCAAGCTCGCCGCCATCGTGACCCAGACGCAATTGGTGCTGACGACTAAACCAAAATGACGTCTCGGACGTATCGGCGCTGATGAGCGCCGCCCCCACCATCGTCTGGTTCCGCGAGGACTTTCGCCTGTCCGACCATGCCGCGCTCGCGGCAGCGGCAAAGCGCGATGCCCCGCTGATCTGCCTGTATGTTTTCGACGACGAAAGCACACGCGCCCTTGGCGGCGCGTCGCGCTGGTGGCTCGCCCAATCGTTGCGCGCACTCGACGGTCAGTTGCGAAAGATCGGCCAGCGGCTGGTTCTTCGGCGCGGGTCGGCGAAACACGTTGTTCCCGCTTTCGCGACCGAATGCGAAGCAAGTCACGTTTACTGGAACCGGCGTTACGAGCGATCTGGGATCGCCGCCGACGATACCGTGATCGAAGCGCTCAAGCGCGTAGGCATCAGCGGCGGCACGTTTGCCGGCAATCTTCTGGTCGAGCCGCATGCGATTGCGACCAAAGACGGCAACCCGATGCGGGTGTTCACCCCGTTCTGGCGCAAGCTCCGCGCCATCGGCGATCCGCGCCGCCCCGTTGCCGCGCCGAAAAAGCTCCCGCCTCTAGTCTCAATTAAAAGCGACGCACTTGAGGACTGGAAGCTTGAGCCAACGTCGCCCGACTGGGCTGGCGGCCTGCGCGAGACATGGAATCCCGGCGCTGCGAGCGCGCATGATCGCCTGCAGGACTTCCTCGGCGGCATTTCCGGCTATGCCGACCGGCGCGATTTTCCGGCTTCGCCGACCACCTCGCGGCTCTCGCCCCACCTGCGCTTTGGTGAAATCAGCCCGGTCTAGATTTTCCATGCCGCGCGCTTTGCCGCCGACGAAGGCCGCTCGCCGCGCGACATCGAGAAATTCCTGAGCGAACTCGGCTGGCGGGAATTTTCCTGGCACCTGCTGCATCATTTCCCGAAGCTCGTGACCGAGAATTTGCAGCATCGCTTCGATGCGTTTCCTTGGCGTCATGACGAGAAGGCTCTGCGCGCATGGCAACGAGGACAAACGGGCTATCCGGTCGTTGACGCCGGCATGCGCGAACTCTGGCACACCGGATGGATGCATAACCGCGTGCGAATGATCGCGGCCTCCTTCCTCATCAAGCATCTCCTGATCGACTGGCGCGAAGGCGAACGCTGGTTCTGGGACACGCTGGCCGACGCCGATCCGGCCAGCAACACGGCAAGCTGGCAATGGGTTGCGGGATCGGGCGCGGACGCCGCTCCCTATTTCCGCATCTTCAATCCGGTGCTGCAGGGCGAGAAGTTCGACGCTGCGGGCGAATACGTGCGGCGCTGGGTGCCGGAGATCGCAGGCCTGCCCGACAAGGTCATTCATAAGCCGTGGGCGGCGTCCCCGATGGAACTCGCAGCGGCCAAGGTCGTGCTCGGTACGACCTATCCCGTCCCGATGGTCGATCACGACGCGGCACGAAAACGCGCGCTCGCGGCGTTCAAGACGACGCGCACTTAAGTTCCGCGCCGGACGGGAACTCGCAGCGGCCCACACGCCATAGAGGCGGAAAGCCAGAGAATCGCATATGCCGAAATGCCAGGATTTCATCCTGGAGGGCATACGATGGCGAAGAAAGCGAAGAAGGCAAAAAAGGCGAAGAAGGCGAAAGTCGCGAAGAAAAAGAAAAAGGGTTTTTTCGCAAAGATGATGGGCAAGTGAAGACAAACCCCCGGACGCAGACCGGGGGTTTTTAATGTTCGGGCCGCCCGTCACGCGGCGCTCGGAAATCAAATATCCCGGCGACCAAATGCTTTGCGTCACCTGCCGCCCGTTCTATCGTCCCGCGACAGAAATCGGGAGCGGCGCATGGATGTGAAGGCAGCAGTGGCAACGCAAGCGGGCAAACCGCTGATGGTGACGACAGTACAACTCGAAGGCCCAAAAGCCGGAGAAGTGCTGGTTGAAATCAAAGCCACGGGCATCTGCCACACCGACGAATTCACGCTGTCCGGCGCGGACCCGGAAGGATTGTTTCCGGCAATCCTCGGGCATGAAGGCGCGGGCATTGTCGTGGACATTGGTCCCGGCGTGACCTCGGTGAAAAAGGGCGATCACGTCATTCCGCTCTACACGCCGGAATGCCGCCAATGCCCGTCGTGTCTCTCGCGCAAGACCAATCTTTGCACCGCGATCCGCTCCACGCAGGGGCAAGGCGTAATGCCGGATGGATCGTCGCGTTTCTCGCTCGAAGGCAAGAAACTGCACCATTACATGGGCACTTCGACGTTCGCGAATTTCACCGTGCTGCCGGAAATCGCGCTCGCGAAAGTGCGCGAGGACGCGCCGTTCGACAAGATTTGCTACATCGGCTGCGGCGTCACGACCGGCATCGGCGCAGTGCTCAATACCGCGAAGGTCGAGCAAGGCGCGAAGGCCATTGTGTTCGGCCTTGGCGGCATCGGGCTGAATGTCATTCAGGGTTTGCGCCTTGCGGGCGCCAGCATGATCATCGGCGTCGATCTCAACAACGACAAGAAGGAATGGGGCGAACGCTTCGGCATGACGCACTTTGTGAATCCCAAAGATGCGGGCAAAGACCTCGTCCCACATCTCGTCAACATGACCAAGCAGGGCGCGGACCAGATCGGCGGGGCGGACTACACCTTCGACTGCACCGGCAACGTCACCGTGATGCGGCAGGCGCTGGAAGCCTGCCATCGCGGCTGGGGCGTCAGCGTCATCATCGGGGTCGCTCCTTCGGGGGCCGAGATCGCGACCCGCCCCTTCCAGCTCGTCACCGGGCGGACGTGGAAGGGAACGGCCTTCGGTGGGGCGAGAGGCCGCACCGATGTCCCCAAAATCGTGGACTGGTACATGGACGGCAAGATCGCGATCGACCCCATGATCACCCACACCATGCCCCTCTCCGACATCAACAAGGGATTTAATTTGATGAACGAAGGGAAGAGCATCCGGTCCGTGGTGTTATTCTAGTATCGCGTCAAAAGGCCCGCCGGACGCGCGGGCCGTAAACCAAGGGGAGCGACCTAATGGAAATGGCACTGGCAAAGTACCAAGGGCAGTTGCTGAGCATCCTGCGCATCGTAAGCGGCTTTGTGTTCCTGCAGCACGGCACGGTGAAGTGGCTCTCCTTCCCGGCGGCCCATCCGGCGGCTGGCAGCGGGTCGTTCCAGTCGATGAGCGGCGTGGGCGGCGTGTTCGAACTCATCGGCGGCGTCCTCATCATTCTCGGCCTGTTCACCCGTCCGGTCGCTTTCCTGCTCAGCGGTGAAATGGCGATTGCCTATTTCTGGGCGCACAACCCGCGCAGCTTCTTCCCGATCATCAATCTGGGTGAAGCAGCGATCCTGTTCTGCTTCGTGTTCCTGTTCATCGCTGCCGCAGGCCCCGGCCCGTGGAGCCTCGACGCGATGATGCGCCGTAAGGGCTGATTTGCGAGCTACGCTCTTCTGCGGCCCGGCGTCAGCGCCGGGCCGTATTCAATTTAGAAACCTCCGCTAGGACCGATCATCAATGGCACCGAAAAAATCATCCCCCGCAAACGCCGGCGATCTTCGCACGGACATCATCCTGCTTGTCGGCCGGGTGCTGATGGCAGTCGTCTTCCTGCCGGGCGGATTTAACAAGCTTCTCGGACTTGGCGCCTTTGCCGCTTCGCTCGAAGCGCGGGGATTGCCGGTATCGCTGTCGTATCTGCTCGCGCTCATCGGCGGCGGCGCGGAGTTTTTCGGCGCGCTCGCCGTGCTGTTCGGATTTCAGATTCGGTGTGCGGCGATCCTCATGGCGATTTTCGTAGTTGTCGCAACCGGCATCGCGCATCGCTATTGGGAATTCGCCGATCCAACCACCTATCGCTTCCAGCGATCGTCCTTCTTCAAGAATGTCGGCATCTTCGCCGGATTCCTGTTCCTGTTTGTCAGCGGTGGCGGACGCTGGAGCCTCGACACGATGTGGAAACGCCGCTGAATTGCGCCGCAGACCTGCCCCAATAACAAAACCGGCCGGAGCGATCCGGCCGGTTTTTTTATGTGTCACGCAACGCCGAGCGCGCCGGCATGGGACATTTGTGCGGCGCGCCCGGGTAACTGGCCGGCCGGATTAGCCGTGAAGGCCGCCGAACAGCCAGATAATCAAAATGATCGGAAGCGGAATACCCAAAAGCCAAAGCAAAAGGCCGCGGCCCATAACGTCCTCCATAATGCGAAAGGTGCGACGATAACGCGCCTTCGCCGGAGAAAGTTCCGCCTAGCTGCCGAAAACCACGCCGCGTTCCTGCGCGCGCAGACGGGAATCATGGGACCGCACCAGCACCGGTTTTCCGTGGAGGATTTCGAAACAGCGCGCGAGCGTGTCGTCTTCCAGCCGCGCCATCGCCTCCTGCGTGTAGAACGTCAGGTGCGGCATGAGGATCACGTTATCCATCGCATAGAGCGCGCTCAGCGGATGACCGGATAGCGCGAGCGGCTCGCTGCTGAATACGTCCAGCCCTGCCCCGCCGATGCGCTTGTCCCGCAGCGCATGCACGAGCGCCACTTCGTCCACGATCGCACCGCGCGCGGCGTTGATGAGCAGCGCGTGCGGTTTCATCGTTGCAAACTCCGCAGCGCCGATTAGGTGGCGTGTATTGGCGCTCAACACCGAATGAATAGAAACGACGTCGCATTCGACAAGCATTGTCTTCAGGTCATCGCGTTTTTCGATACCGGCTGTTTTCATGTCCGTGGCCGAGACATTCGGATCATAACCAAGCACCCGCATGCGAAAGCCCGCGCCTGCCATGCGCGCCATCGAGCGGCCGATTTTTCCGGCACCCACGATCCCGATTGTGCGTTCGGCAAGATCCAGACCGAGCCATCGCGGCGTCGGCCACGCCCAGCCCGAGGCGTGCATCTCCCGGTCGACCGGCACGAGCTTCTTCATCAGCGCGATCATCATGGCGAACGCACCTTCGGCGACCGTCTCCTCGGCATATTCCGGCACGTTCACCACCGGAATGCCCCGGCTACGCGCGGCAACGATGTCGATGGCGTCGATACCCACGCCGTATTTGACGATGCCTTTAAGTTTTGGCGCAGCCTCGATCACGCGCGCGGGGATCGGCGTGTAGCACATGAGGATCAGGTCGGCGTCGCGCACCTTCTCGATCAGCGCGTCTTCAGAGATGCCGTCCGGGAGCGTTTCAAGATCGATGCCTCTTGCGCGCAAACCTGCGTCGATGCCGGGACATTCGAGTTCGCGGTCGGTGCGGATCGCTTTGAACTGGTTGGCAGACATTACGCGCCGTAGCGATAGGCGAGATACCAGGCGACCGCGGCTGGAATACCGAAGATCGGGATGAAAGCCGCGATCTCGTTCACAACGGGAATGCCCGCGCGGAGAACGCCGACGGCGCCGTTCAAGATCGACGCCGCGAGCCAGACCCAGATGAACAACGCAGCGCCTGACGAAGCCGCGCGGCCCGTCAGACCCGCGCCGAAATAGAACGCCGCAAGCGCGATCAATCCCATTCCGGCAACCATTACGATATGCATGAAAGTCCCCTGTCCGGCGCGACTTTCCGCATGGGCGTGCGGCGTGTCAACAATCTTGCGCTGCCCGCGGCAAAGCGAAAGAAAGTCAGCGTTCGAATGCAGGATCGACCGGCACGCGGTAACCGTTCGCAAGGCGGTTGGTTTTGTTCGCCATGCCGACCACCGCCATCAACTCGCCAAACATCTCTTCGCTCATGCCGACCTTGCGCGCGGCAGCGCCGTGGCTTGCGATGCAATACGGGCAGCCATTGGTGACACTGACCGCAAGATAGATCATCTCTTTGGTTCGCACATCGAGTGCGCCGGGCGACATGATCTCTTTCACGCTCGCCCATGTGCGCCGGAGCAGCACCGGGTCGCGCGCGAGATATTTCCAGAAATTATTGACGTCAGGAACGCCGCGCGTTGCCTTGATGTCGTCGAACACGCTGCGCACCTGCGGCGAAGCGTCCTGGTATTCGATTGCGGCCATGCGGTTTCTCCTCTCACGCCGAGAGGGAAGCCCGGATGGTCTTGTTATTCAAGACCGCACCAAGACCGCATCTTGCGTCAGCGCCGTAGACCGCGCGTGTAAAAATCCGCCCAGGCGAGCGTCACTCCGAACAGCGCAAAGGCCGCGATAACCGCGGAAAGAACGGCGATGGTTTCGAACGGCATGGATTGCTCCCCCTCATGGACGGCGCGGAGCAATCTCGGGCGGGCGAGCCTCGCCCGCATTGATCTGCCTCAACCGGCGAGGCAGGCCTGAATTTCGCCCCAAGGGGATCGAAAGATTTGGCGAATCCGGTATGCTCTCAACTCTTGCGGAGCGGTGCCATGAATCAGGCCGAGCACGCATTCTGGCTGGGCGTCTGGCGGGGTTTTCTCGCCGGGCTAAGCTTTCTCATTGTCATCGGCTGCTATGTGCGAACGATGGACGGTGCGCTGCTCGCCGGCGCCAATATCGCGCTGATCTATACAATCGTAATGATGCTCGATGCGCCACGCTGGAACGCGATCGAGGCGCGCTTCTCAATCTTGCGCTTCGCGCAAAGCGGCGCTGTGGTTGCAATCGCACTCTGCGTGTTCGCGCGGCTGGTCTAGCGCGCCCGGCGCGATCACGGCTTTTCGGCGGTGAACCGCGCGCCGCCGAGCATGCGCTCCTGCATCAGGGCGACAAAACGAATATAGGCGCTGTGAAATGCGTCATGCCCGCTGGGCGTACCGGCGGCTTCCGCCTCGGCGCGAAGCTTCTGATACATGGCGAGGCGTTCAGCAAGAATGACGCCCCATTCCGTTGTCAGGTCGTCGACAGCGATAACACGAAAGCCCGCCTCCTCCAGCCAGGCGCGATA
>CAMBBO010000090.1 GCA_945862935.1 Pseudorhodoplanes sinuspersici | reverse complement strand
GCTTCAGCCGCTTCGCCGAGATCGCCTGTTGTCGTGCCATGAAGCGCTTCCAGCGATGCTCTTTCACATCATCCGGCACCGCGTCTCCGAGATCGTTCGCGGGCGCGCCCTTTACCGGCTCGTATTTGAAACAGCCGACGCGATCGAGAGAAGCGTCATCGAGCCAGTCGAGCAGCATCTCGAAATCGGCATCTGTTTCCCCGGGAAAGCCGACGATGAAAGTCGAACGGATGGCAAGATCGGGCGATATTTCACGCCAGCGGCGGATGCGGTCGAGTGTCTTTTCCTGCGCCGCGGGGCGCTTCATGCGTTTCAAAACATCGGGAGAAGCGTGCTGGAACGGGATGTCGAGGTATGGAAGGATTTTTCCCTCCGCCATCAGCGGGATCACGTCATCGACATGCGGATAGGGGTAAACGTAGTGCATCCGCACCCAGATACCGAGCTCGCCGAGCGCGCGGGACAGATCGAGGAACTTCGCCTTGAGCGGCGCGCCTTTCCACTCGCTCTGCGCATATTTGATGTCGACACCGTAAGCCGATGTATCCTGCGAGATGACGAGCAATTCCTTCACGCCCGCTTGCGCGAGTTTCTCCGCTTCGCGCATCACATCGGCGGCCGGGCGCGAGACGAGATCGCCGCGCAGCTTCGGGATGATGCAGAACGAGCAGCGATTGTTGCAGCCTTCGGAAATCTTCAGATAGGCATAGTGGCGTGGCGTCAGCTTTATGCCCTGCGGCGGCACGAGATCGAGATACGGATCGTGCTGCGGCGGCGCTGCGCGATGCACGGCTTCGAGCACGCTTTCGTATTGCTGCGGACCGGTAATAGCAAAGACGTTCGGATATTTTTCGGTGATCTTTTCCGGCTCCGCGCCCATGCAGCCGGTGACGATGACCTTGCCGTTTTCGGCGAGCGCGGTTCCGATCGCCTCAAGCGATTCCGCCTGCGCGCTGTCAAGAAATCCGCAGGTGTTCACCAGCACGAGGTCCGAGCCTTTGTGCTCGCGCGACAGCTCGTAACCTTCCGCACGCAGACGCGTGATGATGCGTTCTGAATCGACCAGCGCCTTGGGGCAGCCGAGCGAAACGAAGGAGATGCGCGGAGCGGCACCCATGCGTGAAAGACCTCGTGGTGGACCAGCGGGCGTTAAGCGAGCAGGGGGCAGACGTCAACCTTCAGGCGTTTCCGGCCATTCATCAGCGAATCTGTTGGCAGTACGAACAGCGTGCGAACCAATACGCCGCCGGCGTCTGGCTGCACTATTCAGGAAATAAGCACATTTTCAACATGTTATGGGCCTTTAGCAAAAATTAACTAGGCAGGCCCTCTGCTGGTCTCCGCAGTTCTTTGTTGCGCGTTCTTAAAGCCGCTTCGCGGCCTCACATCAGAAAAACGCGTGACCCGGAAATCCATTCTAGCCGTAGTACTGACCACCGCCGTCGCTCTGGCGGGTTGCGGGACCATGTCGTTTATCGACGACGCCCCGACCGGCTCGATTGCGGGGATGCAGGCCGACAAGGGCAGTGTGTATATCTTCCGCGGCGTTGGCGGAAAACTCGCAACGCTCGATCTCGATCGACTTGCCGAGAAAATCAATCAGCGCGGCGTCAGCGCAAAAGTCTACGACTTCATGGAATGGCGCGGCCCTGCCGAGGACGCGATCAAGCGTTACCGGGCGCAGGCAAAGCCGACGCCAATTGTCCTGATGGGGCATTCGGCCGGCGCCGATGTTGCGCTCAGCTTCGCCGAAAAATTGAAGCAAGAGCGCATCCCGGTAAGCCTCGTCATCACGCTCGATCCGACGCGATTGCCGCACGACGTGCCCGGAAACGTCGACCGCTTCATCAATATCTATGCGTCGTTGAATTTTTTCGGCGGCGGGAGTGTCAGCGCAGGCGGCGAATATCGTGGGCATTTTTCCAGCGTCGATCTAAAAAATTACTGGGAAGTGCCGCATGTGCGTATGCTTCGGATCGGCGCGCTGGACGAGCGGCTGATTGCCAAGATCGTTCGGGTCGCGAGCGCGCCGACCAATCTCGATGGCGTCACCGTTCCGGTCCGCTATGTCATGCCGCGCGGCGTCAACGTCGAATTGTGGGATTCCGGCTTTCCGGTGAAAGCGGAGCCGAACGATACCGCAACCAAGATCGCTGTGCGCTATGGCGTTCCGCCTTGGGCCGTTGCAAGCGTCAACGAGGTCGAGGAAAACACGCCGCTCAGCCTTGGCCAGCGCATTGTCGTGCCACGCGATCTGGACGCTCCGCCGCCGCCTGCTGTCGGCGGTCCGTTGGCGACGAGTTATTCGGGGCGGTGAGGGTGCTTGAAATGAGCCGCCCCATCCTCCATTGAAGCGCCTCACGGAAGGGTGGCCGAGTGGTTTAAGGCAGCGGTCTTGAAAACCGCCGTGCCCGCAAGGGTACCGTGAGTTCGAATCTCACCCCTTCCGCCATCGCCTGTTCGCCGATGTCCGCAGGCGTCTATTTCAATCAACAAAAACAACGAGTTGCGTAGACGTAGTGTTTACTCGGTCGCCGAAGACCGCCAGAATCCGTCTCGCACTTGTGGGTGGATTTGGGGGTAGGGATGGCCGGTCGCCTCACGTCATTGAGAGTTTCGAATGCGAAGTTATCCGGAAAGTATCCGGATGGCGGGGGGCTCTATTTGCAGATCTCGTCTACGACAGCGCGGTCTTGGATTTGGCGCTACATGCGGAATGGCAAGTCGCGTGAAATGGGATTGGGTTCGACCGAAACCGTCTCGCTTAAAGAAGCGCGAGCAATGAGAGACGATTGGCGAAGGCGTTTGCGGATCGAAGGTATTGATCCCATCGAAGCCCGCAGAAAAATTAAGTCCGACGAGCGCCTAAAGCAAAGCGCAATGACGTTTCAGGCGGCAGCCGAGCTGTATATTCGAACTCACGAAACCACTTGGCGAAATGCGAAGCACCGACAACAGTGGTCATCAACGCTAGCCACATATGCGTATCCAGCTATTGGATCGATACCAGCACACCTAATCGATGAGACAGACATTCTGTCTGTGCTTAGGCCACTTTGGGCCAACAAAACAGAAACGGCTGGTAGGTTACGCGGCAGGATGGAGCTGATTTTATCTCAGCCAGAAATTCGAAAACTTCGGAAGGGAGACAACCCTGCGAGATGGCGGGGAAATTTGGATAGCGCTCTTCCCGCGGGTCGTAAGGTCCATCGTGTGCAGCATCATGCTGCTATGCCTTTTGATCGTGTCCCTGCGTTCTTTGAGCGAATAAGAAACGAACGGGGTAGCGCGGTTCTGGCACTGCGCTTTCTGATCTTGTGTGCGAGCCGCACAGGCGAGGTTTTAGGTGCCACTTGGTCAGAAATAAATTGGGAAAGCAGGACTTGGATCATACCGGGGCTGCGGATGAAGGGCGCACGTGAACACCGTGTGCCACTTAGTCCGCCCGCGCTTGAAGTGCTTATGGCTGCCAAACGCCCAGGCGCGTTAGACAGCGATTTTGTGTTCGCGTCTCCACGCGGGAAAGGGCCGTTGTCCAACATGGCAATGTCAGCGGTTTTAAAGCGACTGTGCGGAGAGAAGACGACGGTGCATGGCTTTCGTTCAAGTTTCCGAAATTGGGCTGCTGAGCGCACGGACGCCCCCCGAGAAGTAGCCGAACTATCGCTAGCTCACGCTGTGGCGGGACAGGTCGAGCTTGCGTACTTGCGAACTGATCTGCTGGAGAAACGTCGTGACTTAATGCGACATTGGTCGCTTTTTCTATCGCAACAAGAGCCCAATCGTAGTGCCGTCCGCGACGCTACCGTGTCGCTATTTGGCTTAGTAGGATAAGACAATTTAGCGGTCTACCAGTTGGTCTGCTTAATGAGTCGCACATCCGAAACAATCGGCATCCAATTGCGCGACGCGATTGCCGCGTATCTCACGCTTGAGGGCGACTCGGTGGATAACTCCACGCGAACCGCTTTGAAGCGTTGGGCTAAAAGTTCAGCAGCGAGAAACGCTTTTGCTGATCTGAGGCTAAACTCCAATCAGAGCGTAAGGGTTATCGCTGCTTGCCTGCAATCGGCGGATATACATCGCACTTTTCCCCGCCGAGTGAGCAATGCGAAACATTTCCTACAGGCGTCTGAGCATCTTGAGCGTTGCCTGCTTGATCTCAGAAAATACGTCAATCAATTCTCCGCAGTAGAGCAGCGCTCAGCTGTTGATTCCTTGGCGGCCAAAGTGCCGAGTACCGATATGAGCGTAATTCGACAGGGATTGTTTGCCATAGGAGAACGGCTCCGGGTTGAATGCAATATTGCTAGAGAGGATCTCGTTCGACTAGGAGCGACGCGTAAGAGTGGAAGCAAAGATGCCCCGCGCAGCGCTGCCTTGGCTTGGCTGGCGGCTAGCATTCTCCGAATTGTGGGTAGCCCGCACTACCGCCTGGTGGCCGACCTAGGCGAGGTCGTGCTTGGTGGGGAACTAACCGTAGAGCACGTGCGGCGTGCTGCGCGGAACGCTAAGCGGCAATGGAGACTGCACGGAGGGGTGTCGCTAAGTGCATCGGTGCATTCGAAGACCAAATATCGTTCGAATGCGACTTAGATCACCGCTGGGTCGCTCGTAGCTTCCGCCACTGGTCGCATTAATGCGGCGAGATTCGCGAGGCTGTGATGACTGACAAACCGGCAATAATCGAGCGTGAAATTCGAGGCATGAGCATTACCTATTTCTCGCGAATGTACGGGATCGGGCGAACGTTAGCGTATGAAGAAATCAAGGCTGGGCGACTGATCTGTCGCAAAATAGGCCGACGCACACTCATCTCACGAGATGATGCCGAAAACTGGCTTCGAGGACTCGCTAATTCGGCCACATGCCTTGAGACCACTTTACCCACCGCTTCACGGGAGCAGCGCCCAGCGAAAGCTGATTGAGCGCAACGTTTGCGGTAGGTGGGGGTGGTGCCTGTCCCTGCCGCCATCCGTGATTTTCGACAGCTTCCGGCGCGGATGCGATGAGGCGCCAATATTTGAGCTTTCGCTCGGGCCGAGTTAACCGGCTACCAAGTTAACGAGGAGTCTCACGGGATTTTTCTTCAGCGACCCCCTCACGCTGCCGGCTGAGCCGGCGGGCGAGACGGGGGAGGCGCAGCCTCAAGCTGAACGCTCCGACCGCCCGAGTGGCTTGGGTAAGCCTTAGGGAAAACTGCGCCCCGTGGTCATCCACGGATTCACCCCTCAGCTGGCCCGGCTTTTCAGGGCGGGTAGCGGCTGGCCACCGATAACAGGCAGCGCAGTTATATGAGACTGGCAGTCTACCCTCTCCAAGCCGAGGCGCGATCCGCCAAGCCTCGGCGTGCCTCCTTGTCGGGAGGGGAGGCATGCGGAGCCGGAGGCATGTCAAATTAATCACGAGCGGACGCTGCCGGATGGAAAATAGCATTGGCTAAACGAGATGCACGAGGACCAGTTTAGCAAAATAGCCAAAGGAGCGCGCCACGCGAATTATCTTGCACACCCCTACCAACCGTTTGGAGCGCATAAAGAATTACAAACAAAGTCTTAGAGGTGGCTATATCCGCTGCATGGCAAACCAACCAAGAAACAGGTGAAAGTTCAGATCCGAACCTTTTGCCATTCCTCTACACGGTGAGAGACTCAACTGCCCCTCATCGACCGACCACAATGGATTTTATTGCCGTGCGTTGCGCACCGTAGAATGCGCGAGCCTTAGGGCGCGCGACGTTGGCGTAACTTCAACATCGCGCACAGTGCTAGAGAGGCGGCGACTCTGGCGATGTCTAACCGCGAAAATGGCCTAGTTGTGGGTAGAAGCGTGGGCACCCAAGCTGACGACACATGATAACTCTGAGGCGGTGCGAATTTTTTGCTCTAATGGGCGGAAAACAGATCCGCCCGCAGTCCGAAGGGTGGAAGCGGGGTTCCGGGCCGGATGCTTCAAGACCTTAAGGAGCCACCACTTCTCGCACGAAGCGACGCCGCGGCGCCTTGAAGAGGGGGCCTGACTCCAATGAGCAGGTCAAGATCGGTTGGGCATGGGGACAGCTGCGGCGCTTAGCGCCCGCAGGACTGGTCGTCCTATGCCAACACCTCACCAATGCGCAAGGACTAAGAGAACATCATGGTTGCGAATAAAACTGAGTGCTATTACCCGCAAGCAATAGCCAATCCGAGTTACGGATAATCACTAAGCCATTCGCATCTGAGTGAACACGAGATCAGAATCGTGCGCGGACGCTCACGCTGGCGAGAGTGACAGCTGTCGCGTCTACACCCCCGAGTCGGCCTGATGCTGAGGAGGCCGCGATGCAGGAGGAAGTATTGACGATCTGCGAGGCGCTGCTGGGCGCGGACGATGGCCTGCGCAATGCCTTTCCGCCGTCGCGCCGGGCGGGCAGCCTTGCGTGATCACTCTGCCGCTGCCTTGGCAGCATCGGCCTTGGCGGTGGCCGCTTCCCGCAATTTGTGGATGCGGTCCAGTTCTGCCCTGACGACGTCGCGGCGCACGGGATCACGGATAAAGGTGTCGCCGACGGCATATTTGTTCCTGCGCGCTGCGAGGCGCAACTCGACCGAACCCGGCAGGATCATCCGGCGCGATGGTGCCGGCATCTCGAGCAGGACGCCTTTGCGTCCATCCTGATTGAGAGCGCCAGCCTCGACGAGGCCCGGACGCGGCGCGCGCAGTTTTTCCTTGTGCTTCTCGAACGCAGCGAGCGTGCCTTTCACCTTCTCCGGTGACGCGAAGTACAGGTTCTCGTGTGCATTGAAGCACTGCGGCAGGTTGAGGTTGATGACGTCCTTGGTGGATTTCACGGTGCAGACGTTGTTGGCATCGGACGAGACCTTGTAGACCTCGGGATCACTCAGGAAGAGAAGCACGCGCGGCGACAGCGGGTACATGAGGATGAGGCCACGCGACGAGATGCCGGTGTTCGCGCCGTGGGGCGAGGATGCTGGCAAGTTGTTGCACAGGGTGACGGGGTGGTCGCTGGTGACGAAGTCTTCGTCGGTCGCGTTAAAGAACAGCGTCATCTCCATATCCCCGATCAGGGGATACATCGACAGGTGCAGGGCAATCGCATCGATCACGCCGTCATTCATCGTGATCTTGAGCTGCGGCAGGTATTCCAGCAGGTCGTCGTGGCCTTCTTTTTCTAGGTGCTTTTGCAGCATCGCCTTGCCGAACTCGTTGGCGAGGTGATCCTGCTGCGCCGCGGCTGTGACGGTGCGGCCCGACTGGAACATGATCAGGCTGAGCAGCGCGTGGTGATCTTCCGAATTGCGTCCGGGCAACCGCCTGTCTGCGGTCATCTGGTCGAACAAGGCGCCTTGCTTGCCTTCAAGGACCATGAACTGGTCTTCGAAGACCGGGTTCTTGGTGTAGAAATAGTCGCGGGCGCATTGGGATTTGACCGGCGCGCCCCCGACGATGCGCCCGGATTTCAGGTTGAACAACCCGACTTGGTTTTCGCTCAGTGAGTTGAAGCGTTTCAGGTAGCTCTTCGGAACAAAGTGGTTGTTCTTTTTCTTCTGCTGCTGGGCCAAACCGCCCTCCCGCGGTCATGTGTACGCCCTGCATAATTTGTGTGCTGGCGGGCGCAACCACAAGGACCGCCCCGGGTCAGCGGCGTTTGCCCTTGCGGGACCGGCGCTGGCAGACCGGTTGATTACGCAAGCTGTTCGACACTTGGCATTTCGCGGCCTAACCGAAAGTTCAGCGACTATTTTCGTGCCGCGATTTTCTGAACCTTGATGAGTTTGAACGGCAGTTTGAGGCTCGTCTGGTTATTTGAAATCCAAACCTTCTGCTCGTCGCTGAGATTATCTCCGGATGCCTTAACCTCGGCTAGAAAGAACTCGTTCTCACGATAAATAATAAGATCCGGCCAGCCGAGAAAATGGTTCCAATAATTTTGGACCAGATAATTAAGGACTCTGATGACGTCCGACGGAGCCAGTATATCGAGCAAGCGTCGTGCGCGCTCGATGTCCGGTTTCCGGAAGGCCCAAAGATATCCGCGTAGGTGCTCACTTCCGCTTAGCCAAAAATCAAAAAGCCATTGCAGCTCCTGTCGGTCCGCGGGGATTTGTGAACAGTGTTCCACGATTGCTTGCGTTCGCCGCGTCCCGTAGCCGCTTGTGCCGAAATCTTCGGGAAGGCTGGAGTATATCGTCTGGCCGGGTTTTGCCCCTTCCGGCGCATTGCGGTCGAAAAAACCGACGATTCGTACCAAAGGATCGTCGGGGTCCTGGATTACAAGCCACATGAACGTTCCGAATAGAACGTGAAAGGGAACGCTTTCGAGACGCATTGTTTCATAGCCGAGCGCTGCGTAATGCCTTGAGACGAACTCCTCGGCCGTGCACGGTCCCTCGGGGCCGATGATGACTGCTTTTTCCCTTCTGGGTCCTTTCTGTACGATGCCTTCAAGTCAGATTGCTCGACGGCGTGGGCTTTTATAAAATCGGCGTCGGTCTCGGTCGTATAAATGTATTTCGGTGCAGTGACGTGAAGTTGCTTCATGTCTGCAATCACTTCAGCTTCAATCGTTTTCATTGTCTCCATAGCTTCCGGCGATTGAGGCGGATGGCGACGCGTTTCATTCCACGCGTCAAAGCGCTTCATTCTTTCAAAGTAGATCTCTCGCCAGTAATAGCGCCGAAGTTTGGACGTATGTCCGTGGGTTACGCCCCTTGGATAAGCCGTTATCGGCTGCTTACGGCACTCCTCGCAGACGTTGGCGATAAAGCCTAGCGTGACGGGCACCCGGCGATGTGTTTCGAGCTCAGTTCCTTCGGACACTTGGTGAGGTAAATGCTTGAGTCCGATCTGTTCGTCGCACGCACACATCATCACTGCGTCGCAATCGTCACAACGATACTTGCGGATATATTCGTAGCCATTCAGGCAGTGAATGTGGTGATGAAGGCAATCAGTCATTCGCGTGCCCGCGCGGTTAATAGGGCAAACGGCTTCTAACGTCGTCTTCTGTATCGTGCCATTCGGCATCGCGGTCGTAAGTGCGCGCTATTTGCTGCAACAGTTGAGCGGTGAAGGGAAACTCTATCGCCGCTTGCTTTGCCATTTTTCGATATTTGGCGGCCAGCCCGCGCTCATCATCGCCGCCATGACTTCTAAAATGCGCTCCGCGTTGATTGTACAACCCAATCGACATTCCAACTTGAATTTCCTTCGTTCCAACGCGCTCAAGCGCGCGACGGACAGATTCGGTCGGCCAGACGCCATCTTCGTCCTCCTCCGATTTAGATAGCAATTCACCGATCGCGTGATCACCGACAGTCACGCGAGCGTGCTGTTTGCACAGGGCTCGTACTTCAGAAATCCACTCAACCAACTTTTCCGCGTCCACCTTGCCGTCGTCTTGAGTGCCTGGAATTCTCTTCGCGTTGTGAAGTAGACTATACGCCTGATTTGCGCGGGAACTTGCTGCTTCCTTATCGGCAACTTGCCATTCTGGCGGATCAATGCCGTCGTCATCACGCCGATAAATCATCGCGATTGCCTGCGCAAACATAAGCGGGCTTTCAGCGAGATCCTTCTCCAAATGTGGAATGCCGTACTCATCATCGCGTAGCGCTTCCAAATAAAGAAACTCAAGCTGCGCCATTTCGCTATCCGAAGGCGCGTCAGCACGATCCGAAAGGCTTTTGAACACCTGCGTTATTTCATAGGAATTGAAGCGATACATTTTATCCGGGCCAGGGCCCTTCGTAGCCATTTCGCGCAGCAATCGCACCAGATGAAACGTTCGCACTTCTTTGACTTCGAAGCGAATAGCGGCGAATGCCGCGACAGGACGCCCGACATCCAGAAACCGATCGATTAGTTCGTGCAATTCTTCCGAAGTGGGACGATTCCAGTTCGGAGAAACCTCTGTCCAATATCGCGTTTGAAGATCGTCCGGCAGTTCATTGACGAACTGCCATGTAATTGAATCTAAGGGCGAGTCTTTCAGCACCCTCAGAAATTTCTGGTTTTGTTTGGAGTCTGCACCGAATAAACGAGCTTTCACTTGCACAAGTCGGTGGCGGCGGTCGTCTGGGCCCGGATGATACATGAAGCCCATTAGGCAAGAATCGATCGGGTATTCAGCCGAGGCTTCTTCACCGGCAAGACGAACCAGAAAATCTATCGCGGCTTTCCCGTCGCCCAGAAGATCGGTCATTATCCGCCCGATAACCGCAGATGCTTCACCCTGCTTGCAGAGCTCTAAGACGCCTTCGAAATTTAGAGACTCCCAAATTTCTTTGAGCGCGTCAGTCCGCATTTTTAGGACGGTCTCCTCTCTTTTTTGGAAGTCAGGCGCATCCGTTTCAATTTCATCAAATGACAGTTCGACCCACTGCTTTGCGAATAACCAGTGATATTTCGCAATCAAATCGCTGGGTTCGAGAAGTCTCTGAGCCTCGGTGGCATAGTTTTTTATTTGCGAGGGCAATCGCCTTCCGCGCCGCGTAAACGCATACACCCGAATTCGTTCACGTAGCGAGGCTTTCTGCTCATCAGTCGGGGCATTCCGCCTAACCCACGCAATAATCGATTCCCAAACCTTTTCTTGGTCAGCCTCAGACATCTGCTGGAGACGTTCAACCAAGTCGCCTAGTGTTTTTTCATCATGATTATTCCAACTCAACGCGAGATCGAGTGCCTTGCGTACAAAGCCATACATCTCGCTTCGCAGGACCGGCTGGCCCGCGCCCACGGCGTCATTTCTCCATCTAGGCCGATAATTGTAATGGCCAACCGTAGCGTGAGGATCGAATTGGTCGATGCACAGGCGCCAGCCAATGCTCGGGGATTGTCTCGTTAGCTCCTCAAGAAGCCTCTTACGATCTTCCAATGGAGCCGCCGTTTGCGGCATCCACGAACGGAATATCGATTTCAAAGAGTTCTCGGGCTTATTCATCCAATTGTCTTCAATCGGAACTTCGGATAAGCGCGCAAGAATGCGCATCACACTCGGCAAGTAATCC
>CAMBBO010000089.1 GCA_945862935.1 Pseudorhodoplanes sinuspersici | reverse complement strand
AGGAACCGATCAAGGGCCTCTATATTTTCGGCGATGTCGGCCGCGGCAAGACGATGCTGATGGATCTGTTTTTCGATTCCGTTTCGATCGACCGGAAACGGCGCGTTCATTTCCACGAATTCATGGGCGACGTGCATGAACGCATCTTTGAATTGCGAAAGAATTCAAAGAATGCGAACGAGGATGCCGTGCTGCTCGCAGGTGACGCGATAGCGAGCGAAGCGGCGCTTCTGTGCTTCGACGAATTTCATGTCACCGACATTGCTGACGCGATGATCCTCGCGCGCCTGTTCGCTCGTCTGTTCAAAGAGGGTGTGACGGTGGTTGCAACATCCAACGTCGCGCCGGACGATCTTTATCGCGGCGGATTGAATCGCGGATTGTTCGAACCGTTCATCGTCACGCTTAAAGAACATATGAATGTGCTGCGCCTCGACGCGCGCACCGACTACCGGCTTGAAAAACTGGTGCGCGGGAAAGTTTGGTACACGCCCGCGGATGATGCGGCGCGTGTCGCGCTCGACGATGCGTGGGCGCGGATCGCGATGGGCACCGATGCCACGCCGCTCGAACTCACCGTGAAAGGTCACGCCGTGCACGTGCCGCGCGCCGCGCACGGCGCCGCGCGCTTTTCATTCCGCGACCTGTGCGGACAGCCGCTCGGTGCGGCGGATTATCTGCGGATCGCGCGCGAGTTTCATACGCTCGTGATCGACCATGTGCCTGCGATGGATTTCGACCGGCGCAATGAGGCCAAGCGGTTCATCACGCTGATCGACACGCTTTACGATCATGCGGTGAAGCTGATCGCGTCGGCCGACGCAGCCCCGCACGAGCTTTATCGCGCCAGCGACGGATTTGAGGCGGCGGAATTTTCGCGCACCGCATCGCGCCTGATCGAGATGGGCTCGCAATCTTATCTGGCGCTGCCGCATGGCGCGCGCAGCGGGGCAGAGCCCGGCAAGTCCATCATCGAGACGTGATGGGCGAAAGGCCGATCCCGCCGGCGTCGCAGAAGGCATTGTGCCGTGCGGAATCGAATTTTCCGCACTTTCGCTCGCGCCCTCTATGCAACAAAATCTAACGTGGCATAATGTATTACACGAACTGACGAGAGAGGTAATTTCCCTAGCCAAACGGCTTCTTGTCGCAAGCCGCTGGACAAGCTAACCACCGCGCGTCTTCGCTTTTGCAGCATTATTCAATCCAGAGGCTCTCGTTATGGCGCGTCCCAAAATTGCATTGATCGGTTCCGGCCAGATCGGCGGCACGCTCGCCCATCTCGTCGGTCTCAAGGAACTCGGCGATGTCGTCATGTTCGACATCTCGGAAGGCATCCCGCAGGGCAAATCGCTCGACATCGCACAGTCCTCGCCGGTCGCGGGTTTCGACTCGCGCATGTCCGGCACGAATTCATATGAAGCGATCGAAGGCGCGTCGGTGTGCATCGTCACCGCAGGCGTGCCGCGCAAGCCCGGCATGAGCCGCGACGATCTCATCGGCATCAATCTCAAGGTGATGGAGCAGGCCGGCGCGGGCATTAAGAAATACGCGCCGAACGCGTTCATCATTTGCATCACCAACCCGCTCGACGCGATGGTGTGGGCGCTGCAAAAGTATTGCGGCTTGCCCAAGCAGATGGTGGTCGGCATGGCCGGCGTGCTCGACTCGGCGCGCTTTCGTTATTTCCTCGCCGACGAATTCAACGTGTCGGTGGAAGATGTGACTGCGTTCGTCCTCGGCGGCCACGGCGATACGATGGTGCCGCTGGTGCGCTATTCGACTGTCGCGGGCATCCCGCTGCCCGATCTTGTGAAGATGAAATGGACGACGCAGGCGCGCATCGACGAGATCGTCAAGCGCACCGCCAATGGCGGCGCCGAGATCGTCAACCTGCTCAAGACCGGCTCGGCATTCTATGCACCCGCGACGTCGGCGATTGCGATGGCGGAAAGCTATCTTCGCGACAAGAAGCGCGTGCTTCCCTGCGCGGCGTGGCTGAACGGCGAATACGGCGTGAAAGATCTTTACGTCGGCGTGCCGGTGGTGATCGGGGCGAAGGGCGTCGAGCGCATCGTCGAAATCGAACTGAGCGGTGGCGAGCGCGATGCGTTCGAGAAGTCGGCGGGTTCGGTGCGCGGGCTGGTCGATGCCTGCCTCAAGATCGCGCCGGAGATCGGCAAGTAACGTTCTGCCAAGTAACGTTCTGCAAAGTCCGTATCGTTCATCGAGAGTGACATGAACATTCACGAATACCAGGCGAAGGCGGTGTTGCGGGATTTCGGCGTCCCGGTACCGCGCGGCATCGCCGCTTTCTCGGTGGACGACGCAGTGAAGGCTGCGAACGAACTCGGCGGCCCGGTCTGGGTCGTGAAGGCACAAATTCATGCGGGCGGGCGCGGCAAGGCCGGTGGCGTGAAGGTCGTCAAATCCGTCGACGATGTGAAAACCGAATCGGCGCGCATTCTCCATTCGACGCTGGTGACCCATCAAACCGGCCCGAAGGGCAAACAGGTTAATCGCCTCTACATCGAGGAAGGCTCCGCGATCGCAAAGGAGTTTTACCTGTCGATGCTGGTCGATCGCGAAACCTCGCGCATCGCGATCGTCGTTTCGACCGAAGGCGGCATGAATATCGAGGAAGTGGCGCATGACACGCCGGAAAAGATCGTCACCGTGACGGTCGATCCGGTCGCGAATATCTGCCCGCACCACATTCGCCGGATTTCCAAGGCGCTCGGCCTCGACGCCGATCTGCAAAAGCAGATGAGCCCGCTTATCACCAATCTCTACAAGGCGTTCGTCGACACCGACATGGCGCTGCTCGAAATCAATCCGCTGGTCGTCACCAAGGACAACAAGCTGATCTGCCTCGACGCCAAGGTTGGCTTCGACGGCAACGCTCTGTTCCGTCATCCCGACATCGCGAAGCTGCGTGACGAGTCGGAAGAAGACGAGAAGGAAATCGAGGCGTCGAAATACGACCTCAATTACATCGCGCTCGACGGCTCCATCGGCTGCATGGTCAATGGCGCAGGGCTTGCGATGGCGACCATGGATATCATCAAGCTCTATGGCTCCGAGCCTGCCAACTTCCTCGACGTCGGCGGCGGCGCGACCAAGGAAAAGGTCACGGCGGCGTTCAAGATCATCACCTCCGACCCGAAGGTGAAGGGCATCCTGGTCAACATCTTCGGCGGCATCATGAAATGCGACATCATCGCGGAAGGCGTTGTCGCCGCCGTGAAGGATGTCGGCCTGAAAGTGCCGCTGGTCGTTCGCCTCGAAGGCACGAATGTCGAACTTGGCAGGAAGATCATCGCGGAATCCAAACTCAATGTCGTTTCCGCCGACGATCTCGACGACGCCGCGCAAAAAATTGTCAAAGCCGTGAAGGAGGCCGCGTAATGCCGGTCCTCATCGACAAAAACACCAAGGTCATCTGTCAGGGTTTCACCGGCAAGAATGGCACCTTCCATTCCGAACAGGCCATCGCGTATGGCACGAAGATGGTCGGCGGCACGTCGCCCGGCAAAGGCGGCACGACGCATCTCAATCTGCCGGTGTTCGACACCGTTCAGGAAGCGCGCGAGAAGACCGGCGCGGATGCGAGCGTGATCTACGTTCCGCCCGCAGGTGCTGCGGACGCGATTGCCGAAGCGATCGAAGCGGAAATTCCGCTGATCGTCTGCATCACCGAGGGCATCCCGGTCCTCGACATGGTCAAGGTGAAGCGTTCGCTCGCCGGGTCGAAGTCGCGGCTGATCGGGCCGAATTGCCCCGGCGTCATGACCGCAGGCGAATGCAAGATCGGCATCATGCCGGGAAATATCTTTAAGCCCGGCAAAGTGGGAATCGTCTCGCGCTCCGGCACGCTCACTTACGAAGCGGTGTTTCAGACGACGGCGGAAGGCCTCGGCCAGACCACGGCGGTCGGCATCGGCGGCGATCCGGTGAAAGGCACCGAATTCATCGACGTGCTCGAAATGTTTCTGGCCGACGACAAGACCGAAGCGATCATCATGATCGGCGAGATCGGCGGCTCGGCAGAAGAAGACGCCGCGCAATTTCTGAAGGACGAAGCGAAACGCGGCCGCAAGAAACCGATCGCGGGATTTATCGCCGGCCGCACCGCACCTCCGGGACGCCGCATGGGTCATGCCGGTGCAATCATTTCCGGCGGTAAGGGCGACGCAGGCTCCAAGATCGCCGCGATGGAAGCGGCGGGCATCAAAGTCTCGCCGTCACCGGCGCGCGTGGGCAAGACCCTGCTTGAAGCCCTGAAGCGCTGATCGGGGCTCGCTAAGAAGCTATTTCGGTTTTCAAAGGCCCGGATTTTCCGGGCCTTTTTCATGGATAGGTTTATCCATTAAGATATGAATTATAGTTCATTCTTTTGTCATCTTCCCGTGGCCCTATCCGTCTCATAGATATAAAAAGGATCGCGCCGGGGGCTTTTTGCGCCGATTCGAAAACCCCATCGAGCCGTCTCGCGCGGCTTAAAAATTTCCGGTTATCCAGGGCCAGTCATGTCTCGTCAGGATGCGAACACAGCTTTCGCTCTCACTTCATTCCTTTACGGCGGCAACGCCGCCTATATCGAAGAACTTTACGCGCGCTACGAGGCCGATCCTTCGTCGGTCGATGCGGAATGGCAGACCTTCTTCAAAAGTCTGAAGGACGATCCGCAGAGCGTCACGAAAAGTGCTCAAGGGGCATCGTGGAAAAAGCCGAACTGGCCCCAGATCGGTAACGGCGAACTGGTCGCAGCTCTCGACGGTAACTGGGCTGCGCTCGAAAAACCGCTCGGCGACAAGATCAAGTCGAAGGCACAGGCGAAGGGCGTCGATCTCAGCCAGACCGACGTGCTGCAGGCGACGCGCGATTCTATTCACGCGCTGATGCTCATTCGTGCGTACCGCATCCGCGGCCATTTCCACGCCAAACTCGATCCGCTGGAAATCGAAGGCGAGAAGGACGAGGCGGAACTCGATCCGCGCTCCTACGGTTTTGAAGAGACCGACCTCGACCGGAGAATCTTTCTCGACAAGGTGCTCGGTCTCGAATTTGCGACCATGCGAGAGATCGTAGCGATCCTGCGCCGCACCTATTGCCATACACTCGGCGTCGAATTCATGCACATCTCGAATGCCGCGCAGAAGGCGTGGATACAGGAGCGCATCGAAGGCAAGGACAAGGAGATTGCGTTCACCCGCGAGGGCAAGCGCGCGATCCTGAACAAGCTCGTCGAAGCGGAAGGCTTCGAGAAATTTCTCGATGTCAAATTCACCGGCACCAAGCGCTTCGGCCTCGATGGTGGTGAATCGCTGATCCCTGCGCTCGAGCAGATCATCAAGCGCGGTGGTAATCTCGGCGTAAAGGAAATCGTGCTTGGCATGCCGCATCGCGGCCGCCTCAACGTGCTGACGCAGGTGATGGGCAAGCCGCATCGCGTGCTGTTCCACGAGTTCAAGGGCGGCTCGGCGACACCGGACGACATCGAAGGCTCGGGCGACGTGAAATACCATCTCGGTGCTTCGTCGGACCGCGAGTTCGACAACAACAAGGTGCATCTGTCGCTGACGCCGAACCCGTCGCATCTTGAAATCGTGGATCCGGTGACGCTCGGAAAGGTCCGCGCCAAGCAGGACCAGCTTGGCGCGACACCGACCGACCGCACGATGGCGCTGCCGCTGCTCATTCACGGCGACGCAGCTTTTGCGGGCCAGGGCGTGGTCGCCGAATGCTTCGGCCTGTCGGACCTGAAGGGCTACAAGACCGGCGGCAGCCTGCATTTCATTGTGAACAACCAGATCGGTTTCACGACCTATCCGCGTTATTCGCGCTCGTCGCCGTATCCGTCCGACGTTGCGAAGATGATCGACGCGCTGATCTTCCATGTGAACGGGGACGATCCGGAAGCGGTGGTGTTCGCGGCCAAGGTCGCGATCGAATACCGGCAGAAATTCGGAAAGCCAGTCGTCATCGACATGTTCTGCTATCGCCGCTTTGGCCACAACGAGGGCGACGAACCGTCGTTCACCCAGCCGTTGATGTACAAGAAGATCCGTTCGCACCCTTCGACGCTGGACATTTATTCAAAGAAGCTGATTGGCGAAGGCGTCGTCTCCGAAAGCGATGTCGAGAAGATGCGCGCCGATTGGCGTGCGAAGCTCGATGCCGAATTCGATGCGGGCGCGGGCTACAAGGCGAACAAGGCCGACTGGCTCGATGGCCGCTGGACCGGGATGAAGGCCGCAGGCGACGTGGAAGACGCGCGCCGCGGCGACACCGGCGTCGACATCAAGATGTTGAAGGACATCGGCAAGAAGATCACCAGCGTTCCGCAAGGATTCCAGGTCCACAAGACCATTCAGCGTTTCCTCGACAATCGCCGCAAGGCGATCGATTCCGGCGAGGGAATCGACTGGGCGACCGGCGAGGCGCTCGCTTTCTGCACGCTGTTGCTCGACGGACATCGCGTCCGCCTCTCAGGACAGGATTCCGAGCGCGGCACATTCTCGCAGCGCCATTCAGTGCTGTTCGATCAGGAGACCGAAGCCCGCCACACGTCGTTCAATCACATTAAGGACGGGCAGGGCCGCTACGAGGTTCTGAATTCCTCGCTCTCGGAAGAAGCCGTGCTCGGCTACGAATACGGCTACTCGACCACAGAGCCGAATGCGCTGACTCTCTGGGAAGCGCAATTCGGCGATTTCGCCAACGGCGCGCAAGTCGTGTTCGACCAGTTCATTTCGTCGGGTGAGCGCAAGTGGCTGCGCATGTCCGGCCTCGTGTGCCTGCTGCCGCACGGTTACGAAGGGCAAGGACCGGAGCATTCCTCCGCGCGGCTCGAGCGTTTCCTGCAGATGTGCGCGGAAGACAACATGCAGGTTGCTAATTGCACGACGCCTGCGAACTATTTTCACATCCTGCGGCGCCAGCTCAATCGCGAAATAAGAAAGCCACTGATCCTGATGACGCCGAAATCACTGTTGCGCCACAAGCGCGCGGTGTCGCGGCTCGACGAACTCGGACCGCAGACCTCGTTCCATCGCTTGCTGTGGGATGACGCGCAGTATCTCAAGGGCGAGAAGATCAAGCTCGTCGAAGACAAGAAAATCCGCCGTGTCGTGCTGTGCTCCGGCAAAGTCTATTTCGATCTCCATGAGGATCGCGAAAAGCGCGGCATCGACGACATCTACATTCTTCGCGTCGAGCAGCTCTATCCGTTCCCGACCAAGGCGCTGGTGACGGAGCTGTCACGCTTCAAGAACGCCGAGATCGTCTGGTGCCAGGAAGAGCCGCGCAACATGGGGTCGTGGTTCTTCGTCGAGACTTTCATTTCCTGGGTGCTGGAAAACATCGGCGCGAAGCACAAGCGGCCGCGTTACGCCGGGCGTCCGGCTTCAGCCTCGACCGCCGTCGGGCAAATGTCGAAGCATCTGGCGCAGTTGAAGCAGTTTCTCGACGAGGCGCTGGGTTAATTCAATCGCATTCCGTCATGCCGGCATGGGCTGGTGGTGACGCAAGAGGGTATTCATGACCGACATTCGTGTTCCAACACTCGGCGAATCCGTCACCGAAGCGACCATCGGCAAATGGTTCAAGAAGCCGGGCGATGCCGTCGCCGTCGACGAGCCGCTGGTCGAACTCGAAACCGACAAGGTAACGATTGAAGTGCCGGCGCCCGCCGCAGGCGTCCTCTCCGAGATCGCCGCGAAAGACGGCGAGACTGTCGCGGTCGGCGCAATCCTTGGCCAGCTCAAGGAAGGCGCAGGCGGCGCGAAGGCAGCCGCGACGGCGACCGGCGCTCCCGACAAAAAGACCTCTACAACGCAGCCGATCAACGCCGCGCAGGAAACACCGAAGCCGCGCGCGCAGGACAAGCCTGAAGCGTCAACGCCGCCTGCGCCGTCGGTGCGTAAATTGTCGGCCGAAAGCGGCGTCGACTCGTCGGCCGCCTCCGGCACCGGCAAGGATGGCCGCGTGACCAAGGGCGACATGATGGCCGCGATTGAACGCGCCGCTTCCGCCCCGATCCCGGTCGGCCAGCCGTCAGCGCAGATGCGCGCGCCGTCGCCTGCGGACGACGCCTCGCGGGAAGAGCGCGTGAAGATGACGCGCCTGCGCCAGACCATCGCGCGCCGCCTGAAGGATGCGCAGAACACCGCGGCGATGCTGACGACTTTCAACGAAGTGGACATGACCGCGGTCATGCACATGCGCAATCAATACAAGGATCTGTTTGAGAAGAAGCATGGCGTGAAGCTGGGCTTCATGGGCTTCTTCGTGCGGGCCTGCGTGCAGGCGCTGAAGGAAATTCCGGCGGTCAATGCGGAGATCGACGGCACTGATCTCATCTACAAGAATTACTATCACGTCGGCGTCGCGGTCGGCACCGAGAAGGGCCTGGTCGTGCCAGTGGTGCGCGATTGCGATCACAAATCGCTCGCCGACATTGAAAAGACGATCACCGAATACGGCAAGCGCGCACGCGACGGCCAGCTCAAGATCGAAGAAATGCAGGGCGGCACGTTCACGATTTCGAACGGTGGCGTGTACGGCTCGTTGATGTCGACGCCGATTTTGAACGCGCCGCAATCGGGCATCCTCGGCATGCATAAGATTCAAGAGCGGCCGGTCGTGGTCGCAGGCAAAGTCGAAATACGCCCGATGATGTATCTTGCGCTGTCCTACGATCATCGCATCGTCGATGGCCGCGAGGCCGTAATCTTCCTGGTGCGCGTGAAGGATAATCTGGAAGACCCGGCGCGCATTGTTCTGGATCTGTGATGTCCAAGGTTCTCATCGTCACCGGCGGCGGGCGCGGCATCGGCAAGGCAACCTCAATTTTAGCCGCCGAGAAGGGCTGGGACGTCTGCATCGCCTATGCTTCCGACGCCGCCGCGGCGGAAAAGGTCAAGCAGCAGATAGAAGCCATGGGCCGCAAGGCGCTGGCGGTGAAAGCGGATGTCGGCAAGGAAGACGATGTCGTAGCCCCGTTCAAGGCGGCGGACGCACTCGGGCCACTGAAGGGCCTCGTCAATAATGCGGGCATTATGTATCCGCCCGGCCGCGTCGAAGACATCAATGCTGACAAGCTTCAGAAACTCTACGCGACCAATGTTTTTGGTCCGATCCTGTGCTCGCGCGAAGCGATCCGCCGGATGTCGACGAAGCATGGCGGGACCGGCGGCGCGATCGTCAACGTGACATCGGTTGTCGCCCATCTCGGCGGGCCGGGGCGTAACGTCGATTATGGGACGACCAAGGCTGCGATGGAGTTGTTCACGCTCGGTCTTGGCCGCGAAGTGGCGGACGAGGGAATCAGGGTCAACGCTGTGCGGCCCGGCCCCACGCGCACCGAGATGCTGGACAATCCGCTG
The DNA here is from genome assembly GCA_945862935.1 of Pseudorhodoplanes sinuspersici. GTDB lineage: Bacteria > Pseudomonadota > Alphaproteobacteria > Rhizobiales > Xanthobacteraceae > Pseudorhodoplanes > Pseudorhodoplanes sinuspersici_A. The sequence goes on along the minus strand of CAMBBO010000089.1, from coordinate 1,731 downwards.
CAGGCAGGACGTCTTGAAGAGATGGCGAAAGTCGTGCCGATGAAGCGCGTTGGCAAACCGGAAGAGATTGCTGCGCCAATTGTCTGGCTTCTTTCGGACGAGGCATCATTTGTCGTCGGCACCAGCATTATCGCGTCGGGCGGCCGCTAATCATATTCGGAGTGAGTGATGGCTTACGATCTCATCGTTATCGGCACCGGACCCGGCGGATACGTCTGCGCCATTCGCGCGGCCCAACTCGGCATGAAGGTCGCAGTGGTTGAGAAGCGAGCAACGCATGGCGGCACATGTCTCAATGTCGGCTGCATTCCCTCCAAGGCGCTGCTGCATGCTTCCGAACTGTTCGAGGAAGCGGGTCATTCGTTTTCCAAGATGGGCATCGGAGTTAGCAAGCCGAAGCTCGATCTGAAGGCAATGCTCGGCTTCAAGGACGAAGCCGTTGACGGCAACGTGAAGGGCGTCGATTTCCTTTTCAAGAAGAACAAGATCGAATCCTTTTTCGGAGCGGGCCGCATCGCAGCGGCCGGCAAGGTCGAAGTGAAGGGTGCCGACGGCAAGACTCAGACGCTCGATACAAAAAACATCGTCATCGCGACCGGCTCGGACGTCGCAAGGCTCAAGGGTATTGAGATCGACGAAAAGCGAATCGTGTCGTCCACCGGCGCGCTCACGCTCGACAAAGTGCCGCAGAGCATGCTCGTCGTCGGTGCAGGTGTGATCGGACTGGAACTTGGTTCGGTATGGCGGCGTCTCGGCGCCGAAGTCACCGTGGTCGAATTCCTTGACCGTATTCTTCCCGGAATCGACACCGAGGTCGGGCGGCAATCGCAGCGGCTTCTCGAAAAGCAGGGGATGACATTCAAGCTCGGTGCGAAGGTTACCGGCGTCGATATCTCCGGCAAGCGCCTGAAAGCCAAGATCGAGCCCGCCAAGGGCGGCGCTGCCGAAACGATCGAAACCGACGTGGTGCTTGTTGCGATCGGTCGCGTGCCTTACACCGAGGGATTGGGACTGAAGGAAGCGGGCGTCGCGATGGACGAGCGCAGTCGGGTGAAAACCGATGTGCATTTCGCAACGAGTGTCGCGGGGATCTACGCCATCGGCGACGTGATTACGGGTCCGATGCTCGCGCACAAGGCAGAGGACGAAGGTGTTGCCGTCGCGGAAATCCTTGCCGGTCAGGCGGGCCACGTAAATTACGACGTGATCCCGAACGTGGTTTACACCTATCCGGAAATCGCTTCGGTCGGAAAATCCGAAGATGAATTGAAGGCGGCCAACGTCGCCTACAATGTTGGCAAATTTCCGTTCACCGCCAATGGCCGTGCCAAGGCCAACCAGCAGACCGACGGTTTTGTGAAAATCCTCGCGGATGCAAAAACCGACCGCGTGCTGGGTGCCAGCATCGTCTGCTCGGACGCTGGCAACATGATCGCGGAGATCGCGGTTGCGATGGAGTTCTCAGCTTCGGCCGAAGACATCGCGCGCACCTGCCACGCCCATCCGACCTTGCCCGAGGCGGTGAAGGAAGCGGCGATGGCGGTGGCGAAGCGCGCGATCCACATGTGATCGCACGTTCGCGCAGTTCCTAAACCAGATGCACCGCATGCGGCGCAAAGAAGCCGATGGCCGTAAAGGCCAATCCCGCCACGGCAAGCCCGGTGGATAGCCACGCCAGCACGATCATCCCGGTGATGATGGTCGCGGACGCCAGCACGATGCCGATCTGGA
>CAMBBO010000088.1 GCA_945862935.1 Pseudorhodoplanes sinuspersici | reverse complement strand
AGGTGACGTAAGAGCGGAAGCCGAAATTGGCTGGGTTATCGAGTTGATTAGTACGGTCCGTACCGTCCGCGCCGAAATGAACGTCAATGTTCCTCTTCCACTTATCTTTATTAGGGTCGGCGACCAAGTTTGGGAACGCGCACAGCGGTGGTCTGAATTCATAAAGCGTATGGCAAGGATTTCAGACTTGGTTAGAAAACCGGTGCCAGATTCGGGAACTATTCAGCTTGTAGTTCGCGGGGAGGTCGTTGGGCTGGCAGTAGTTGGCCTTATCGATCTCGATGCGGAACGCGCGCGTCTCGCAAAGGAGATGACGAAGGCCGATGCCGACATCAAGCGCGTCGATGCCAAGCTCGCTAACGAGAAATTCGTCGCCAATGCGCCGGAAGAGATCATCGACGGTGAGAAGGAAAAGCGCGACGAAGCCGCTGCGCGCAAAGAAAAGATCGCCGAGGCGCTCGAACGGCTGAAGGGCGTGAACTAATCGTCGTCCCTGCCGGGACATTCATCATCACGACGAATGAGGGTTCCCGCTTTCGCGGGAAGATGGGGCGCGACAGTGAAGGCAGACAACAAATCCATTTTCCTGCTTTGGCTCGCGGGCAATGCGCTGCGCCTGACCATTCTCGCTGTGCCGCCAGTGCTGGCGCTCGTTCAATCCGATCTGAAGCTCACCGGTACGCAAGTCGGCATCTTGACCAGCCTGCCGGTGGTGCTGTTTGCGCTCGCAGCCTTGCCCGGCTCGCTTCTGATCGCGCGGTTCGGCGCACACACCGCATTGGTGTTCGGCATCCTGATCGCTGCGGCGGGCGGAGCGATGCGCGGCTTTTCGCCGAATGTCTGGTTTCTCTATGTCTCGACTATTGTGATGGGCGCGGGTGTCGCGATCATGCAGCCTTCGCTGCCGCCGCTGGTGCGAGAGTGGCTGCCCAAGCGCATCAATTTCGGCAGCGCCGTTTTCACCAACGGTCTTCTGGTCGGCGAAATTCTTCCCGTCGCGCTGACGGTGCCTTTGCTTCTTCCGCTGTTCAACGAGAGCTGGCGCGCCGGCATGGCGTTGTGGTCGGTGCCGATGGTGCTGATTGCAGCCATCGTGTGGTGGTTCGCGCCGAGGGAGGTGAAAAGCGCCAGCACCGTCCCCGCACGCTGGTGGCCGGATTGGTCGGATTCGGTGACGTGGCGGCTGGGCCTGATGATGTGCGCGGCGAACGCGACCTATTTCGGAGTGAACACGTTCATCCCCGGTTATCTGGCCTACGTTGGACAGCCGGATTTCATCAGCGTCGCCCTCACGGCGTTGAATGTCGGTCAGATCCCGGCGTCGTTCCTGCTGTTGATGTTCGCGCGTCAGACCGAGCGCAAGGTCTGGCCGTTCGTTGCGTTCGGCGTCATCCAGCTTGTCGGGCTGATTGGCCTCGCGATGACCACGCAATGGGGTGCAGTGTTCTTCGCCACCTGGCTCGGGTTTTCCGCTGCGGGAGTTCTGGCCCTCTCGCTTGCGGTGCCCGCAATGCTTGCCGCGCGCGAAGATGTCGGGCGTCTCGCGGCCGCGATGTTCGCGATTGGCTACGGCCTCGCGGTCGTACTGACCGTTGCTGGCGGCGCGCTGTGGGATGCTACCGGGGACGCGCGCTTCGCCTTCTTGCCTTTGTCAGTCGGCGCGGTTTTCCTGATCGTGCTCACCCCGACGATCGGGCACGAACTCATGTCTCGAAACGGCGGCTCAGGTAAGGCGAGCCGTGCAACCCGTAGCGCCAGGGTTCGTCGGCGGCCTTCGTGATCCCGATGCGTACGCCGACGGAAATGTCCGGCTTGAATTTGCGCGCATGCAATTCGAATGGCGGTTTGTCGAGCGCAAGGCCGTTCTGCGCGTGTGTGATGCCGAGCGCCTGAGCGAGCTTGCCCGGGCCGGAGCAAAGATTGCGCTCCTCGCTGACACAGCGCCGCCGCCGCATCTGCGGCAATCCGTGTGTCGGCTGCAATGCGCGGATCAGCACGGCACTGGCCGAGCCGTCTGCCTCGCAGACGAAATTCAGGCACCAGTGGATGCCATACGACCGATAGACGTAGACATAACCGGGCGGGCCGAACATCACGGCGTTGCGCTCGGTCATACCGTTATACGAATGCGCGGCGGGGTCGGTGTGGTGATAGGCCTCGACTTCGACGATCACGCCGCCCACGCCATTCACCAGCAGCGTCGCGCCGATCAGATCGGGCGCGATCGCGTGAACCGAGCGGCCGAAAAATCGCTTCCGTAACTTCACGCGGCCTCACTGACTTCTTCGCCCGCCGGTTGCGACCGTTCCCGTGCGCGCCAAAGACGAGAGATTTCGCACAATGCATTAACGCATTTCCTCATAAATTGCCGGTGAATTGAGATTCTCATGTCATCCCGCCCGCACGAAACCTGCTCCATTTTCGACTACGTGATTATCGGTGGCGTCGCAGCGATAGCGTTCGCCGGCGCAGCGTCGGTTGCGCTCGCGGCTCCCGAACGTAGCGAGACGCTCGGCGTGGTTTTTGCGCCGTGGATAGACGCCGCGTCTGCCATCGATCGTTCGGTTTCTGCTGGAGCGCGTTTCGTGCGCTTCGGAGGCGCGAACTTTGTGGTCGTTGTCCAGCCGGACGATGCAGACTTCCGTGCGGCTGCCCGCAAAAACGGCGCGCTATTTTTTGTCGATCCGCGATTTGCCGGTGCCTGCTTGTCCGGCGAAAGGAACCTTCGTGACCCGTCTTGAGGATTTTCAGGCCAGTCTCGCACGGACGCTGACGGCGCTCGCGATCATTCAGGCTCCGGTTCCCGTTCTCATTGCGTGGGTGCGGGCGGAGTCATGGCTGGTTGCGCTGGCGGTCTCTTTTGCCCTTGCCGCGCTGCCGGTGTTTTTCCTGTTGCGGCGGCGCCCGGCCGAGGTGATCGGCATGGCTCTCGCCGCGGTCTTCGTCGGGCAAACCTCGTTGATTGTCGCCGTAATGCGCGATCATCCGTGGCAGGTCGAGATGCATTTCTACTATTTCGCAATCCTAGCGATGCTCGCCGGTTTCTGCGTCCGCCGCGTGCTGATTGTCGGCGCCGGGCTTATCGCCGTGCAGCACCTGACGCTGAACGCATTCCTGCCGGCGCTGCTCTATTCCGGCGGGAGCGACATCGCGCGCGTATCGGTCCATGCAGCGATTGTCGTTGGGGAAACCGTTATGCTGGTTGTGATCGGTCAGGCGATCCGCAATGCTTTTGCCCTTGCCGAAACCGCTCATGTTGATGCGCAGACGTCCGCGGCGAACTTGCAGATTGTTGCCGCCGAACGCGAGCGCACGCTGCGCGAGACGACGCATCGCGCGGATACCACCAAATTGCTGCTCGATCGCTTCGAACGCGAGATGGCCCGGTCGGTCGAAACGCTTCATCAGGTGACGAGCGCGCTAAACTCCAACGTCGAACATCTTGGCGAAGCGACAACGCGCGCCAAGGCCCAGACCGCAAGCGTGTCCGGTCGCGCCGAGGAAATGTCGGGCCGGGTGAAGTCCGCGGCCCATGCGGGCGACGAGCTTGCCCGCACGATTGCCGAAGTCGGCGCTAACGCAGCCCAATCCTCCGAGCTTGCGCGAACCAGTGTCCGGCAGACTGAAGTCGCGGCAAAGACCATCGATGAACTCGCGGACGCGGCCGAGGAGATTGGACAGGTCATCGAGATGATCAGTGCGATCGCGGGGCAGACCAATCTTCTTGCGCTCAACGCGACCATCGAGGCTGCGCGGGCAGGGGAGATGGGGCGCGGCTTTGCCGTTGTCGCCCAAGAGGTGAAGGCGCTGGCGGGGCAGACAACGCGCGCCACCCAGCAGATTGAAGAGAAGATTTCCGCAATGCGCGAGGCGACCAGGCGCTCCGTCAGCGCGATACAGGAAATCTCGACGTCGATCGGTGAACTCGACCGTTATTCGGCACACACCGCAATTGCCGTCGAGCAGCAAGCGCATGTCACGCGTGACATCGCGGTGGACGTCAATTCGGCAGCGACCGCAGTTTCCGCCGTCAGTGAATCCGTCGGCCAAATTGGGAGCATCAACGAGGTGACGTCGGCCACCGCTTTGGAGCTGAGTTCGGCTACGGCGCAGGTTGCGACACAAACCTCGGCCATCCGCGAACGGGTCCGGTCGTTCTCGGCAGACATTCAGGCGCTGCGCGCATCCTGACGCCACTTGGCCGGCATTCCATGGCCAATGTGCGCCGCAGCAGACCCTGTGACTTTGCTGCCACATCTTTAGAACATTTAAATCACACACGCCAAAACGGGCGACGGCGCCGCGATTTGGCCATACCCCTCAACGACACGAAGGGTGCGCAAGCCGTTGGCAATAGCCGGTTTTTCGTTAACCGCGATTGCCAGCAGCACAAAAGGGGTCGGGGGGCCCTGGCAGGTACATGGACGCCAAGACCAACCTAAAGGCGAAGCTACCAAGCCGGCATGTGACGGAAGGCCCCGCGCGGGCGCCGCACCGGTCCTATTATTACGCCATGGGTCTGACGACCCAGCAGATCCACCAGCCGTTCGTCGGCGTGGCCTCCTGTTGGAACGAGGCCGCCCCCTGCAACATCGCCCTGATGCGCCAGGCGCAGGCGGTCAAGAAAGGCGTGGCGGCCGGCGGCGGCACGCCGCGCGAATTCTGCACCATCACTGTGACCGACGGCATCGCCATGGGCCATGCCGGCATGCGCTCCTCGCTGCCGTCCCGCGAAGCGATCGCCGACAGCGTCGAGTTGACCATGCGCGGTCATTCTTACGACGCGCTGGTCGGCATCGCCGGCTGCGACAAGTCACTCCCCGGCATGATGATGGCGATGGTTCGCCTCAATGTGCCTTCGATATTCATTTACGGCGGTTCGATCCTGCCCGGCACCTTTAAGGGCAAGCCGGTCACCGTTCAGGACGTGTTCGAGGCGGTCGGCAAGCATTCCGTCGGCGCCATGTCGGACGAGGATTTGCACGGACTGGAGCAGGTCGCTTGCCCGTCTGCGGGTGCCTGTGGCGCGCAATTCACCGCGAACACCATGGCGACTGTGTCCGAAGCCATCGGTCTTGCTTTGCCCTATTCGGCGGGGGCGCCGGCGCCTTACGAGATCCGTGACGCCTTCTGCATGACGGCAGGCGAGCAAATCATGGATCTCGTTTTGGCTAACTTGCGTCCGCGCGACATTGTCACGCGCAAGGCGCTGGAAAATGCTGCGGCGACGGTCGCGGCGTCGGGCGGTTCCACCAACGCGGCGCTGCACCTGCCTGCGATCGCGCATGAATGCGGCATCGACTTCACGCTGTTCGATGTCGCCGAAATCTTCAAAAAGACACCGTATATCGCGGATTTGAAACCGGGTGGCCGTTATGTCGCCAAGGACATGTTCGAAGTTGGCGGCATCCCGTTGCTGATGAAGACGCTGCTCGATCACGGCTTCCTGCACGGCGACTGCATGACCGTCACTGGCCGCACCATTGCCGAGAACCTGAAAAGCGTGAAGTGGAACCCTGATCAGGACGTCGTGTATCCGGCCAACAAGCCGATCACCGTCACGGGTGGCGTTGTCGGCCTGAAGGGAAACATCGCGCCTGATGGTGCGATCGTGAAGGTCGCCGGAATGGACGTGCTGAAGTTTACCGGGCCCGCGCGCTGTTTCGACGGTGAGGAAGCCTGCTTCGAAGCCGTCAAAAATCGCACCTACAAAGACGGTGATGTGCTCGTCATCCGCTACGAGGGACCGCGCGGCGGCCCCGGTATGCGTGAAATGCTTTCGACGACAGCGGCGCTGTACGGGCAGGGCACAGGCGGCAAGGTCGCGCTGATCACCGACGGGCGCTTCTCCGGCGCGAGCCGCGGCTTCTGCGTGGGCCATGTCGGCCCGGAAGCTGCAATCGGCGGACCGATCGCGCTGCTCAAGGACGGCGACATGATCACAATCGATGCCGTCAACGGCACGATCGATGTTGCGCTGTCCGATGCCGAATTCGCCGCTCGCAAGAAAGAATGGAAGCCGCGCGAGACCGATGCCGGTTCTGGTTATCTTTGGAAATACGCCCAGCAGGTTGGCCCGGCGCTGAACGGCGCAGTCACCCATCCGGGCGGTTCGCACGAGACGACGTGTTATGCGGATATCTAGGTTCGCGCGCATCGCGGTTGTCAGCGCAGGGCTTGGCCTCGCGCCAGCCTTCGCGCTCGACGGTACGCCTTCGCCGAGCGAACAGATCACGCCGACCGCAACCGAGGCATTTCGCACCGGCGCCAATGCGCTGAAGGTTGGCGAAAAAGCCAAAGCGATTTCGTCGCTGCAATACGCGGCCGAAAAAGGCCATGCGCTCGCGCAGTGGAAGCTTGGCCGCATGTACGCGGAAGGCGACGGCGTTCCGCGCGACGACCTGCGCGCGTTCGATTATTTCAGCCGCATCGCCGATAGCCATGCCGACGAAAGCCCGCAGATGCCGCAGGCGCGTATCGTCGCCTACGCCTTCACGCAGCTCGGCCATTATTATCTCGATGGTATTCCGAACTCGACGGTGAAGCCGGATCCCGATCGCGCGCGCGAAATGTTCTCATACGCTGCGTCCTATTTCGGTGACGCCGACGCGCAATTCCAGCTTGGCCGCCTCTATCTCGAAGGCCCGGTTGGCGAGAAGCGGCAAGCGGTGCGCTGGCTCGCGTCCGCTGCCAACAAGGGCCAATACCGCGCACAGGCTTTGCTCGGCAAAATCCTGTGTCAGGGCGATCTCGTTCCGCGCCAGATCGCGCGCGGCTTGATGTGGCTGACGCTTGCGCGTGAAAGCGCCACCAATGAGCAAGATGCCTGGATCCGCGATATGCAGGAAAAGGCCTCGACGCAGGCGACCGACGACGAACGCTCGATGGCCGTGTCGTATCTTGAGCGGTTCCTCAAGGGCCGCCGCGACTAACCGCGGCTATCGCGCCTCGGTATCGAGGTCGACCCAGACCGGAACGTGGTCCGACGGCTTCTCCCAAGCCCGCACATGCTTGTCGATGCCTGAACCGCGCAGCCGGTCTGTGGCGCGTGGGGAGAGCAGCACATGGTCGATGCGTATGCCGTTATTCTTCTGGAACGCGCCGGCCTGATAATCCCAGAACGTGTACAGCCCCGGCGCATCGCTGGTCGCGCGGACGGCGTCGGTCAGCCCCAGAGCTGTTAGCGAGCGGAATTTCTCGCGGGTCTGCGGTTTGAACAGGGCGTCGCCAATCCATGCCGCCGGATTATGGACGTCCTCAGGGGTTGGAATGACGTTGTAATCCCCGCACAGAACAAGCTCTTCTTCCAGTTTAAGGCGCTCCTGCGTGTATTTAATAAGCCGATCCATCCATCTGAGTTTATAGGGATATTTCTCGGTCTCGACCGGATTGCCATTGGGCAGGTAGATCGAGGCAATCCGCAGCACCCCGCGATTGGTGGAAACGCAAGCCTCGATAAAACGGGCGTGATCGTCGGTGTCATCGCCCGGCAGGCCGGGGGTCACGTCTTCAAGCGGGAATCGCGACAGAATGGCCACCCCGTTGAACGACTTCTGCCCGTGGAACGCGACATTGTAGCCCAGAGCCTCGATCTCCAGCCGGGGAAAGGCGTCATCGACGCATTTTGTTTCCTGCAGGCAGACAAGGTCCGGCTGGCGCTCTTTCAGCCATGCGGTCAGGCTTTCCAGCCGTTGCTTGATGGAATTGACGTTCCAGGTGGCAATTCTCATGACCGGTTCCGGAAAATTGGGCCGCAGGCTATGTCTTGCGGCAATAACGTAAACGGCGAGAACGTAAACGGCGAGGTGTTGACCACCTAAGCCAGATTTAATGTGAATCGCTGGCGGATATGATAGGAAATCCGGGGCGAACGCCGGGGTTACAATCGGCGTCTAAGAGGGAATACAGGGAGTCCGGCGTGCGAGCGACTGCGCCAGGACCTGACATGCAAAATATGACAAAAAAGACGTGGATCGTTGTGGCCGGCGCAGCCTGTGTGTTGCTCGCGGTAGTCTTGCTGACGCGCTCGTATTGGTCATCGAACAATGCCGCGGCTCAGGGCGCACGTGCGCCAGTCCGCGTTGTGCCGATCGAGACGGCGACCGCTGAAAAGAAGCAGCTTCCGGTGCGCGTCGAGGCGCTGGGCAATGTCACGCCGATCGCCGCGGTTGCGATCAAGTCGCGCATCGAGACAACGATTGTCGGGGTTCACTTCCAGGATGGTGCGCGTGTGAATGCAGGCGATCTGCTGTTCACGCTCGACGGCCGGCAGATCGAAGCCGAGATCAAGCGTGTGCAGGCGGTGATCGAGGGCGCGTCCGCGCAGCTTGAGCAAGCCGAGCGCGATGTGCAGCGCTACAGCGATCTCGTTGCAAAAAATGCGACCAGCCAAGTCACGCTAAACAATTCGCAGACGCAGGTGAACATCGTGCGCGCGACGCTGGATTCGAGCAAGGCGATGCTTGAAAATCTGCGCGTCCAACTGGATTTCACCAAAATTCGCGCTCCTATTTCAGGCCGCGTCTCGGCCGCGAATGTAAAGATTGGCAATTTCGTGCGGCCTGCGGACACAGCGCCGATGGTCACAATCAACCAGATCGCGCCAGTCTATGTGTCGTTCACCGTGCCGCAGCGATTGCTGCCGGATATCCGTCAGGCGATTGCCGCGGAAACCGCGACGGTTGAAAGCGCCGTGCAGGGCGATGCACGCAAGGCGTCGGGTGCCGTGAGCATGATCGAAAATTCTGTCGACACCACTACCGGCATGGTCATGGTTCGCGCGACAATGCCCAACGCGGATGAGCTTTTGTGGCCGGGTACATTGGTCAACACACAGATGACGCTGCGGTCGGAGGAGGGCGTGGTCGTGCCTTCGGTCGCCGTGCAGGTCAGCCAGACCGGCAATTTCGTTTTCGCTGTGGAGTCCGCGACCGCCAAGGTCCGCCCGGTCACGGTCGGCCGGGTCATCGGCAGCATGTCGGTTATTGCATCGGGGCTGAACGGCGGTGAAACCGTCGTCACTGACGGTCAGCTCCTCCTGTCGGACGGAAGCAAAGTCTCAACCCGCGACGCCAAACCCGGCTCCTGACATGAACCTCTCGGAAACCTGTATTCGCCGTCCCGTCTTCACGACGCTGATGATGGCGACGATGATTGTGTTCGGCGCGTTCGCCTACCGGCTGTTGCCGGTTGCGGCCCTGCCGTCGGTGGACTTTCCGACGATCCAGATCACTGCGACGTTGCCGGGCGCGAGCCCCGAGACAATGGCAGCTTCGGTGGCTTCACCGATCGAGCGCCAATTGTCGACCATCGCCGGCATCTCCTCGATGAACTCGTCCTCGTCGCAGGGCACGACGCAGATCACGATCCAGTTCGACCTCAACCGTAACATCGATGGCGCTGCGCTCGACGTGCAGACCTCGCTGACGGTCGCGGCACGGCGCCTGCCGGTCGAAATGACGACCCCGCCAAGCTTCCGCAAGGTCAATCCGGGTGACTTCTCCATTCTGCTCCTGAGCCTGCGCTCGCAGACGCTGCCGCTCTCCAAGATCAACGAATACGCGGAAACGGTGATTGCGCCGCAGATTTCGCAGCTTCCCGGCGTCGCGCAGGTTTCGGTGTTTGGCGCGCAACGTTTCGCCCTTCGCGTTCAGGTCGACCCGGTCGCGGCGGCTGCGCGCAACATTGCACTGTCGGACATCCGAACGGTGGTTGCACAGGCCAATTCGAGTGCGCCGGTTGGAACGCTTCAAGGACCCGAACAGGCGATCACGCTGCTCGCAAGCGGCGCAATCGAACACGCCGCAGCCTACAAGGATGTGGTTGTCACCTATCGTAACGGTTCGCCGGTGAAGTTGAGCGAAGTCGCCAACGTCATCGACAGCGTCGAGAACAGCCGCATCGCCACATGGTTCAACGACACGCGCGCAATCGTGCTCGCGATCCAGCGGCAGTCGGGCGCCAACGCGGTTGAAGTGGTCGATCAGGTTCGCGCGAAGATGCCGCAGATGCGCGCGCAGCTTCCCCCGTCGATCCAGTTCGAGCCGCTGTTCGACCGCTCGGTCTCCGTCCGCCAGGCGGTGTTCGATGTGCAGGAAACGCTGGGGATCGCGGTCGCGCTCGTCGTACTCGTGATTTTCCTGTTCCTGCGCAAGGTTTCGGCGACGGTGATCCCCGCGCTTGCCGTTCCGATCTCGCTGATCGGGACCTGCGGAGCGATGTATCTGTTCGGATTTTCGATCAACAACATGACGCTGTTGGCGCTGACCTTGTCGGTCGGCTTCGTTGTCGACGACGCGATCGTGATGCTGGAGAACATCGTCCGCCACGTCGAAGGCGGGATGCGCCCCTATGAGGCGGCGCTGAAAGGCTCGCGCGAAATCGGCTTCACCATCGTGTCGATCACATTCTCGCTGATCGCGGTGTTCATTCCCGTGCTGCTGATGGGCGGCATGGTCGGGCGCGTCTTCCGCGAGTTCGCTGTCTCCATCGTTGTCGCCATCGTCATATCCGGGTTCATTTCACTGACGCTGACACCGATGCTTTGCGCGCGCATGCTTCGCGCGCACAAGGAGGACGAAAAGGAAAACATCGTCCTGCGCGTCTTTGAGCGCGGCTTTAATTCGTGGCTGCGCGCCTATGAGCGGGCGCTTGATTTCGTCATAAAGTACAAACCGATCACGGCGGCACTCACGCTTGCAACGATCGCCGGCACGATGTGGCTTTATATCGTTGTGCCGAAGGGCTTCTTCCCAAGCGAGGACACGGGCTTTCTCGTCGGCGTGACCGAAGGCGCGACGGATATTTCCTTCGCGGCGATGTCGGACCGGCAGCAGAAGATCGTCGCGGTGATCCGTAAGGATAAGGCCGTCGACTACGTCAACTCGACGGTGGGTGTCGGTGGCCCGAACCAGGCCGGCAATAGCGGCCGCATGTTTATCGCACTCAAGCCGCGCAGCGAGCGCGGCGAAAGCGCGATCGAGGTGATCCAGCGCCTGCGCCGCACGGTCAATATCGTGCCGGGCATTCAGATTTTCTTCCAGCCGATTCAGAACATCAACATCACCGGACGCATCTCCAAGAGCGAATTCCAGTACACGATGCAGTCGAACGACACGGACGCGCTCTATGAAGCGGCGCCAGCGATGCGCGATCAGATGATGAAGAGCAG
>CAMBBO010000087.1 GCA_945862935.1 Pseudorhodoplanes sinuspersici | reverse complement strand
TTACAATGTCGTAAGCGAGCGGCTTTTGGTTCTTGGGTTACGCAACAAGGACCTCACCATCGATATTGAGCAGCAGCTCACCAAAAAGCTTGCAGACCGCGGAATCACCGCGAAGGTGAAAGGGCGCCAGAAACGCGCCTATTCGATCTGGCGAAAAATGGAGCGCAAGTCCGTCGGTTTCGAACAGCTCTCGGACATCTTCGCATTTCGCGTAGTCGTGACGTCGCTCGCCGAATGCTATCAGGCGCTCGGCGTGGTCCATACGACATGGCCGGTCGTGCCGGGGCGCTTCAAGGACTACATCTCGACGCCGAAGCAAAATGACTATCGTTCTCTGCACACAACGGTGATCGGTCCGGGCAATCAGCGCGTCGAACTGCAAATCCGCACCGAGGGTATGGACCTCATCGCCGAATACGGCATTGCGGCGCATGCCCTTTATAAAGACACCGTTACTTCGCCGAGTGAATTGCTGTCCCGCGAATCGCGCGCCTATGCCTGGCTTCGCAATACCATCGCGCTGCTCGCGGAAGGGTCCAATCCAGAAGAGTTCATCGCACATACCAAGCTTGAGCTATTTCACGATCAGGTCTTCTGCTTCACGCCCAAGGGCAAGCTGATCGCGCTTCCGCGCAGCGCCACCGTGATCGATTTCGCTTATGCAGTGCACACCGTTGTTGGCAACATGGCCGTGGGTTGCAAGATCAACGGCAAGATCGCGCCGCTAGTTTCGGAACTGACCAACGGCGACGAGGTGGACATCATCACTTCGGAAGCACAGACAGCGCCGCCTGCGGCGTGGGATTCCATTGTCGTCACCGGCAAGGCGCGGGCTGCAATCCGCCGTGCGACACGCGTGGCGGTGCGCGACCAATATGCAGGGCTTGGACGGCGTATTGTCGAGCGGTTGTTCCAGCGCGCGAAGAAAGACTATTCAGACGAAAAGTTGCTGGGCGCGCTTCCACGTCTTGCGCGTGCCTCCCTCGATGACGTTATGGCAGCGGTCGGGCGCGGCGAGATGCGAGCGTCCGATGTCGCGCGCGCAATGTATCCCGATTATCTCGAAGAGCGCGCGGCCATGTCTGCCCCCACGGCCGAGAGCGGCTGGTTCGGGCTGCGTCGTGCGAAATCGGTCAAAGCCAAATTGCCCACGACGGGTACGGGTGGTGCAATTCCGATCCGCGGCATCAACAGCGACTTGCCGGTGCGCTTTGCGCCGAACGGAGGTGCTGTGCCGGGCGACCGGATTGTGGGAATCCTGACGCCGGGTGAAGGCATCACGATCTATCCGATCCAGTCGCCGATGCTGAAGGATTTCGAGGACGCGCCCGAGCATTGGCTCGACCTGCGTTGGGATGTAGAGGAAACGCCGCAGCGGTTCCCGGCCCAGATCGTTGTTGAATCGGTGAATGAGCCAGGCTCCCTCGCGCAGATCGCACAAGTGATCGCGGAGCATGATGGAAACATCGACAATATTCATATGACAAGGCGGTCGCCGGACTTTACCATGGTCACGATCGATCTTGAGGTGTACGATCTCAAGCATCTTACAGCGATCATCGCGCAACTGCGTGCGAAGCCGGCCGTGGCGACTGTCGCGCGCGTGAATGGGTGAACCTCGGTGCCTTCGTCAATCCGTCTCGGTGTCAACATTGACCACGTTGCGACGATCCGAAATGCGCGCGGGGGCCACTTGCCTGATCCGGTGCGTGCAGCAAAACTGGCTGCCGCTGCTGGTGCGGACGGGATCACAGCGCATTTGCGCGAAGACCGCAGGCATATCCGCGACAACGATATTGAGCGATTGAAGGCGGAAATCGATAAGCCGCTCAATTTCGAGATGGCGGCGACCGACGAGATGCTTGCGATTGCGTTACGAGCAAAGCCGCACGCGGCCTGTCTCGTGCCGGAACGCCGCGAGGAGCGAACGACAGAAGGCGGTCTTGATGCCGCGGGCCAGCACAATCAGCTCGCGCCATTCGTGTCCAAGCTACGAGACGCTGGAATTCGTGTATCGCTTTTCATTGGCGCAGATCCGCGCCAGATCGATAGTGCCGCTCGACTGAAAGCGCCGGTGGTGGAAATTCACACCGGCGCATGGTGCGACGCGCTTGCGGAAGGTCGCGAGAAGGCGGCCGACGATGAATGGAAGCGCATCGTCGCGGGTGTCGAACAGGCCAGAGACATCGGCCTTGAGGTGCATGCCGGGCACGGGCTCGATTATGCAACCGCTGAGAAGATTGCGGCTCTGCCTTCGATTGCCGAATTGAATATTGGCCATTTCCTGATCGGCGAGGCGGTTTTCGAGGGCCTTTCGCAATCGGTGAAAACGATGCGCATGGTTATGGAGCGCGGCCGCGCGCAGGCGAGCCGCTAAAGCTTATGATCCTCGGTATCGGTTCCGATCTTTGTGACATCCGCCGGATCGAAAAGGTGCTGGAGCGGCACGGCGAGCGCTTCATCGCGCGCGTTTTTACGCCCATCGAACGGGCGCGGGCCGAGCGCAAGGCCGGGCGCGTCGAAACCTATGCCAAACGCTTTGCTGCGAAGGAGGCGTGTGCGAAGGCACTCGGAACGGGATTTCGAAAAGG
The DNA here is from genome assembly GCA_945862935.1 of Pseudorhodoplanes sinuspersici. Taxonomy (GTDB): domain Bacteria; phylum Pseudomonadota; class Alphaproteobacteria; order Rhizobiales; family Xanthobacteraceae; genus Pseudorhodoplanes; species Pseudorhodoplanes sinuspersici_A. The sequence continues at coordinate 8,693 of CAMBBO010000087.1, read as the reverse complement.
CGTATTCTTCCGCGACCTGGGTGTCGTGAACCTGCCATCCGGGCGCCCCACGATGACGCTGACCGGCGGAGCGCTCGCACGGCTTCAGGACATCACGCCAAAGGGATTGGAAGCGCGGATCGACGTGAGCATTACCGACGAATGGCCGCTTGCTCAGGCCTTCGTCGTGATTTCCGCACAGCCGCCCGAAAGGCCTTGAAAACGCCCCTGCGTGGGAGCTTTGTAGGGACGGGGCGTCGCTTGCAGAGTCGCGCATCTAAATCCTGAAAGACCTGCAAAAACAATGGCTTATTTGGTCATCTGCGTTTCGTTGCGCGTTCATTTGGCAACGGGTACAAGCGGGTGCGCGAAGCCAGGGATAAGAGGCCGATGAGCGTGACGACCACAAAGCGAAAAGAAAGCGGCTTCGGCGAGACGCTGCGCGTGATCTTTCACGCGCTGATCATCGCGCTGGTGATCCGCACGTTTCTCTTTCAACCTTTCAACATTCCATCGGGATCGATGAAGGCAACGCTGCTGGTCGGCGACTATTTGTTCGTTTCGAAATACTCTTACGGCTACAGCCACTATTCCTTTCCGTTTTCACCTCCGATTTTTTCGGGCCGCGTCATGGGCTCAATTCCTGAGCGCGGCGACGTGATCGTGTTTCGTCTGCCCAAGGACGATACGACAGATTACATCAAGCGCGTGATCGGTTTGCCAGGCGACCGCATCCAGATGCGCGAAGGACTGCTTCACATTAACGGGCAGCCGGTGAAGCGCGAGCGGATTGCCGACTTCATCGAGACCGAGGAATCTGCCACGCCGCAGAAGGTCAAGCGCTGGCGCGAGACCCTGCCGAACGGCGTCAGCTACACATCGCTCGACCTGATCGACAACGGCTTCTATGACAACACGCAGGAATACTTGGTCCCGCCCGGACACCTCTTCATGATGGGCGACAACCGGGACAATTCGACCGATAGCCGGGTGCTCAGTCAGGTTGGCTATGTGCCGCTGGAAAACGTCATCGGCCGCGCGCAGATCCTCTTTTTCTCGATAGCTGAGGGTGAGCAGGCGTGGCGCTTGTGGCGCTGGCCTTGGGCAGTGCGCTGGGAACGGCTGTTTTCGCTGGTCCGATGAGCCGCGGCGCAGAGAACAAAACTTCGCAGGTTTCGCAGCGCGCCCGTTCCGTTTCGCCGCAGAAAGCCGCTCCGCAAGCGACGACCGCTGCAAAGCGGACGAAGCCAAAGCGCGCGCCTGCCACGACGCTAGAGACCACGATCGCGTACCGATTTTCCGATACCGCTTTGCTTGAGCGAGCGTTGACGCACATTTCTGCCCTCAAAGGCTCGCGTGGGCGCGACGCGAGCTATCAGCGTCTGGAATTTCTTGGCGATCACGTTCTTGGCCTCGCCATCTCCGACATGCTGTTTCAGGAGTTTCCGAAGGCGAACGAAGGCGAGCTGTCGCGTAGACTTGCCGATCTGGTGCGGCGAGAAAGCTGTGCCGAGGTCGCGCGCGCCATCGAACTGGGAAGCGCGATCCGTCTTGGCGCTTCGGAATCGAATTCTGGCGGCCGGTTACGTACGGCGATCCTTGCGGATGTGTGCGAGTCCCTGATCGGAGCGATTTTTCTCGACGGTGGCTACAAGGCGGCGGCGGATTTCGTCGAACGCTTTTGGGCGGAACGGATGCGAAAGCCGGCGCGGCCGCTGCGCGATCCCAAAACCGTTCTGCAGGAATGGGCGCAAGCCAAGGGTTTGCCAACGCCTTCCTACAAGGAGATTGAACGGATCGGCCCGCACCACGACCCTGAATTCCGCGTCGCCGTTGCGCTGCCGCAGCGCGACCCGGCCGAAGGCAAAGGCCGCTCCAAGCGTGCGGCAGAACAGGACGCTGCGGCGGCCATGCTGGCGCGCGAAGGCGTGCGCGCGGATCGCACCGATGGATGATCACGACATTCCGCAGGGCGCTGATACGCGCTGCGGCTTCATTGCGTTGATCGGGGCGCCGAATGCCGGAAAGTCCACGCTGCTGAATGCTCTGGTCGGCGCAAAGCTTTCGATCGTCTCTCACAAGGTCCAGACCACGCGCAATCTCGTGCGCGGCATCGCAATCGAGAAGATGTCGCAACTGATTTTTGTGGATACGCCGGGGATTTTTGCGCCCAAGCGGAGACTGGATCGCGCGATGGTGACGAGTGCGTGGAGCGGCGCGCACGACGCCGACGCCATTGGCGTTCTGATCGACGCGCGCAAGGGTCTGGATCAGGAGAGTGGGGCGATCCTGTCCGGGCTATCTGAAGTGAACCAGCAGAAATTCCTGCTGCTCAACAAGATCGATCTGGTGGAGAAGGAGTCGCTTCTGGCGCTGGCTCAGGATGCCAATGCGCGCGGCTCATTCGCTGCGACCTTCATGATCTCGGCGCTCGATGGAAGCGGGCTGACCGATCTTAAAAATTGGCTCGCAGAGCACGTTCCTGCCGGACCGTGGCTCTATCCGCCGGACCAGATGTCGGATGCGCCGATGCGGCAGCTTGCGGCCGAAATTACTCGTGAAAAGCTCTATCACCGGCTGCATCAAGAATTGCCGTATCAGTCGACGGTGGAAACCGAGAGCTGGAAGGAGTTGAAAGACGGTTCAGTTCGCGTCGAACAGACGATCTATGTCGAACGCGAGAGTCAGCGCAAAATTGTGCTTGGAAAAAGTGGCCAGACGATCAAGGCCATCGGCGCGGACGCGCGCAGGGACATGGCTGAAATGGTCGAGCATCCCGTTCACCTGTTTTTATTCGTGAAGGTGCGGGAAGGGTGGGGCGATGATCCCGAACGCTATCGCCAAATGGGATTGGAATTTCCGAAGGAATGAAAAAACACGGGCGGCAAAACAGCCGCCCGTGCTTCTATCGAGTGCTTACCAGCGGCGATGACGCCAGCCGCGGCGATGACCGCCACCCCAGTGACGGGGGCCGCCGCGCCAGACGCAAACCTGACGGCCATGACGCCACCAGCAAACGTAACGAACCTGGTCGGCATTGGTCGCATTGCTCATCGGATCGGCGATAGCGCCGGGAGCGGCCGGCAGAGCCGCAGCAGGTGTAACAGCAGCTGCGCCAATCATCAGCGACGCTGCAGCAATCCCCAACATCAAACGTTTCATCGCAGTCTCCTCGGTATGGCCGATTGTCTCGGCTGGAATTCTTCGAGCGCCTCGCGGCGCCTCGTCATAACGCAGCTAAATGTGGATGGTTTGATGGCATTTTGCTGAAAGACCATTCATCCGCGAAGTAATTCGTTGCCGCAGCGCAGCAACGTTGCGATTGGGTAATCTATTCGGCAGCGATCGCGGGCGGAATGTCGAGAATCGATCCGGTGTTCGCACGATCAAGCTTGAAATCGTAGCGCGTCGGCAGGCCTGACGCCTTCTGCTTTCGCATCAGCGACTTGTGCGCGAGAGCGAGCGCGGCCTTGGCGTACAGCATCGGCCCTTGCACAGTAATTGCCGGATTTTTCATGCCCAGGTGCTTGCGCATCAGCGCGTTGGCGTAGCGAACGGCGTAGAAGTTTCGAATATCAGTAGCCCAGTGTTCGGTTGTTACCGAGACGTTGAGACAATCGTGATTGACGACGCGATGCGGACCATTCAGCGGCCAATGCAGCATCTGGCCGGGCTCGAGATCGAACACCTCCGCATGTTCGTCGAACCACGGCTGATACGGCAGTTCTTCTTCCGTCGTGCCAAGCACGATGTCTTCGATCGATGTTTCCGGGAGGAAGGGCGCGCTGTTGGGGTAAAGCCAAACGCGCTTCGTACCCCTGATCTGCCACAGCGCCTGACCGGGAATATCGGCGTGATAGTAAACTTGCGCGCGCGGTGACGAAATCAGGATGCCGAGATTGTGCTTGTAGGTCGACAGTCCGGGCACACGCTGTTCGAATTCGGCGAACATGCGCGCGACAAGATCGGCGTAACGCGCGTCGATATCTTGCAGCCGGCGCAAATTGAGCCAGAGGCGCCCGGCACGGATGCCTTCGATGACTTGCGCCCCGTCGCAATCGCCAAGTTCACCACGGCGCCACGTCATGCGCGGATCGTCAGGTGAGCCCATGGCGTGCAAATTGTAGTTGGTCGCCGGGCAACGCTCGATCAGGCGGGCGAGGGCCTCGTCGGTAAACAAACCGGTCTCGTGCAGCCGGTGGTTCAGCCGCAATGTGTGACGGCCGAACAATTCGCTGTAGTGCTCCTGCCAGTCGCGCAAGATCGGTTCCATGAGGGCTCCTTCGTCGGTTGGCAGGGAAGTCCGAATTGTGCCGGGAGAATGCGGAGCTTGTGTTAACAGCCTCCTGAGATGAGCTAATCTGGGCTGCGGCGAATCTGCACATCGTTAATATGGACTGGACAGACGAGGGCATCGTTCTGGGAGTGCGGCGGCACGGGGAGGCGAATGCCATCCTCGAATTGATGACCCGTGCGCACGGCAGGCATCTCGGGCTTGTCCGGGGTGGTTCCGGTTCCCGTCAGCGCCCCATCCTGCAGCCGGGAAATTCAGTTCGTGCCACCTGGCGTGCAAGGCTCGACGAGCATCTCGGTGCCTACACCGTTGAAGGGCTGCGGTTGCGGGCAGGTGATTTCCTTACCGCAGCGCATGCAGTTTTCGCGGTAACGCATCTCGCCGCATTGGTCCGCCTCCTGCCGGAGCGCGACCCGCACGAGGGCATCTATTCGACGCTGGAAATGATCGTGGAAAGTCTTTCCGAGCCAGCTGTCGCTGGCGCGCTCATCGTCCGGTTCGAGCTGCAACTCCTTGCCGAATTGGGCTTTGGTCTCGATCTGGAAAGTTGCGCAGCAACGGCGGTTACCGATGACCTGACATTCGTTTCGCCGAAATCCGGCCGCGCCGTGTCGCGCGCTGCCGGTGAACCGTGGCAGGACAAGCTGCTCCGCCTGCCGTCGTTCCTCAACGCCGATTCGCACGCGATGCCGAGTGCATCCGAATTGACTGATGCATTCGCCCTGACGGGATACTTTTTGGCCCGGCATATGTTCGAACCGCGCGGCATTCCGTTGCCGGATGCGAGGACACACCTGATTGCTGCGGTCGCGCGTGCTGCCTAGTCGATTAGCTGCTGCGGCGCATGGCCAAGCCGGTGGGTTCGACCGACCGATAGATCCGGCGGCGGGCCGGCCCTAAATCCACCGCGTGCTGCGTGTTCTTCCCTTGTTCGTTGGATCAGAGCGGGCTACCGACACTTCATGGGCAAGACCCTGATTCCGCCTGAAAAGGGCAATGTTCAAGAGATCGCACTGCGCGAGGCGCTCGAGGAGCGCTACCTCGCATATGCCTTGTCCACGATCATGCATCGTGCGTTGCCGGATGCGCGCGACGGGCTGAAGCCTGTTCACCGGCGCATCCTTTACGGAATGCGGCTGCTGCGCCTTGATCCCGGATCGGGCTTCAAAAAATCGGCAAAGATCGTTGGCGACGTGATGGGTAATTTCCATCCGCACGGCGATCAAGCGATCTACGACGCGCTCGTGCGTCTCGCGCAGGATTTTTCCTCGCGCTATCCGCTGGTCGATGGACAGGGCAATTTCGGAAATATCGACGGTGATAATGCGGCCGCCTATCGCTACACCGAAGCACGGCTAACCGAAGTCGCGCGGCTTCTTCTCGATGGCATTGACGAGGACGCCGTCGACTTCCGGCCGAACTATGACGGCCTGTCCGAAGAGCCGGTGGTTCTGCCGGGCGCATTTCCAAATCTGCTCGCGAACGGTTCGCAGGGCATCGCGGTTGGCATGGCGACATCCATCCCCCCACACAATGCCGCCGAACTATGCGACGCAGCTTTGCACCTGATTGACCGGCCAAAAACACCAAGCAAGAATTTGCTGAAATACGTACAGGGGCCAGATTTCCCAACCGGCGGAATTATTGTCGATCCGCCTGAGGTCATCGCGGAAGCTTATTCAACCGGCCGCGGGTCGTTTCGCGTGCGCGCTCGCTGGCACAAGGAAGACGAAGGGCGCGGCTCCTATTCGATCATCGTCACCGAAATTCCTTACCTCGTGCAGAAGTCGCGCCTGATAGAGCGAATTGCGGATCTGCTCAACGACAAGAAACTGCCTCTGGTTGCCGACATCCGTGACGAGTCGACCGAGGATGTCCGTCTTGTGATCGAGCCGCGCTCGCGCGCCGTCGATCCGGCGTTGTTGATGGAATCGTTGTTCAAGCTCACTGAGCTGGAAAACCGCATACCGCTCAATCTGAACGTGCTGCTAAAGGGCAAAGTCCCCAAGGTCGTCGGCCTGAACGAAGTGCTGCGGGAATGGGTCGATCACCGCCGCGATGTGTTGGTGCGCCGCTCAAAGCACCGTTTGGCTGCCATCGAGCATCGGCTCGAAGTGCTTGGCGGTTTTCTCGTGGCGTATCTGAACCTCGACAAGGTCATCAAAATTATCCGCACGCAGGATGAGCCGAAGCCCGTGCTGATGCGCACGTTCAAGCTTAGCGACGTGCAGGCGGACGCAATCCTCAATATGCGGCTGCGCAATTTGCGCAAGCTCGAGGAAATGGAAATCCGTTCCGAGGATAAGGCGCTGCGCGAGGAGCGCAAGACGCTGAAGGGGCTGATCGGTTCCGAGCAACAGCAGTGGAAAACGGTTGCGTCGGAAATCAAGAAGGTGCGCGACACCTTTGGACCGAAAACGCCGCTCGGCAAGCGCCGCACCTCATTTCAGGACGCTCCACAACACGATGAGGCCGAGATCGAAGAAGCGATGGCTGTGCGCGAGCCGATTACGGTTGTTGTCTCGGACAAGGGTTGGATCAGGGCGCTGCGAGGCCATCAGGCCGATTTGTCCGGCGTGGCGTTCAAGGCCGACGACCATCTGAAACTGGCATTCCATGCCGAGACGACATCACGTGTTCTGATTTTCGCAACCAACGGGCGCTTCTACACGATCGATACATCGAAACTTCCCAGCGGGCGCGGTCACGGCGAGCCGGTGCGACTGTTCATCGAGATGGAGCAGGACGTCGAGATTGTGACTGCCTTCCGCCATCAAGGCGGACGCAAATTTCTTGTCGCGAGCGAGCAGGGGCGCGGTTTTGTCGTTAGCGAAGACGAATGCGTCGCCAATACGCGCAAAGGAAAGCAGATCCTCAACGTCAAACCGAAGGATGGCGCGCGCGCAATCGCTGTCGTCGAAGGCGAGCTTGCGGCGGCTATCGGCGAAAACCGCAAGATGGTGGTCTTCGCGCTGAAGGACGTACCGGAGATGTCGCGCGGTGCGGGCGTGCGGTTACAGCGCTACAAGGACGGCGGCTTGTCGGACGTCGTCACGTTTGTAGGGAAAGATGGGCTGACCTGGCTCGATGCAGCAGGTCGTACCTTCACGATGACGCTGAAGGAATTGTCCGACTGGCGCGGCAATCGCGCCGATGCGGGGCGCCTCGCGCCGAAGGGCTTTCCGAAATCGAATTCATTCGGTCGCCGGCCGTGAAGACCGCCGCCCAGTTGCGAATGCTCTGAGCGAGCGGCGACACTAAATTCCTTATCCGTTTGATTTCCCTAGAGTTATCAGTGCGTGTCCTCGTTGTTCTTTTTGCAATTGCAAATTATTCGCAACTAGATATGCTTGATGTCTCGGATGGAGGATTAAAATGGACGCTCGCTCGCCGCGCGGTGCGGAAATGCTTCCCGGCTGGCGGCGCGCGCGGGGGCGGCCTTCGCTTTCCGAAGTCTTCGGTTCGATAGCGACGCAGCCAAGCGGGCCTCTATGGCGCAAGCTGGTCGCGTTCCTCGGGCCGGGTTATCTGGTCGCGACTGGCTACATGGATCCTGGCAACTGGGCGACCTCGCTCGCCGGCGGATCGAAGTTCGGTTACGCGCTGCTGACGATCGCGCTTCTGTCCAATCTCATGGCGATTCTGCTGCAGTCGCTTTGCGCACGGCTCGGAATTGCGAGCGGGCGCGATCTCGCGCAAGCCTGCCGTGATGCCTTCCCGCGTTTCATTTCATATCCGCTCTGGCTGCTCGCCGAACTTGCCATCTGCGCAACCGACCTCGCTGAGGTCATAGGCACCGCCATCGGCCTCAATCTTCTTTTTGGTGTTCCGCTCGAAATCGGCGTGCTCATCACGGCGCTCGATGTGTTTCTCATTCTGTGGCTGCAAAATCTTGGCTTCCGCTGGATCGAGGCGCTCATTGTCGCGATGCTAGCGGTGATCACGCTTTGCTTCGGCGTACAGATAGCGCTTGCCGACCCCGACTGGGGTGGCGTGATCCGCGGTTTTGCGCCAACCACTCAGATCGTCACCAATCCCGATATGCTCTATCTCGCGCTCGGTATCCTCGGAGCGACGGTGATGCCGCATAATCTTTATCTGCATTCCGGCGTGGTACAGACCCGCCGCTTCGGCGAAGGCGTCGAAGACAAGCGCGAGGCAATAAAGCTCGCGACGATCGACTCCACGATCGCGCTCACCTTTGCGTTGCTCATCAATGCTTCCATTCTCATCCTCGCGGCCGCTACCTTCAACCGGACGGGTCAGACCAACGTGTCTGAATTGGGTGAAGTGCATTCGCTGATTGCGCCGCTGCTTGGCTCGGCTTTCGCGCCGACGCTGTTTGGCGTGGCGCTTCTTTGCTGCGGCCTCAGTTCGACCGTTACCGCTACGTTGTCCGGTCAGATTGTGATGGAGGGTT
>CAMBBO010000086.1 GCA_945862935.1 Pseudorhodoplanes sinuspersici | reverse complement strand
ATGATCGCTTCGTCGGCGATCGAAACCGGTACTTCCGGCAGCCATCCGACTGTCTGAATATCGGGAATGATTGCGATCACCTGATTTCCGAAGTCGCGCAGCGGATGCGACGCCATCAGCGGCGGCGGATTAAATAATGCAGCGACAACGCTTGCGACTGTTTCGCGCACTGCCAGATGATCCTGGACAGTCGAAAAATGCTCATCGATGACTTCAGCCAGCTTCAGGCGTTCGAGTGCGGCGTATTGCGTCGACTCCTGCCGCCCGACATAGATCGATAGCATTAGACCTGCGAGTGCGAGCAGCACGAGAAAAGCGATCGGCTGGCGGCCGACGAGCGCGAAATCTTTCGTTTGACGAAGGGGCACGATTAACCGGCAAGGTCCGTGGGTAAGCTGGAATAGGATAGACGCGTAATATGTTCGATTGTTGGTCTATTTTTACACCGAGATTTGGAACAAATTCGCTCGAAGCGTGCGCGAATTCAGCCCTTTAGACACGTGTCCAGCATCCGAGGCATTCATGAACGACCGGGACAACGCCGTGCTGATTCAGAACGCTTTGCACGAGCGCTTCGGGGACACCTTTGCGGTCGACCCTGAAATGGATGGGCTTGCCTCGCTCGCAAATCTTGCCGGCCGCAAGGTGCACCGCAATTACGACGGACGGCTGGTTTCAGATGACTTGCTCCGGTTGCTCTGTGCCTGCGCCTTGTCGGCGCCGTCGAAAAGCGATCTGCAACAAGCGGACATTCTGATCCTGCTCGATCCGCAGAAGCGGAAGGTCATTGCCGATCTTATTCCTGAGATGCCGTGGGTCGGAACGGCTCCGGCTTTCCTTGTCTTTCTTGCGAACGCGCGCCGCGTACCGGCGATCGCGCAGCACCGCGGTAAGCCTTTTCCGAACGACCATCTCGACTTGTTCTTTAACGCGACAGTGGATGCCGCCATCGCGCTTTCGACATTCGTGCGCGCTGCCGAAACGGCAGGCCTTGGCTGTTGTCCGATCAGTGTCATTCGGGATCACGCGGCGACGATCAGTGATCTCCTCGCGTTGCCGGACCGCGTTATTCCAGTGGCGGGTTTATGCGTCGGCTGGCCCGCAGGCGAAGGGCTTATCTCGCCGCGCCTCAGTCTCGAACTGACATTGCACGAGGATCGCTACGACGAGGGCGATCTCACAGCGCATATAGACGCCTTCGACCGCCGCCGCGCGCAAACGCGGCCTTATGCGTCGCAACGCGAAGTCGGGCGATGGGGCGAGGCGGCCGACTATGGCTGGTCGGAAGACAAGGCGCGGCAATACGCAACGCCTCAACGCGCCGATTTCGGCGCGTTCGTGCGTTCAAAGGGCTTTCGGCTGGATTGAGATGGCGAAAGGACCGCCGTGGGCCGTTACTTCAGAAGGACGGTTGATGGTTCGGCCGCAGGCATAATGACTTGAATGCAGTCGCCGGGGCCGGTGCTGATCATCCAGGGATGGGTGCGGAAGGTGTCGACCGTTTTCGTTTCTCCGGAATTCATGCCGCCGAAGCTCTTCACATTACCCTGCAGGTCGATCCAGTTGAGTCCGCGATACATTCCCGACTGGTTGACGAAAGTGACCTTCGTCGGTTCGCGGGAGTGGAGCGAGCGGAGACCTCTGACTTGCGAGCATGACATAGAGCTTGCCCGGGCCGAGGACGGTACAGGCTGGGCGAACGCATCCGAGATGCATGCCTGTGACACCAGAAGCGACAAACCGAATAAAGAAAGCCGAACGGGCGTCCTGAGCATGCGCTTGTTCCCCTGCATAAATGCCAGCCTTCTATAGCTGAAAATTTTCCGTCTATCAAAAAACCAAAGTCGCGCCCGACCCAATCAGCAGAGCCGCGATCATCTGCTTGAAGCGCTTCTCATCCAGCCGACCGTAAATACTCCATCCGACAAATGCACCTATCAACAGCGGCGGCAATATAATCATCAGCAGGATTGCTTCGGTAAAGGTGAAGGCGACAAAGCCGACCAGCATCAGTGTCGCCATCTGTGTCAGAAGGATGAATGGCTGATACACGCCGCGCGCGACATTTTTCGGCCAATGGCGAAGCTGCGTCCAGATTGTTGGAATAATCCCGGAATAGCCGCCGACGCCGCCCATGATCCCGCCGATGAAACCGGCAAGGCCATCCCAGAATTTGCCGCCGCCGACACGCGGGAGGCGAGGCGCGAGCAGCGCATAAAGCCCGAACGCAAGCAGGAACCAGCCGAGCGCCACTTTCAGTAGATCGGGATCGGTGTAGGTAACAAGCTGCACGCCGATTGGAATGCCAAAAGCCGCGCCGAACAGGAATGGCCACAGGCGGCCAAATTCGATGTGATGGCGCATCGGCCAGATCATTGAGGTCTGCAGCACGACACTGCACGAGACGATCAGGAAGGTGACGCGGATCGGTTCGAGAACATGAAGCCAGAGCGATGCCGCGACGACCGCGAACGCAAAGCCTGCGCCGCCGCTTGCGATCGCGCCAAGAAATGCGCCAAGGCAGAGGACGACGAGCGTGGATTGCGTAAAAATAGGATCGGAGAACATGAGGGCAAAGCGCGCGATGCAAGGGACGCGCATCATGGTCGCCGGGGATGACGCCCGCAAGCCATGCTGCGCCAATTCTCCAGTTTCGTTAGCATGGCTGCGAAAGCCAGGGAGATTTGCGTGCAGCATGACGACAACCTGACAGCGGATCGCGACAGCTTCGTCACGCATCTCGAATGCTCGTATACCGGCGAGCATTACCCGGCAGATCAGATTCACAATTTGTCGAAGGCCGGAAAGCCGCTGCTGGTGCGGTACGATCTGGCGGGCGTGAAGCGAGCTTTGAGCAAGGACATTCTCGCTGCGCGGCCGGCCGATTTATGGCGCTACCGTGAATTGCTGCCGGTACGCGACAAGGCAAATATCGTCAGTCTTGGCGAAGCGATGACGCCGCTGATCGCGATGCCGAAGCTTTCGAGAAAGCTCAACGCCGGCGAATTGCTTGTGAAGGATGAAGGGCGGCTTCCCACCGGTTCGTTCAAGGCGCGTGGCCTTGTGATGGCGGTGTCGATGGCGAAGGCCCTCGGCATCAAGCACATGGCAATGCCAACCAACGGCAACGCGGGCGCGGCGCTTGCCGCCTATGCGAGCAGCGCCGGGATCAAAAGCACAATCTTCTGCCCGGAGGATACACCGGAAGTAAATGTCAGCGAGATCGCGCTGCAGGGCGCGACGGTCTATCGCGTCAACGGCCTGATCGACGATTGCGGAAAAATCGTCGGTGAAGGGAAGGCCAAGGCCGGATGGTTCGACACATCGACACTGAACGAGCCGTATCGGATCGAAGGCAAGAAGACGATGGGCCTCGAACTGGCCGAACAATTTGGCTGGGAATTACCTGATGTGATTTTCTATCCGACTGGCGGCGGCACCGGGCTGATTGGAATGTGGAAGGCTTTTGCCGAACTCGAAGCGATCGGGTTCATCGGCCCGAAACGTCCGCGCATGATCGCAGTGCAAGCCACGGGTTGCGCGCCAATCGTCCGTGCATTCGATGCTGGCGAGGAACACGCGCCGCGCTTCGAGAATGCACACACGATTGCGTCGGGCATTCGCGTGCCGCAGGCGGTCGGCGATTTCCTCATCCCGCGGGCCGTGCGGGCGAGCAACGGATTCGCTATCGCCGTGACCGACGAAGCCATTGACGCCGCGCGCGATGAAGTGGCGCGCGACGAAGGCTTTCTCATGTGCCTGGAAGGCGCTGCGACGTATGCGGCATGGAAGCAGAGCATCGCCGAAGGGCGCATCGCGCGCACCGATCGCTCGGTACTATTCAATTGCGCGAGCGGCTTGAAATACCCGATGCCAAAAGCGGGCCGTCCGCTCGACCGGCACAAGCCGATCGAGCATGCTTCGCTATGAGTGCCATTCAGGTGCCCAGCAACAGCACCAGAAATTCCGGGCGAATGCTCCAGCCGAGGAAACCGGCCAGTCCGAACACGATGCCGGTAATGCCTGATGCCCAGGCCAGATAGAGCAACATGAAATTGTCGACCAGCGCCGCCACCGCGGCGACGGCAATCGCGATGGAGATGAATGCTTCGGAAATATCGAACTGGTCGTCGTGCACATTCAGCCGGTCATATTCGGCTTCCAGCGCCTTCGCCTTGGCCATCGTTTCCTGCGAACGCTGCTGATACTTTTTGATGTCCGCCTCGTATTCTGCGGTCTGCTTGGTGGCTAGCGCCTTGTCGAAGGTTCCCGCGGTTTCCAGAAGCCGAAGCTGCGCCAGCCCGTTTTCGTCGACATGCAGCTTCACGCGCGTTGACTGATATTCGGCCCAGGTATCGACTGCGCCGGATTGAGCCTTCTGCATCGCTTGAACGATGTTGTCGTCCTTGATTTTTCCGACCGCCAGAAACACCGTCAGGATAACGACTGTCACGGCAACGAGATCGTTGAGCCGGTTTCGCTTTGCGCCTTGGTCTTGTTCGTCCATCAAATGTCCCCCCAGACATCGATGGATTCTAGCTCAATCATGCGCGCGCGGGCAGCGGGTCTGTGCAAAAATGCCGGGCTCGCTTATGGTCGTACGCGTCGGGACGCGGGAGGCAGGGATGCGCAAGCTGGTTCGGGCCGGGATTTTTGCCGCGACGGCGTTTTTGTTGTGCGGTGGTGCGGCGTCCGCGCAGCAGCTCGACAAGGTGACGTTCGGCACCAACTGGGTCGCGCAGGCAGAGCACGGCGGCTTTTACCAGGCGGTCGCGGACGGTACATACAAGAAGTACGGACTCGACGTCACGATCACGCCAGGCGGCCCCAACGTGAATAACCGCATTCTTTTGGCGGTTGGGAAGATTGATTTTTTCATGAGCGCGAACACGCTGCAATCGTTCGACGCAGTGCAGAACAAAATTCCAACAATTCCCGTCGCTGCGATTTTCCAGAAAGATCCGCAGGTTCTGATCGCGCACCCGGATCAGGGGATCGAGAAATTCGAGGATTTGAAGAAACTCACGCTGTTTGTGTCGAAGGAAGGCATCGTTAGCTATTTCCAGTGGATGAAGCGCGACTTTGGCTTCGATGAAAACAAGGTCAAACCCTACACATTCAACCCGCAACCGTTCCTTGCAGACAAGAAAATCGCGATGCAGGGTTATGTTACGTCCGAGCCATTCGCAATTGAAAAGCAGGGCGGCTTCAAGCCAAAATTGTTTTTGATCGCGGATCAAGGTTTCACGGCCTATTCCACGCTGATCGAGACACGTAGCGATCTTGTAGAGAAAAAGCCCGATCTCGTGCAGCGTTTCGTCGATGCCTCGATCACTGGCTGGTACAATTATATCTACGGTGACAACAAAGCTGCGAATGCGCTGATCAAGAAAGACAACCCCGAAATGACCGATGAGGCGATGGCCTATTCGGTGGCGAAGATGAAAGAATTTGGTATTGTGGATTCCGGCGACACCCTGTCGCTCGGTATCGGGGCAATGACCGATGCGCGCATGAAGGATTTCTTCGACAAGATGGTTCGCGCGGGCGTAGTCCCGGCGGATCTCGATTACAAGAAATCTTACACGTTGCAATTCGTGAACAAGAAAGTGGGCCTCGCGCTGCGCCGCTAACTTTTTTTGGAAGGAGTAATCGATGCGGAAAATCGGAATTCTGGCCGTTGTTGGATTTACATTCGCCGTCGCCACGGCGCTGACATCCCCTGTGCTCGCGAAAGATGACGGCGCCAGCTGCATCAAGCGCCAGATGGCGAAAGGCGTGAGCGCCTGCATCGCCAAGGCCAAGTGCGACGGGATCACCTCACGCAAGGATCAGGCGCGGCTTTGCCCCTGACGCCATGATGTGCGGCGGTGTAGCCTTTCCAAATGAGCAGCACCGCCGCACAATCTGCCAGCCTTTCTAGCGCCACCGGCGCGATCGTCTCGCTACGCGATGTCGGAAAGACCTTCGCCAGCGGTGTTGGCGCACTCAGCGGGCTTAATCTTGAAATCCACGATGGCGAATTTGTAACGCTGCTTGGTGCTTCGGGCTGTGGGAAGTCGACGGCGCTCCGCATTGTCGCGGGTCTGATCGAGCCGACAGAAGGCGATGTCGTCCGTCCGGCGGGGCGAAACGGCGGCATCGGGTTCGTCTTTCAAGACCCGACGCTCATGCCTTGGGCGAGCGTCGCGCGGAACGTAAGCCTGCCGTTGAAGCTTGCAGGGCGGCGAGATGCACAAGCCGATCCGGGCGTTACATCTGCGCTCGCGCGGGTCGGATTGAGTGAGTTTGCCGGCAGCTATCCTCGTGAATTGTCCGGCGGCATGAAAATGCGCGTGTCCATCGCGCGTGCGCTCGCCACAGAGCCGAAGCTGCTGCTGATGGACGAGCCGTTCGCTGCGCTCGACGAGATCACGCGCTTTCGGCTTAACAACGACATGCTCGCGCTGTGGCACGACGTGCGGCGAACCATTGTGTTCGTGACGCACTCGGTTTTCGAATCCGTCTATCTCTCGAGTCGTATTATCGTCATGACGGCGCGGCCGGGGCGCGTCTTCACCGAAATCAAAATCGATGCACCTTATCCGCGCGGTAATTTTCGCACATCGGCTGAGTACGCAGCGTCGTGTCGCACCGTCTCCGAAGCGCTCGAACGGGCGATGACCGTGTCGTGAACGCGCAGGACCGGATCACGCGCGACGAATCTCGCCAACGGCTCGAGCGAGCCGTACGGGTTGTATTGCCGGTTCTTGCTCTCGGCGCGGGCGTTCTGGCCTGGGATCTGCTGGTCCGGCTCAGGAACATCCCGCCTTACATCTTGCCGTCGCCGGGACTTGTCTTTGAAACACTGTTGAACGACTGGCCGGTGCTGTGGTCGTCGCTTCTCGTGACGCTGACGACGGCATTCGAAGGACTTGCGCTTGCGATGATGGGTGGCATCGGGCTTGCGGTGTTGTTCAATCGCTCCCGCCTCGTCGAATATTCGCTCTATCCTTACGCGGTGATCCTGCAAGTCACGCCGGTGGTCGCGATTGCGCCGCTGCTGCTGATCTATCTGCCGCAACCTCTTGCGGTACTTGCATGTGCGTGGATCGTCGCGTTCTTTCCCGTGCTTGCGAACACAACGCTTGGATTGAATTCCGTAGATCGCAATCTGGTGGATCTGTTCCGGCTTTATGGTGCGAGCGGGTGGCAAGTCTTATGGGATTTGAAGTTACCTGCGGCGCTGCCGCACATTCTCGGCGGGCTTCGGATCGCCGGCGGCCTGTCGCTGATCGGCGCGGTGGTTGCGGAAATCGCGGCAGGTGCTGCCGGTGCCGGATCTGGCCTTGCCTATCGGATCGCCGAGTCCGGCTACCGGCTCAATATTCCGCGAATGTTCGCGGCGTTGCTTCTTTTGTCAGTCACGGGTGTTGCGATCTTTGCTGTCCTATCGCTCGTCACGCATCTGGCTCTCAGGCGCTGGCATGAAAGCGCGGTGGGCGACGAGCGGGAAGCCTAGTTGCCGAGCGCAAACTTCGCGGCGACGCCAAGCAGCGCCATGATCGCGACCACTTCTACCAAGCTGCGGTGAAGGACGAAAGCGAGCACGCCCGCGATTGCGGCAAGGCCCGCCGTCACGAGATCGAGGTTCATCGGATCGAAGGCGAACCAGCGTATAATTCCGAAATGCCGCTCATCGACCTTGCCGAACAGGACATGAAGCGCGAACCAGACTGTCAAATTGAGGATCACGCCCACGACCGCTGCCGTGATCGCAGCCAGCGCGCCGGAAAGTTTCCTGTTCGAGCGTAGCGGCTCGACAAACGGCGCTCCGGCGAAAATCCACAGCATCGACGGCGCGAATGTCACCCATGTGGTCATCGCAGCGCCGAGAATGCCCGCAGCGATAGGAGAAAATGGAGCGGCGTCGCGAAACGCTGCGAGGAAGCCGACGAACTGCGTCACGAGGATCAGCGGACCGGGAGTGGTTTCCGCAAGCCCGAGGCCATCCACCATTTCCGACGCGGTCATCCAGCCGTAGGTCTGCACGGCCTGCTGCGCCATGTAGGCGAGCAATGCGTAGGCTCCGCCGAAGCTGACGACCGCGAGCTTGGAAAAGAATGTCCCGATGCTCACGAGGACATGCGAGGGGCCAAGCAGCAAAAATGCCAGTACGACCGGCGTCCACCAAACGACGAGGCCTATCAGCGAAGCGAAAACGAGACGCTGCCAGCTTCCGGGCGGAGGCGGGGCCGTTTTCGTATCGCTCGCTGACAATCCAAGAATCGCGGGATCACGCCGCGCGACGAGATAGCCGGTCAGCGCCGCTGCAATCACGATGAGCGGAAACGGCACCGCAAAGAAAAATATCCCGATGAATGCGAGCGCGGCGATTGCGAGCATCAGGCCGGTTTTCAATGCGCGTTTGCCAATACGGATCAGCGCCTCGACGACGATCACGAGAACGGCGGCCTTGATGCCGAACAGCGCACCATCGACCAGCGGGATACCGCGGCCAAGCGCATAGAGAAGGCTTAACGCGAGCATCACCAGCGCGCCCGGCAGCACGAACAGGATGCCAGCGGTCAATCCTCCACGCGCGCCGTACATCAACCAGCCGAGATAGGTCGCGAGCTTCTGCGCCTCCGGTCCAGGCAACAACATGCAGAAATTCAGCGCGTGCAGGAAACGCGGTTCGTCGATCCATTTTTTTTCATCCACTGCGATGCGATGCATCATCGCAATCTGGCCGGCAGGTCCGCCGAAACTGATGCAGCCGATTTTGAACCAGATTTTGAAAAATTCGGCGAAGGAAGGGCGGTCCATTTTATTTTCCATGTCACTTCGCCTTCGCGGGCCAGTTGTGCCGTTCGTCTGCGGCGAACCGAAGCCACGCGAATAAGCCATCATAAATGAGGAAACCGCGCTGAAGCAGCCTATGGTCGTCGTCGCCCGCCAATGCGGACAGGCCAAGTGAAATTGCGTGCAGGCCTGCCGCTTCCGGGGCGAGATCGTGACGCGCGGTGTCGGCGCCGCGCACAATCAGCGCGAGTTGCGCCAACGATTGTTCGCTCTCAAGCCCGAACAATTTCAACATCGTATCGAACGAGCAACGGTCGCCCGCGTGGCTTATCTCCACGCCGTCGATATCGAATGGAATGGCGCCGGTTTCGTGCGCGACACCCGACACATCGGGCGGATCGGCGAACAGGATGCGAGCTGTCGGATCGATGAAGCGCCGGATCAGCCACGGGCAGGCGATACGGTCGATTTTCGGCCGCCGCCGCGTGACCCAGAGACTTGGCCGCATTTTCAGGAAACGGTCGAGAGCGGACTTTGAAACGAGCGGCAGGCCGGCCTCGCTCCACGCAGCATATCCGCCGGTGACAATGGACGGATTCCGGCCGCGCTCCCGTAATTGCGCGGAAACCATCTGGCTTAATTCGTGACCGGCCTTGCACACGACCACGACTGGTGATGTGGGATCGATGGTACCGATCCAGTCTTTTGCTTTTTCCGGATCGAGCCACGCGGAGCCCGGAATTGTTCCGGGTGAACCGTCGTAAATGTCACGCCGGCGCACATCGATGATGCGCGGGGTCTCGCCCGTGCCGATGAGATGCCAAAGGTCTTGAGATGTCGTCGAGAATTCAAGCATAGGCCCCCTCCATTCATGAAGGAGGCGGTGCTTGGGCTTTTGAGGCCTTGGAAGGCGGGGCGACCGCCGCGGGCCCCACGACCCGGACGCTAGCCGAACGATCCTGCCCGATCAACCGCCATGCCCGCATTTCTGCCGCGACGAGCAAGCCCTCGTCACGCGCGCGCGTGTTGGCTAGTTTCCCGTGTGTCTGGGAGGACAGAGACAATGGCAAACAAGATCGATCTGGCAGGCCGCTTCGCGGCTGTGACCGGCGGCGCGCAGGGCTTCGGCCGCGCGATCACCGAGCGTTTTCTCGATTCCGGCGCGGCCGGGGTCGCGATCTGGGACCGCGATACGGCGCTCGCGGAAAAAACGGCGGCGGAACTGAAGGGACGCGGCAAGGTTCTTCCGGTGGCAGTCGATGTCGCCGATCTGAAAAGCGTTGAGAAGGGCCGCGACGAAACCATCAAGGCATTCGGCAAGATCGATATTCTCGTCAACAACGCCGGCCTCGGCGGCGCGACTTTCAAGGTTCAGGACTATCCGATCGACAACTGGAAGCAGGTTATGGCGGTGAACGTCGATGGCGTGTTCCATTGTTGCCGTGCCGTCGTGCCGGGAATGGTCGCGAACAATTACGGACGCATCGTCAACATCGCCTCGATCGCCGGCAAGGAAGGCAATCCGAATGCCTCCGCTTATTCGGCGTCCAAAGCGGCGGTCATCGGTTTCACCAAATCGCTCGGCAAGGAACTTGCGGCGAACAACATCTCGGTGAACTGCATCACGCCCGCAGCCGCCAAGACCGCGATCCTCGAACAGGTCAGCAAGGAATTTATCGAATACATGCTGTCGAAAATTCCACGCGGCCGTTTGCTGCTGGTCGAGGAATTGGCCGCACTCGCAGCTTTCTGCGCGTCCGAAGACTGCTCGTTCACGACGGGTGGCGTGTTCGATATTTCGGGCGGACGGGCGACCTACTAAACGATGGCCGATTCCTCGCCGAATGAGCTGGACGAAGCGGCAAAACGGCGAGGGCGTTTGCGCGGGATCGCGCTGATGTGCGTGGCGAACATGTGTTTCGCCAGCATCGACGCGACCGCGAAATTTCTTCTTACCGATATGAGCTCGCTACAAATTACCTGGGCCCGGTTTGCGGGCGCTTTCGTCGTTGCATTGATTCTCAGCGGTGTGTTCCTGCATCCAGAGCGCATGCGCACACAACGGCCCTACGCACAGCTCGTGCGTGCCGCGCTGCTGCTGATCGCCAATGTGGGCATGGTTTTCGCGCTGCATTATCTTCAGCTCGATCAAACATCGTCGATCATGTTTATCATGCCGTTCTTGGTGGCATTGCTAGCGGTGCCATTGCTCGGAGAGACTGTAGGGCCGCGGCGCTGGGCAGCGATCGGCGTCGGGTTCTTCGGCGTTATTCTGGTGATGCGCCCCGGTTTGGGCGGAATTCATCCAGTCGCCATTTTGTGCCTGATCTCAGCCGTCATGATGGCGGTTTATTCGATTTTGACGAGGATCTTGTCGCACACCGATTCAAGCGCGACGACGCTGTTCTACACCAACATCTCCGGCACAGTGATTATGTCCCTTGTCATGCCTTTCGTGTGGAAATGGCCGACGCTGGGCGAGGCTGCGCTGATGGCGCTGAT
>CAMBBO010000085.1 GCA_945862935.1 Pseudorhodoplanes sinuspersici | reverse complement strand
CGATGCAGGCGCAACCGTCATCGGCAAGACGATTACAGAAGAATTTTTCTTCAGCGTCATCGGCATCAACGCGCATTACGGCGCGCCGGTGAACATGCGCGCGCCCGGACGCGTGAGCGGGGGATCGTCGTCAGGATCGTCGTCCGCTGTCGGCGCCGGCATTTGCGACCTCGCGCTCGGCAGCGATACCGGCGGCTCGGTTCGCATCCCGGCATCCTTCTGCGGTCTCTACGGCATCCGCCCGACGCACGGACGCGTCGATCTGAGTGGCGCAATGACGATGGCGCATTCGCTCGACGCGGCGGGCTGGTTTGCAAACAGCCCCGGCCTGTTTCGCAAGATCGGGCCGGTGCTACTCGACCATCAAAGAGTTGCGTCCCCGGTACGAAATTTGATCGTGCTCGACGATGTGTTCGCCGAAGCTGACAAGCCCGTTTCGAGTGTGATGCAGAAAGCTCTCGCCGCAATGGCGAATGAACTGCCAAAACCAAAGCACGAAACGATCGCCCCGGACAGACTGGAAGAGTGGCGCGAGTGTTTCCGCGTGATCCAGGGCCGCGAGGTCTGGGAGGCTTATGGCGATTTCGTCACACGACATCAGCCGAAGTTCGGCCCGGGCGTAAAAGAACGCATGCAATTTACCGCGACCGTCAGCCAACGCGATTTTGAGGCCGCGAATGTCGTGCGCGAAAAAGTACGGGCGCGCGCGGACTCGCTGGCACAGCCGGGAACTGTCTTGGTGGTTCCCACATCGCCCGCCATAGCACCGCGTCTCGATACGCCGGAGCCAGATCTCGACAAATTCCGCGCTCGCGTCATGCGTATGACATGCACGGCGAGCCTCTCCGGCCTTCCACAGGTGACCATGCCGATAGGAACAGTCGATGGCTGCCCGGTCGGCTTGTCCTTCATTGGCTGGCGCAACGGCGACGAGGCTTTGCTTGATCTCGCTGTCCAATTATCCCGCCATTGCGGCATCGAAGGATAGGGAACCCTTACGGCCCCTTTGCCGTTAACTCTGCGATTTCAGACATCGTTTGCGGAGTTATGCATGTTCAAATTTGCCGTTCTGTCGCTGATTGTCTCGCTGGTCGCCGGCGGCGTCGGCCTGACTAATATCTCCGTCATCGCCAAGCGCATTTCGATGGTTTTGTTCGCAATCTTTTTCCTCGGATTCCTGGCGCTGCTCGGGTTCGCCTATCTTCTGGGTGCGGCATTCAATGCCGCGATGCTTCCGATGTTGCCGGGGACCATTCTGACGCATTCTCTGGCGATGCTGGCGGTCTGATTTTCGCGCCGGACGGCGCATCTGGCGCTCACCGCAAAACGCGGCGATACCGCGCGCTTTATCGGAGCGCCCTATCATGCACCTCGTCGGCGGCTTGACGAAACTCGCGCAGCGCGCCAACCCGTCCTGCGCTGGATGCCGCCACGGAAAGACGCCGCCGAAATGAACGCCGCAACCCCAACACGCTTGCTGCAGCCGGCCCCGCATATGGAGCCTATCCTCAAGCGTATGCGCGCGGCAAAGCCTGTGGATTATCGCACCATGCCGATGGCGGACGCGCGCCGCGTATTCGACGAAATCGCGGAATACTGGACCGAGCCAAAATTGCCGGTGGCGGGTATCAGGGAATTTTCCGTTCCGGGGCCGGAAGGCGCGCTGCGCGCACGCCTTTATCATCCGCATCCTGGGCAGCAGCGTCCGCTGGTTATCTTTGTCCACGGCGGCGGATGGACCTTCGGCTCCATCGACACGCATGACGGCCCAATGCGTCATCTAGCGCATCATTCCGGCTGCGCGGTGCTGGGCGTCGATTACCGGCTGTCGCCGGAGCATCCATTCCCCGGCGGCCTGAGCGATATATTGTCAGCCATCGAGTTTGCCGCCGCGGGTTCGCTCGGCGGAGATGTCGATGGCGGCCGGATCGCGCTTGCAGGCGATTCCGCCGGAGCCAACATCGCGCTCGCGGCGATGCTGACACTGCGCGACGATACGCGCACTAAAACGGCTGCGCTGTTTTACGGATGCTTCGCGCCGATTTTCGATACCGAAAGCCACAAGGCCTGTGGCGACGGATCGTTCGGCCTGAGCACGGAATCGATGCGCTGGTATTGGCAAAATTATCTCGGCAACGAATCCGAAACGACGTTGAGCTATGCCGCGCCTTTGCGCGCGGACCTCACGGGCCTGCCGCCGCTCTATCTGAATTGCGCGGGCCTCGATCCGCTGCGCGACGATACGCTGCTGATGTGCCAAAAGCTTGCCAATGCGGGCGTGCGCTATCAGCTCGAAGTTTTTCCGGGCGTCGTGCACGGTTTTATTCGCATGACGCGCGAACTTCCCGCAGCCAACGAAGCGCTGCGGAAAGCGGCGGCGTTTATCGCAGGCGTATTGACCCCTTAACCCTGAACCGAATAGCCGCCGTCGACCGGGATAGCGGTTCCGGTGACGAAATCGGACGCAGGTGCTGCGAGGAACGCAGCGATCCCGCCGAAATCGTCCGGGTCGCCCCAGCGTTGCGCGGGCGTGCGCGCCAGCACGCGATCATGCAGTCCGTCGATCTCCGAACGCGCCTTGCGCGTCAGATCCGTGTCGATCCATCCCGGCAAAACTGCATTGACCTGAATGTTGTCCTTTGCCCAAGCGGTCGCGAAAGCGCGCGTCATCTGCACGATGCCGCCTTTGCTCGCCGCATAGGCGGAAGCAAACGACGTCCCGAAGATCGACAGCATCGAACCGATATTGATGATCTTGCCGCCGCCGGCTTTTTTCATGTGCGGATAGACCGCCTGCGAACAAACGAACGCGCCGCTCAAATTCGTGTCGATCACCGTGCGCCAGTCGTCGAACGTCATGTCCTGCGGTTGCTTGCGGATATTTGTGCCGGAATTGTTCACCAGAATATCGAGCCGCCCGAAACGTTCGGCGGTCTTGTCGACCGCTGCACGGCACGATGCTTCTTTAAGAACGTCCAGTTCGATGAATTCTGCTTTCACGCCAAGCATCACAAGTTCTGCCACCGCCGCGTCGGCCTTGGCCTTGTTGCGGCCAGCGACCGCAATATTCGCACCCGACGCCGCGAGGCCCTTGGCCATGCCAAGGCCGATGCCGCCATTGCCGCCGGTGACGAGCGCCACCTTTCCCTTTAGATCGAAAAGTTTCATCTCAAACTCCAGATTTCAGAAATTCAATTGCCGGCGTAAAATTCGCCGAGCATCTGCTCCATCACCCAGGCGGTGCGCGCAGCACTCTCGCCGGTGGAGGGGCAATGGCCCTTGCCGTTCATCTCGTTGACGATCGACTGGATGATCGGCTGATGCACGTGCGGCGGATCGACGATACCCAGATCTTCAACGCTGTCGCCGCGCATGAGCGTCAGCGGGCCGGGCGCTGCGGTGGAATACTGGATGCGGCCCTTGGAGCCGATGATCTCGTTCATTTCGTATTCGATGTCGGTTGTGTAGCACCACATTCCCGTGCCGTTCACACCGGACTGGAAGCGGTATGATGCGGTGACAAGGTCTTCACCCGCGTAGCCGCGTGCCTTGTTGGCGGCAAAGCTGCGGACCTCGACAATCGGACCAAACAGGAAGTCGAGCATATCGAATGTATGGCAAGCGCCTTCAAAGAAAAGCCCGCCGCCGCTCTGCTTGGGATCGGTGCGCCACGCAAAGTAAGGAGTCTTGGTATCGACCATCTTCGTATAGACGCGCGACATGACCACGCGCACCTCGCCAATGGCGCCGTCCTCGATCAGTTCCTTGACCTTGAGAAAACGCGGCAGCGCGCGACGATAATATGCGACCCAGAGCGGCACGCCGTTCGCCTTGGCCGCACCAATCATCTCGCAGCATTGCGCGTAAGACATCCCCATCGGCTTTTCGCAATAAATGGGTTTCTTTGCAGCGGCGCAGCGCAGAGCGTAGTCGTGATGCGTGTCGGTCATCGTCGCGATGTAGACCGCGTCGATCTCCGGGTCGTTGATGATGTCATCAGCATTGTCGTGCCAGCGCGGCACGTTGTGGCGGGCGGCATAATCCTTGGCGAGCGCGCCATTTCTGCGCATCACGGCGGAGAGCTTGGAATTCTCGGCCTTGTAGAAGCCCGGTCCGCTTTTCACCTCGGTCACGTCGCCGCAGCCGATCATTCCCCACCGGATGGTCTTCATATCCGCCCTCGTGCTGTTGCGGGATTTACGCCCGTTTGCAGGGTATATGACACGCCCGAGGGGGGTCTGTGTACCCGTGGTCCGCAGGTCCCACCTGCGTCCTTTGCAC
Organism: Pseudorhodoplanes sinuspersici; assembly: GCA_945862935.1. GTDB lineage: Bacteria > Pseudomonadota > Alphaproteobacteria > Rhizobiales > Xanthobacteraceae > Pseudorhodoplanes > Pseudorhodoplanes sinuspersici_A. The sequence goes on along the minus strand of CAMBBO010000085.1, from coordinate 7,036 downwards.
GGCGACGCAATGTGTGCGCGCAACAGAGAATTTTCGCGCGCATGGATCGCCCGCGAACTTCTCGCCAACATTGCAGCCGATTTACGTTGAAATTTATTTTCGCGTGAAGGGATCGCTGCCAAGCAGCTTCGCGATGTCCTGGGTTGTGCTCTTCAGCAATTGCAGCGCCGCCGCGTGCGCTGCTTCCGGCTGGCGCGTGACAATCGCTTCCATCAAAGCGCGATGTTCCACGATTGACCGGCTTCGATGATCGCCCGGCGCGGTGATGCGGAAGCTCTGATGCAAGGCAAGCTCGAACATCTGCGCAATCGGCCAGAAGAACTGATTGTGCGTCGCCTGATAGATACTCTTATGAAACAGGATGTCGGCCTCGATATAGGCCTCCATCGATTCAGCGGCGGACATTCCGTCAAACGCCTTCTTGATGGCGTCTGCGTCATCCGCCGTCCGTGCAGTCGCCGCCGCCGCCGATGCCGCAGGCTCGACCGCAAAGCGCAGTTCGAATAGCTTGCGGAGAAAGTCGTCGGTCTTATCGAGCTCGAATTGCCAGCGCAGGATATCCGGATCGAGGTGGTTCCAGCATTCTGGAGCACGCACTTTCGTGCCGCTTTTGGGGCGCGACACCAGCAATCCCTTACCCACCAGCACACGCAGCGCTTCACGCACCGCGGTGCGGCTGACGCTCATCATCTCACAGATACGCAATTCCGACGGCAGCGAATCCCCCGGAGCAATTTCCCCGCGCACGATGCTGCGCCCAATTTGATCGGCCAGCCGCGTGTGAAGTTTCCGGGCCAAGGTGCCGGTGCTGGAAAATACAAACTCTTGGGTCATCGCAATCTTTCTTGCCGCAACAGCCGGCATCGCAATCACGATCGTCAGAACTTTAAAAACCGCTCGACCGAGCAGCCCGACAATGTGTCAGCAGCTGCCTATGCAGCTTGACATGTGGTACTTATGTATGACCAGATTTGCAACCAGTTAAAAGCGCCGTAATCCGGGTTTGGTTGCGGCCAAAAAATCTAGGGAGGATTTCAATGTCTCGCCACCCACTTGCTGGGCTGCTTGCCGCTGCGCTTCTCGTCTCGTTCGCCGGAGCCGCATCCGCACAGACGACCCTGCGCATGAATGTCACCGTGCCGCAGAATTCCCATTACGGGGTCGCGGTAGATGCGTTCGCGAAGGAGATCGAGAAGAACACGCAGGGCCGCTATAAGATTCAGAACTTCTATTCCGGCGCGCTCGGCGCCGAACGCGAGTCGATCGAGGCGGTGCAGCTTGGCACGCTCGACATGGTGATGACGTCGACCGGTCCTGTTCCTAATTTCGTGCCGGAAGTCGCGATCCTCGACATTCCGTTCCTGTTCACGAGCTACGCGCACGCACGCGCCGTGCTGGACGGACCGATCGGTCAAGAGATGCTGACCAAGTTCGACTCCAAAGGCCTGAAGGCCTTGGCGTGGGGCGAAAATGGCTTCCGCCACATGACCAACAGCAAACATGCGGTGAACTCGCCGGATGACCTGAAGGGCCTGAAGTTGCGGACGATGGAAAACCCCGTCCACATCATGGCGTATAAGGGATTTGGTTTGATCCCGACGCCGATGGCGATCACCGAAGTCTTTACTGCGCTTCAGCAGCACACGGTCGATGGTCAGGAAAATCCGCTAACCGTGATTCAAGCTCAGAAGTTCGACCAAGTGCAGAAGTATCTGTCGCTGACCGGCCACGTCTATTCACCGGCGGTCATCCTGATGAGCAAGGGCCAGTGGGAAAAGCTGTCGGCTGCCGATCAGAAGGCGTTCCTCGACGCAGCGAAGGTTGCAGTGAAAGCAAACCGTGACCGCATCGATGCCGACGAAAAGACCGGCGTCGCCTACCTGCGCTCGAAGGGCATGGAAGTCATCGAGAATGTCGATCGTTCCAAGTTCCAGGCCGTTCTGAAGCCGGTCTTCGCAGAACTCGGCAAGAAGTTTGGCGAAGCCAACATCGAAAAAATCCGGAACTTCAAGTAACGAGGAATGCGGGCGCACATCGCGGCCGCTTCAATGAAAAACGCAATTCTTGCAATCGAGCGGCGCACCACGGCGATTTCGCTGTGGTGCGCCGGTGCGATGCTGGTGATTGCCGCATCAATCGGCCTCTACCAGATCCTGTCGAGATTCATTTTTGAAATTCCGGCGGAATGGTCGGAAGTGTCCATCCGCTTCGCTTTGATCTGGATGGTGTTCATGGGAATTCCCATGGCCTTTCGCGAAGGCGCGATGGTCAGCGTCGACCTCGCATATCGAAAATCCGGGCCGCGCGGACGCCGGTTGCTGGAAACCATCGCCGCAGCCGTCGCGCTGCTCCTCATCGCGGTTACGGTAATCGTCGGAATCGATTACGCGTGGCGCACCCGCTTTCAGACCATCCCGGGGATCGAGTCCTACACGATGATCTGGGCCTATGCAGCGATGCCGGTCGGCGGCATCTTCTCGACAATCGCCATCATTGCCCAGTGGCTCGACCCCCGCCGCCACGAACTTGAAGCCGCGCAGTAACGCGCGACGCACAGGTGCCTGAAACAAGGTAGTATCGTTCAACTCAAGGCGCCACGCGATGTCCGTAACAATCCTTTTGACGATGTGCCTTTGCTTCGCGCTGTCGATTTCCGTCGCGGTGGCGATTGGCGTGTCATCGCTCCTTGGCATCTGGATGTCGCATGTGCCGATGGTGATCTCGGTCAAGGAAATGTACGCCGCGATTAACCGGTTTCCCCTCGCAGCCATTCCATTCTTCATCCTCGCCGGCAACCTGATGGAAACCGGCGGCATTTCACGGCGGCTGGTGGATTTTGCCAAATCGCTGGTCGGCGGAATCCGCGGTGGCCTCGCCGCCACTTGCGTACTGACCTGCATGATCTTTGCGTCTGTCTCCGGTTCAAGCGTGGCAACGACTTTTGCCATCGGATCGATCCTGATCCCGTCTTTGGTCAAGCATGGCTATCCGACACCCTACGCGGCGGCCTTGCAGGCGACGTCCGCCGAACTCGGCGTCATCATTCCTCCCTCGATTCCACTGATCATCTACGGCGTGTCGGCCGAGGTCTCGATCGGCGAATTATTCATCGCCGGCTTCGGTCCAGGTTTGCTCATCGGCGGCGTGCTGATGGCTTTCGTCATCATCTATGCGCGCTGGAAGGGCTATGGTGATCGCGATCACGAGGGCCGCCTGCCTGTCCTGACTGCCACGCGAAGTGCAGCCTTTGCACTCTTTATGCCGGTCATCATTCTCGGCGGCATTTACGGCGGCGTATTTACGCCGACCGAAGCATCCGTCGCTGCGGTGTTTTACGCATTGCTGATCGGCGGCGTGGTCCACCGCGAATTGTCGTTCAGCGATCTGGGAACCATTTTGCGGAAATCCGTGATCTCATCGTCGGTGATCCTGTTCATCATCGCGAATGCTGGTTTGTTCAGCTATCTGATCACGCGCGCTGGCGTGCCCGACCAGATCGGCGCGTATCTGCGCGAGACATTGCAATCGCCCGCATTGTTCATGCTCGGCATCAATCTCGCACTGTTCTTCATCGGCATGTTCATTGAGACATCCGCCTCGATTATCGTGCTCGGGCCGATCCTTGCGCCCGTCGCCGCAGGCTTCGGTATCGATCCGGTGCATTTCGGACTTGTGATGGTGGTGAATCTCGCGCTCGGAATGATTACCCCGCCATTCGGCGTCAATCTGTTCGCGGCCTGCACGGTCGCCAAGATTTCACTCGACGCGATCATCACGCGGCTTGCGCCTTTTGTACTCGTGATCTTCGCCTGCCTGATGGTGATCACGTACGTGCCGCAGCTCTCCCTTGGGCTGCGCGATCTCGTCTACCCAGACGCGGCGAAGCACTCACCCGCCTATCGCAAATAGGGCCCGGACCGCACGTCCGTCGCCGGAACCGGCGGGAAATCCTCCTGCCCGCGCCAAATTGCCAATCTACCGCCAACACTTTAATCCTTGGATAAATGGCCGCGCATGCGGCATCCGGGAGAACGCCATGTCCGCCGCAACCACGCGCGCGCCTGCGAACGACGATCTTGAGCAAATCCGCGAAATGACGCGCCGCTTTGCCGACGAGCGGATCATGCCGCTTGCCGCCGAACTCGATGAAAGCGAGAAATTCCCGGATGAACTTTATAAAGAATGCGCGGAGCTTGGTCTTTTCGGCATTACCGTTCCGCAAACGATGGGCGGCCTCGGCGCGGATGTCTCCACATACGCGGCGGTAATGGAAGAATTGAGCCGCGGATATTCTTCGGTCGCAGACCAATGCGGTTTGATCGAGTTAATCGGTACGCTGCTTTCCACGCACGGCTCGCCTGAGCAGATCAACCGCTACCTGAAACCAACCCTGCGCGCCGAACGGCGCTGCGCCTACGCGCTCACCGAAGCTGAGGCCGGCTCCGATCTCGCGGGCCTCAAGACCACGGCGTCGCGCGCGGACGACGGATGGGAATTGACCGGACAGAAGCTTTGGATTCACAACGCGCCGGTTGCGGATTTTGCGCTGGTTCTTGCACGCACCGATCCGGCGGCGGGCCATCGCGGCATGAGCATCTTCGTGGTCGATCTCGACCAGCCGGGCGTCAGCCGCGGCAAGAAAGAACGCAAGATGGGTCAGCGCGCCTCGCAGATCGGAGCGTTGTTCTTTGAGAAGGTAAAATTGCCGAAGACGGCTCTGCTCGGACCGGAAGGACGCGGCTTCCACATCATGATGAGCGTTCTGGAAAAGGGGCGCGTCGGGATCGCTTCGCTCGCGGTCGGCATCTTGCAGCAGGCGCTAGACGAAAGCATCGCCTACGCGAAGGAGCGAAAGCAATTCGGCAAGGCCATTGCAGAATTTCAAGCGGTACAGTGGATGATCGCCGATATGGCGAAGGACCTGACGGCAGCGCGGCTTCTGGTTCAGAACGCCGCCACCAAGCTCGACAGCGGCGTCAGTGCGGCAATCGAATCCTCAATGGCTAAGTGCTTCGCCGGAGACGCAGCGGTGCTGCACACACAGAACGCCGTGCAGATTCACGGCGGCAGCGGTTATATCCGTGGCGTTGCGGTGGAGCGCCTTTATCGCGACGCCAAGATCACGCAAATCTATGAAGGCACCAACCAGATTCAGCGCATGATCATCGCGCGCCAGCTTTTGAAAGACTGAGCGCAGGTTTGACGCGGTGGTGAAGGACTGGTCATGAAGCCGATTTATCTCGACCACAACACCACCACACCGATCGAACCGGATGTGCTGAAAGCGATGTTGCCTTATCTGCAGGACGAATTCGGCAGTCCGACCTCGGCCCATGCCGCCGGCAAACGCGCACGCGATGCTATTGAAAATGCACGGGCGCAGGTCGCAGCATTGATCGGTGCAAAGCCAGACGAAATTGTCTTTACCGGGAGCGGCACGGAATCAATCAATACCGCAATCCGAAACGGAGCAAAGCTAACTCCAGGCCGAAAACGCGTCGTGACAACATCCATTGAACATCCAACGACTGACGCCTGCTGCGCTCTGTTACAGAAGGATGACTTCGACATTCGCCGCGTCGCGCCGCAACGCAATGGTATCGTTCGCGCAGATGATTTCAAGTCGCATATCGACGCCTCGACAGCCCTCGTCACCGTGATCCACGCGCAGAATGAAATTGGGACACTGCAACCCATCACCGAAATAGCTGCGATTGCGAAATCGGATGACGCGCTCTTGCATGCGGACGCCGCACAGTCAGTCAGCAAGGTACCGGTCGATGTCACCGCGCTGGGCGTCGATCTTCTCTCGATTTCCGGACACAAGCTCTACGCTCCGAAAGGCATCGGCGCTCTGTTCGTTCGCAACGGCATTACGCTTCCCTCCATTCTTGCCGGCGCAGGACAGGAGCATGGCCGCCGCCCCGGTACGGAGAATGTTCCCTATATTGTCGGGCTGGGTGAAGCCTGCCGCATCGCGGGAATGAAGCTCGAATCTTCGGCGAAAAATATGCGAATGCTTTCCGATCAGTTGTTTTCAAAGCTCAAGGGCTACATCCCCGGAATCGTTGTGATTGGCGGTGCAGAGCGGCGATTGCCGAACACCCTCAACGTCATCTTTCCCGAGATTGCGGGACATCAGTTGCTGCGGGAATGCCCGCAAGTTCTTGCTTCCAGCGGCTCTACCGCTATTCGCGAGGAAGCTTCGAAAATTTTAATTGCCATCGGTCTGCCTGAACACATCGCGCTCGGCGCGGTTTGCCTGTCGCTGGGACGCCATACGACACCGCAGGACGTGGATGCCGCTGCCGCATATCTCGTGGCGGCATGGCATCAGCTTTCCCAATCGAATTGATCTGCCTGACGTGAGCGTATTGAATCATTGTCTGGCCGTTGCAGGCAAAGCCCTTCCTCGCTACGAGTAGCATCCATGAATGAAACGGATACCCGCGACACCATCGCGCGCCTTGCGCAATCGCTGTTCCAGCGCGGCTATACGGTCGGCTCGTCCGGCAATATCAGCGCGCGTGTGGATGACGGATTCCTGATTACGCCGACCAATTCCTGTTTTGGCTTTCTCGATCCGACCCGGATTTCAAAGCTCGACCCCTCGGGCAAGCATATCGGTGGCGACGCCCCGTCGAAGGAGGTTTTCCTTCATCAGGCATTCTACGAGACGCGCCGGGATGCGGGAGCGGTCGTGCATCTGCATTCCACCCACGCCACGGGCTTGTCTTGCCTGCCCGGTATCGATCCCGACGATGTCATTCCCCCGCTGACGCCCTATGTCGTCATGCGTGTCGGGCGCGTAAAGCTCGTGCCTTATGTACGGCCGGGTGATCCGGCGATGGGCGATCTTATTCGTGCGTTGAAGGGCGAATTCGCCGCTGTGCTTCTCGCCAACCATGGGCCAGTAGTGTCTGCGAAGGATGTCGAGACCGCTGTTTATGCGTCGGAGGAACTAGAGGAGACGGCGAAGCTCGTTCTCCTCCTGCGCGGCGAAAATCCGCGCCAGCTCACGTCCGCACAGATCGAA
>CAMBBO010000084.1 GCA_945862935.1 Pseudorhodoplanes sinuspersici | reverse complement strand
CATGTATGTGCGCCTTGCTTTCTCGGTCGCATCCATGTTGCGCGCCGACATCATGATCCTCGACGAGGTGATGGCGGTCGGCGATGCCGCGTTCCGAGAAAAGAGTCAGGGCGCGATCGAAAAATCGGCGAAGGAAGGCCGCACGATCTTGTTCGTCAGCCACAATATCAAGGCCATCACGTCGCTCTGCCAGACCGGGCTCGTCTTGCAAAAGGGCCACTGCGTCTATCGCGGCGACGCCAAAAGCGCTGCGCAGCATTACATGCAATCGCTCTATCGCATCAACGAAACTGCATCTGCAGATGCAAGTCTGCACGATCTGAAAAACTCCCCTCGCCTGTATGAATCGCGCCGCCCGGTCCTGTCGTGGATGTCGACTCATTCCGCAGACGGCACCCAGACGGCTCAACTCGCAACCGGCCAACCCGCGATCTTCCGCATCGGCCTGACGCACGCGCGGGAACAGAACTCTTATCTCTCCGTGTTGATCCACAACAGCGTCGGCGACCGGGTCGCGACATTCAACAGCACGCATCCCGCCTCGCGGCTGCAATTGAAAGACGCAGCGATCGTGGAATGCCGCGTGGACGATCTTCGACTTGGCGAAGGCACTTACACCGTCATGGTCGATTACGGAACATGCGTCGAAGGACGCGCGGACTTCATTTCGATGGATTGCGTCGCGAATGCCGGAACGATCCGCGTATCGCTGAATGACTACGTCGGGGGCGTCGGCCTCGATGCGTTCCAGGGCGCGGCGCATCGCAGCGCGTGGAGCATGTCGGCAACGGCGGACTCACCAGCGCCGAAAGCGCGCGCATAAATCCTTTCGATGAAAGTCTTTGCCGTCATTGTAGATCTTGGGCCAGGCGTCCGGCGGCTCGATTCCAATCTCAGCAGTCCGGCGGCACTTATCAGCATCGACGGCACGACGCCGGTCCTGAATTGGGCGCGCGCCGCGCTTCAGGCAAACGATGTCCGCGATATCTTGTATGTCGGCGGTTATCATATTAAAAAAATTCTCGCACAATTCCCGGACGTCGCCGTTCGATACGAACCTGAATGGACCGACGAAGGACGTGTCCGCACGATCCAGTCCTTGCCGGTCCAGAGCTTCGATTCTTTCCTGTTTTTGCGCAGCGATGTCGTCGTCACCAACGACACGATCCATGCGATGCTTAACTCTCACTCGCCACACCTGTCGGGCCAGGTCGGAACGGCCACGGAAACGCAGGTTGCCGCTGTTCTGTTGCCTTCGAGCAAGCTGCTGGAAATAAGCGCCGGCAAAAGCGGCGCGTCAGATCAGGATGGATTGAATTTCCTTGCACATGGCGCCGCCTCCGTGGACCTCTCGTCGCGGGCTGCTTTCGCGCAGGATTCAGCCAGCCTCACGCGAATTCTGTTTCCCGGAAAAGCTCAAACATTGACGCAACTCGGCAGTGTCCTGCGCTCGCTCGACGTCGTCGATCAGTTCCGTTTTTCAATTGGCGAATGGAACACGCGGCCCGCCGGAATCGTGAAGGCCATCAAAGCGCGCTTTCCGGACGGACTCGTCATTGTTCGCAGCAGCGCGAGCACGGAAGATTCTCCCGGTGCGAGTCATGCCGGATACTTCAAGTCGGTTGCCAACATTCGAGCCTGCAGCGACGCCGCCTTGATCGCATCCGTCGACGAGGTTGGACGCAGCTTTACCCGCGATGGACGCGCGACAGCCATTCTCGACGAGATATTCGTTCAGCCGCAAATCACGGATATCGACGCAAGCGGTGTAATGTTCACGCGCGACCTGACGACCCGCGCACCGTATTTCGCTGTCTCATTGGAACGAGCAACCGGACGAAGCGATGCCGTGACGGCCGGACTCGCCGGCGAAATGGATACATATTACGTCGCGTGGACCGCCAGCGATCGCTCGCTGCCATCCCCCGCCGCAATCGCGATTGGGGCGGGACGCGAACTTGTGTCACTGACCGGCCTTGACGCAATCGATGTCGAATTTGCGCTCGGCCGCGACGGGCGCGGTTATCTCTTTCAGGCGCGTCCGCTCAGCAACCGCATCAGGCAAACATGCGCCGATTCCGATCTGCTGGAATCCTTGGCCGAGGCAAAGCTTTTTGTCGCGTCGAAAATGGCCCGCAGCCCCGGTTTGTGCGGAGCGACGACCTTGTTCAGCAACATGGCGGACTGGAATCCCGCAGAAATGCTGGGACCGGCGCCTAAGACTTTGGCGCTCTCCCTTTACCAGAATGTGATCGGCGCCGATGTCTGGGCAAAAGCCCGCGCCATGCTCGGCTATCGCGATGCCACGCCGAGCCCGCTGGTTATTTCGGTTGCCGGACGACCGTATATCGATGTCAGGGCGAGCCTGAATTCATTCCTGCCTGCCGGGCTCGACGACAGCATCGGCGAGAAATGGGTCGATTCCTGCATTGCATTCCTGCGCGCCCGGCCCGCGCTGCACGACAAGATCGAATTCGAGATCACTCCGACCTGTTATACCGAAGACTGGAATCGATACGCATCACGAATGAACGATGCTGGATTGTCGCAATCTGACATCGACGATTACCGGCGCGCGCTGATCGAATTGTCCGGGGCAATAGTCGCAGAGAAGCGCGTCTCGATCGACTCGTTGCTTTCAAAACTGGGCATACTGCGCGAGCGGCGCCGGGAAATTCTCGATAATACGGAACGTGATTCCGCCGACCGCGTATTGCGGCTTCTGAGCGACTGCCGGACATTCGGAACGCTTCCTTTTGCAATGCTCGCGCGGTGCGCGTTCATTGCAATGTCAGTTTTACGTTCGATGGACGCTTCATCGGCAGCAACGGGGCGGTCCTTGCCGGGCGGAATTCCGACCATCCTCGACGACATATTGCGGGATATTCGCGCCGCCCGAGATGGCCGCATGGAGCGGCACGAATTTATCGAACGATACGGCCATCTGCGGCCCGACTCATATGAAATCACCGCACCGAATTATGCCGAAGCCATCGATGCCATTCTCGCCGGAGAAAATGCCGAACCGCCCGCCTCCCAGACGCATGGGCAAGAACATATCGCAAACCTGTTCGAAAAATGCCGCGATGAACTTGACGCACTCTGCCTGTCGCTCGATTGCGATATCAATCGCGACAAGTTGCAGAGTTTCGTCGAGCGCTCGATCGCGGCGCGAGAACTTGCGAAATTCGAATTCATGAAAAGCATCGACGCGATCCTTTCCGAAATCACTGCGTTTGGACGCAGCGTCGGACTGGAGCGCGACGACCTGTCTCATCTCGCGATTGACGACATCCTGCAATTTGCGACCAACAGCAGAAGCGGCGCTACGGTTTCACGGCTAAAGCGGCTGGTCGGATATCGGCGCAAGCGCGCTGCGATCACGTCCGCCGTCCGCTTGCCGGACCTGATCTGCAGTTCCGATGAAATTCTTGCATTCAAGCAACAGAATTCGACGCCGAATTTTGTTACGCAAGGAAGCACCGGCGGCGAACCGGTTTACCTCACTGCCGAGAACATGACTTCCTCGCTCGAAGGAAAAATCGTTCTGATCGGATCGGGCGATCCCGGATACGACTGGATTTTCAGCCGCGCTATCGGCGGGCTGGTCACTCAATATGGCGGGATTGGATCGCATATGGCGGTCCGCGCCGCGGAACTGGGATTGCCCGCCGCGATCGGCGTCGGCCCTGTCCGGTTCTCCGCGCTGAAATCGAGTAGCCGCGTCCAGATCGATTGCGCTAGGCAGAGCATCACATGGCGATGAAGAATCGTCCGACCGTGCTGGTTTCGATGCGGCTTGCTCCGGCGACAAATTATCGGGAAGAGCGCGACGCGATCAGCCATGACTGGCTCACGTTCCTGGCGCGCTTCGATCTGACACTTATCTTCGCGCCGAACAATTCCGCCGTCACTTCGATCCTCCTCCGGGAACTGAACCCAAGTCATGTGTTGTTGACCGGCGGCGACAACGTCGCGGCAACGTCAGCTCAATCCGGATCGGTTCGCGACGAGGTCGAGCGCCAGATACTCGACTATGCGGTTGGCAATAACGCGCGGGTCTTCGGAACGTGCAGGGGCTTGCAATTCACCAACGTCTATTTTGGCGGCGCAGTGACCAAGGATTTGAAAGCCGCTATTCCCGGCGAAATGCATGTCGGTGAGCGCCATCGGATCGTCCTTCCCGACACCGATCAAACCGAAACGGTGAACAGCTTTCACGATCAAGGCGTCATGCGGCATCAGGTGGCAGCGGCGCTGCATCCCTTCGCGTTCAGCGAGCAGGGTGTCGTCGAAGCCGTGAGGCACCGCGATCGTCCTATCCTCGCGGTGCAATGGCATCCCGAGCGTGACGGTTCCGCAGAAAAGCTGGATCGCGAATTGCTGCGGGCATGGCTTCAAGATGACCGCTAGACTCATTTTGCTTGCCGCCGGCACGGGCAGCAGGCTGCGACCGTTGACGGACGACAAGCCAAAAGCGCTCGTACCACTGGCCGGGAAACCGTTGATCGAATGGCAATTGGCCGCCGCCGCTTCGGCCGGACTTTCGCAACGAACGATTGTCGCCGGATATTTGCCCGAACAATTGACGCCTTATGCAAGCGACATCGTGATAAATGAATCGTTCGACCGCACCAACATGGTTTACTCGCTCTATTGCGCGCGCGAGCGCCTGAACGGCCACGTCATCCTGTCCTATGGCGACATCGTTTGCCGCCCACAGGTGATAGCGCAGCTTGCCGGTTCAGCTGCGCCGATATCGATTGTTGTCGATAAACAATGGCGCAAATACTGGGAGCGGCGGTTTGATGAACCCCTGACGGACGCCGAAAGCCTTCGGGTCGATGACAAAGGTTATTTGAAATCGATAGGCCAAAAGGCAAAAACGCTCGACGAGATCGAGGGGCAATATATCGGCCTGCTCTCTTTTCAAGGCGCCGGTGTTGAACTTCTGAGACGCACACTCAACGAACTTTATTCAGGCTCGGGGGCCGACGCGCCGCATGCACGGATGTTCATGACGGACCTGCTTCAATCTCTGATCGATCGCGGCGAAGCTCTCACGCCTGTCTTCGTCGACGGCGGCTGGCTCGAAGTCGATTCCATTTCCGACCTCAAGCTTGCCGAGACGATGATCGCTGAAGGCCGGCTCGGAGACGTGAGCGCATGGTCATTTGGCTGATTGGTCTTGCCGGCGCCGGCAAATCCTCGATCGGACAGGCCCTGGCCGCGCAATTGCGTTCGCGTGGCGTTGCGGCAGTTCTCCTCGACGGCGACCGGTTTCGCGATGTTGTGGACGACGGACTGGGACACAGCACCGGCGAGCGGCGCATCAATGGCATGCGCATGTGCCGCATGAGTCAATTTCTGGAAGAACAAGGGGTGGCGGTCGTCGCTTGCGTTCTATCGAATTTCCCCGAGCAGCAGGAATGGAATCGGCAACATCTCACGCGATACTTGGAGGTGTTTATCGACGTTCCCATGCACGTCCTCGAGGAACGCGATCAAAAGCAGCTTTATTCCGGTGCACGGCTCGGCACGATCAAGAATGTCGTCGGCATCGATATCCCTTTCGTGCGTCCTCCGTCGCCGGATCTGGTGCTGACCAACGACGGCGCAATCAGCGCGCAGGTCGATCCAATCCTGCATGCACTTCGTGAGCGCGAATGGCTGCCGTAACGCTCGAATATCCCTACGCGGCGAAGAGCATTCAAGACGACCGCGCGCTTTATATGTACAGCCCGATGGGCGACCGCGCATTCATAGCGAATTACCTTGAATCGCGAATCGAGGCGATGAAGCGAATGCGCGATATCGTCGGTGAAGGGGCCATGCGGGATCACCCGCCGCATTTGCCGGCCGCAATCCCGCTGCCCGGCGATACGGCTGTGGTCACAAAAACGCTTTCCGAAGCTTGTTTGCGTCAAGCCGATAGAAATGCTGCGAAACCGAATATCGCTGCCTGGTCCGATTTTTTCGTTCGAAAGTTTGAAACTTCGCGAAAACTGGCGACGGAATATTCCGCGACCCTTCGCGGCTCGGCCCAAGAGGCCGATCTTGCAACGTATTGCATCGTGGCACGGTTCGTTTCTCGCGTGGCAGACACAACAACGCCACGGGGCTTGCGCCTTCTGAACGGACTTCTGAAATTGAACGACTTCGCCTGCTACCGTGCGGGTTTCGAGCCGGTGACGCCCGAGATTGCATATCACGCGGCGGCCTCCATGCAGGCCGAGACGCAACTTGTTCGTCGAATGTTAGCATGAAAACCATCGCCCGGCTCGCCATTCTCGCCTGCGATAACGCGCGGGCCCGAGCCTATATCGATCGGCTGGCGAGGTGCGGGCTACGGCCAGCTTACGCGCTGATCGTAGACGTTCCGGCAATTAGCCTTGTGCCGGTGACAGCAAACGCCACTTCTCTGTTCGACAACGTAACTCCGCTCGCGAAGCAATGCGAAAAAAACGGAATCCCATTTGCTCGGATGGCTGCCAATACCATCAATCATCCCGACGTCGTCGCAGAAACTTTGCGCATGCCGGCTGAATATATTGTCTATGCAGGCCCCGGTGGTGCAATTCTCGCGCCGGACTTTTTCGCTGGAGAAAAGCAGTTCATCCATATCCACCCCGGACGCCTGCCGGAATTTCGAGGCAGCACCCCGTATTATTACGAACTCATCATGCGCGGCGGCATGACTGCGACCGCCATGCTGATGAGTCCCAAAATCGATGAAGGCAGCGTTATCGCTGCGCGCGAATTCCCGGCACCGCAACGGCCGGAAATGATCGACACAGAGCTTGATCCATGGATGCGGGCAGAGATCCTTGGCGAGGTTGCCGAAACGCTATCCGCCACCGGGCATTTGCCAAATGCATCGCCGCAATCAGGGGACGCCCAGACCTTCTTTGTCATTCATACCGTCCTGAAAACCATCGCAGCTTTGAAATCGGTTTCGCGTGCGACGTAAAAACATCCTGCTCGTTTTGCTCGACGGCTGCCGCGCGCAAAGTCTCGGCTGTTACGGCTACACCGCACGCGACACGTCTCCCGCGATCGACCGCCTCGCAGAGCGAGGCCTTGTGGCCGAACGGGTTTATGCGACATCCAATTGCACGATGCCCTCGGTCATTTCGATGATGACCGGAGTTTATCCGGCATTGCATCGCGCGACCGCGACATGGGGATATTACGACGGTAAATATCCGTTCCTGCCCGAGATACTGCGTTCGAGCGGCTATCAAACTTTTTTCGCCGCCAATGCGGTCACAGCGATGTCGCCCGAATGGGGATTCATCCGAGGCTACGACCGCGCCTACCGCATCGGAAAGGAAAACAACTGGTTCAAAGATTCCGCGGAGCAGGCCCGCGGAGTCCGAAAGTCATCGTTCAAGCATCAAGTTAAGCAGGATTTGTTTCGTATCGCGCGCCGCTATTTTCCGGACAAATCCGAAGATGTTCGCATGAGCGCTCAACTGAAGTGGTATCGCGGCAACGATATGGGCGGTGCAAAGTCCGTGGACTGTGTTGGCCGCATGCTTAAGGAGCGCGATCAGGACAAGCCGTTTTTCATGTATGTCAATCTGCCCGTCACGCACCATCCTTATCTCGCGCCAGCGCCGTTCGTGGATACGTGGGGGAAATTCCAGGTCACTCGCAATCTAGCCGATCTCAATCTGGTGCCGGGAGAATTTTACGGCCGCAACGAGGATTTGACGCAGGAGGAGCGACGCACACTTGTTCAGATGTACGACACTTGCGTGCGTTACGCCGATCATTGCGTCGAGCGGATCGTTTCGATGCTGCAAGCGGCGAATGTCCGAGACGACACTGTCGTAATTTTGGCTGGCGATCACGGCGGGATGACGTTCGAGACTAAAAAATTCCACGGATCGGCGAATTTCACATACGAACCGGAAATCCGCGTTCCCCTGATTGTCGTGGATGGGCAAAAGGGACGATCGACTTCAGGGTTGCGGTCGGTCGTCGATCTATTCCCAACGGCACTCGAACTCGCGGGCGTCGGCCAGTCGTTCAGTCCAGTTCAAGGGAAGAGCATCCTGTCGGAATCCGCAGGGCATCACGCAGTCATGGCAGACTACCCGCGCTGGCCCCTTTGGCTTGCAGAACGTGCCGGGGATAAATCCAATCTTTTGCGGTTCTGGCAAACCAACCGCACCATGGTCGCGAGCGATGGCAAGAAGCTGATCTGGCTCGATAGCGGGCGTCACGAGCTTTTCGATCTAAACGCCGATCCGGACGAACAGCGCAATATCTACGACTCAGATACGGGACTGCCGCTGATCGAGCGGATGGAATCCTTCTACACGGCCCTGCTCGGGCCCGCAGGCCGGCGACTGGAAATCTACGACCATGCCGACATTGGGAAAGGCATATCGGAGCTTCCGCCGATGTCGACAATAAACCCAAGCTTCAATCCCGAGAGCATTGTCGCGGTCTAGGCGGGCAATTTAATTCCTACATGAAAAATCACTCTCATGACCGCTCCAGCGCGAAACGCCTGCTGGTCATCATTCCGGACCGGATCACGGACATTCTGGTCAAGGGCGAGTATCAGCCGCGATATTACAATCCCGGCGGCTTGTTCGACGAGGTGCATATCCTGAGCACGACCGCGGACAACCCGGATCTGAACGCGCTTCAGCGCACGGTCGGCGACGCAAAGCTCCATGTCTGGCACCATCCCGACGATCTTTCGCTGATCGGAACGAGGCCCGGCATTTTCCGGCGGTTGCGCCTTCGCCGCTGGGCGCGTGGAGGAGTAGATCTCGCGCGGCGTATCAAGCCCGATCTCATTCGCTGCCATGGCGCGGACTGGAACGTCTATCTCGCAAGCCGCATCAAAGGAGAACTGGGTGTTCCTTACGTCATGTCCTTGCACATCAACCCTGACGTCAATCCCGTGCGGCGCTATCTGAAAGACAATCTCACCCGCGCGGAGGCATGGCACAATTCGTTCTATGACTCTCTGGAGCACGAAGGATTGACCAACGCCGATCTCGTCATGCCCGTCTACAAACCGATCCTTCCCTATCTGGTCCGTCACGGCGTCGAACGTGTTCGGGTTTGCTACAATGTGCTCAACAGCAATTTCCTGTCCGAGAAGACAGACTATTCCCTGAACAGCCCACCCCGCATCGTATCGGTCGGCCGCCTGCTCGATGCCAAGGATCCCAGCAACATCATCCGGGCCGTCCACTCGTTGCCCGGCGTCGAATTGCTGATCGTCGGCGATGGCCCGAAGCGGCCGGAGCTTGAACGTCTCACGTCAAGCCTCGGCGTCGCCGATCGCGTTCGTTTCGCACCGGCAATCGAAAACGACGAGCTCTGCCGCATGTTGCCGGGCTTCGACCTGTTCGCTGTGCATAGTGAGTATTGGGAACTCAACAAATCCGTGCTCGAAGCGCTGCTTACCGGCCTGCCTATCGTCATCAACCGGCGTCAAGGCGAACCCGTGCCCGAATTAGCCGACGCGGATTTTGTGAAGCTCGTCGACAATACCGAGCAATCCTATCGCGATGCCATTGCGGGCTTGCTGTCTGACGACCGCGCGCGTGAAAAACTCGGCCGGCGCGCTTACGCACACGCTCAGGACAATTGGGCACCGGCGAAAACAGAAGCCGTCTATTCCGAAATCTACCGGGGAATGCTGGATCGTGCCCGGCCGCACTGACCCTGCGCTGCGATGCCCGCACTGCCATTCGGCGTCCATCCTCATCGATGAATCTCGCTGCGAGGCGTGCGGAACCTCGTTTCCGGCCGTCGATGGCATTCCAGTGCTGGTTCGCAATCCGGAAAGCCTTGCCGCCGACATCGATGCAGCGCTTCGCAGCAATCCGGCATGGTACGCGCAAGTGCAGCCGCCCGAACTTTCGAGTCCGTGGCGTCATCATCTCAGGAAACGCAGATTGTATGTCGAGCAAGTGCTCAAGCGTGAACTCGCGCTGCGAGGGCGCGCAAAAGCATTGCGCTTCCTCGATCTCGGATGCGGCGACGGAACGAACCTGCCGTGGCTCGCGCCGTTCGCAGAACGGCTTTACGCCAGCGACTACAACATGCTGCGCCTGACGAGAGCGAAGAACCGCAATACCGGAGCCACCCTGTTGCTCGGCGATATCCTCGACTTCCCCGCGCTCGACGGAGCATTCGACGTCGTCTTCTTCAATCACGTCATCGAACATATTCCCAACGATGTGGGAGCGCTGAAATCCGTCGCGCGGATTCTTGCACCCGGCGGACTGGTCATTCTCGGTACGCCGAACGAAGGCGCATGGTGGTGGCAACTCGCTTACAGGCGCGCCCCTCAGGTCCGCGCCTCGACCGACCACGTTCATTTCTACACGGCAGACACGATTGCTTCGAAAATGACTGCGGCGGGACTCGAAGTGATCGAGATCGAACATATAGGCTGGGGACCGCCCGACTGGCATCTCGACGGGCGAATACGAAAATACAAAATCGTCGACGACGCATTCGAATTCATCGGCCGCAGGCTAATGCCGCGACAGGCATCCTCTCTCTATCTTGTCGGCATTGCGCCGGCAGAAACGAAGCATTAGGCAATGTGCGGCATTGCCGGAATGATCGGCGCGGACATTCCGCCCGTATCCGCACGCGATACACAGATGCGCGACGCGATCCATTATCGCGGCCGCGACGACCAGCGCGAATGGTCCGACGGGCGGCATGTGCGGTTTTTCCACGCGCGCCTTTCGATCATCGCATTGGATGACGGCGCACAGCCAATGCGAGACAGCAGCGGGCGTTATACGATCGTCTACAATGGTGAAATCTATAACTATCTCGAACTGAAGGATCAGTACCGGAAAGCGGGCGCGCAATTTCAGTCGGCCAGCGACACCGAAGTCATCCTCGAAGGTTTCAAGCTCAAAGGGCCGTCCGTCTGCTCCGACCTGAACGGCATGTTCGCTTTTGCGATCTGGGATTCGCATGATCGCGTGCTTTTTCTGGCGCGCGACAGGCTGGGCAAGAAGCCCCTGTTCTGGACCAAGCTCGACGGAATCTTTTATTTTGCATCGACGCTCGAGGCCTTTTCCGCCATCCCCGGATGGACGGGGCGCCTTGTTCCCGCAGCGCTCGACATGTTTGCCCGCCTCGGAGCGTTTCCGGGTGAACTGACCGTGTACGAACAGGCGCGCGCGCTGCCCGCAGCATCCTTCGCATTTGTCAGGACCGAGAAGCCGGATGTTCGCCCGCAATGTTACTGGGCGCTTCGTTTCGGCACGAAGCGAAGCGCCGACCTGAGCGATGCGTGCGACGAATACGAGGCACTCCTCACAGAGGCCGTTTGCATCAGGCTGCGGGCCGATGTGCCGGTTGCT
>CAMBBO010000083.1 GCA_945862935.1 Pseudorhodoplanes sinuspersici | reverse complement strand
GGTCTGTCCGTTCCAGCGCGCGACGCGCGCAAGGCCGTGCGCGATGTCTTCGATCTCGATGTCGAGCGGCGAGGGGTCGAGCAGATCGAGCCTGCGTCCTGACAGCATCCGCTGCCATGCGCGGGCGTGGCGTTTCGGCGGAGCAGGTTTGCGCGTCATCGGACGAGCGGCTTGCGTTTGCGCGCGAGCTTCCTGCACGCCTCATGCCGGTAGCACGTCGTCAGATGATCGTTGACCATTCCGACCGCCTGCATGAAGGCGTAAACTATCGTCGGTCCGACGAACTTCATCCCGCGCGAGGCAAGCTCCTTAGACATGGCGCGCGATACCGGCGTTTCGGGCGGAATTTTCTTCGAAGTCTTGAACTCGTTGACCTTCGGCTTACCGTCGAGGAAATCCCACAGGAAGGGTGAAAATCCCGGACCCTTCTCCATGATGTCGAGCCAGACTTTTGCCGACACCACCGTGCCCTCGATCTTGGAGCGATTGCGCACGATGCCGGCGTTGTTCATCAGCCGCTCGATCTTCTTTGGCGTATAGCGCGCAATTTTTTCCGGCTGGAAATCGTCGAAGGCTTTGCGGAAATTGTCGCGCTTTCGCAAAATCGTGATCCACGACAACCCGGCCTGAAATCCGTCGAGGATCAGCTTTTCGAAAAGCGCGCGGTCGTCGTATTCCGGCACGCCCCATTCGGTGTCGTGATAGGTGACGTAAAGCGGATTGTCGGGCGCTGGCCATGTGCAGCGATGCTTTCCGTCGGGATGCAAAATCGCGCCACTCATGATGAGGCTTTCGGCTCGCCCGGCATCGCAAAGCGCGCCCATTCGGGTTTGCGCAGCGAAATCGGCACGCCGCCCGCGACAAGGCCGTGTCCCGCCGCAAGCGCATCGCCCGCGCGGTCGAGACGCAGGAGCGCGATGCCTTTGCCGTTCGCCGCCGAGCCGAACATGCCGATTTCCTTGCCGCCGGCTTCGACGGTCACGCCTACCGCCGGTGCCGCGCCGTCGTAGTTGACGCCAACGATGCGCGTGCGCGCCGTGCCGCGATGCTCCATGCGCGA
Organism: Pseudorhodoplanes sinuspersici; assembly: GCA_945862935.1. Lineage (GTDB taxonomy): Bacteria > Pseudomonadota > Alphaproteobacteria > Rhizobiales > Xanthobacteraceae > Pseudorhodoplanes > Pseudorhodoplanes sinuspersici_A. The sequence continues at coordinate 10,333 of CAMBBO010000083.1, read as the reverse complement.
GACGATTTCCTGACCGACATAACAGCCCTTCTGGAAATCCACGCCGCCGAGCTGATCCATGTCGGTTTCATGCGGGAAGGCGTCACTGTAGATGAAATCCGTCCCGCCGCTTGGCACGCCGAGCGCGATGCGGTGCGCGTCGTAATCCAGCGTGTCTGTCAGCGTAGCGCCAAGATCGGCAGCGGCTTCTTTGACAAGATGCGGAGGCAGCATCATGCGCAAGCCGAGCGCGGGCAGGCGCGGGTCGCGATAGACGAGGCCATATTCGCTGTCGCCTTCTCCGTCCCATGCCGCGAGTACGCCAAGCGTCTCCGACAAATCTTCGTTCAGAACCTTGGCGCGCAGTTTGTAGAAGTTGAGCCGGTCGGTCAGCGTCTTGGCCAGTGCGCGCGGAACGTCGATGAAGAAGCCGCCGCCATCCTCATCAGGCGCCTGGGCTACGATGCAGTCGACAATGATCTTGCCCTGCGGGGTCAGGAGAGCGGCAAAGGCGGCTTGGGACGGCGTGACCTTGTCGATATCGGCGGTCAAAAGCCCGTTGAGGAAGGCGCGGGCGGTATCGCCCGTGACTTTGACCACGCCACGGTCGGGGAGAAGTGCCGCCTTCATCTCGAATTCCTTGCCGGTTTGTGCGAGGGAACGTAAGGCGCTCAAGGCGGGCGCTCAAGGGTATCCGGGCTGCTTATGGCACAGACTTACGATCTCATCCTCAAGGGCGGCATTGTCGTCAATCACGATGGCGAAATCGCGCGCGATGTCGGCGTCGTTGGCGGGCGGATCATGGCGATCGGCGACCTGTCGCGCGCATCGGCGGGCGAAACCATCGACTGCAAGGGCCTGCACGTTCTCCCCGGCGTGATCGATACGCAGGTGCATTTCCGCGAGCCGGGCGCGACGCATAAGGAAGATCTGGAATCCGGTTCGCGCAGCGCGGTCATGGGTGGTGTCACGGCCGTGTTCGAAATGCCGAACACCAATCCGCTGACCATCACGGCGGAGACGATGGCCGACAAGGTCAAGCGCGCGCATCACCGGATGCATTGCGACTTTGCCTTCTTCATTGGCGGCACGCGCGAGAACACGCATCTTTTGCCGGAGCTTGAATTGCTGCCGGGTTGCGCCGGTGTGAAAGTGTTCATGGGTTCGTCCACCGGCTCACTGTTGCTGGAAGACGAAGAAGGCTTGCGGCAGGTGCTGAAAGTGATCCGCCGCCGTGCGTCGTTTCATGCCGAGGACGAAGCGCGGCTGCGCGAGCGCAAAAGCCTGCAGCGCGAAGGCGATCCGACATCGCATCCCGAGTGGCGCGATCCGCAGGCTGCGATGATCGCGACGGAGCGGCTCGTGCGTGTTGCGCGCGAGACCGGCAAGCGCGTGCATGTGCTGCACATCTCGACCGCGCAGGAGATGGACTTTCTGAAGGATCATAAGGATGTCGCCTCGGTCGAGGTGACGCCGCATCATCTCACGCTCGAAGCGCCGGAATGCTACCAGCGGCTCGGCACACTCGCGCAGATGAATCCTCCCGTCCGCGATGCCTCGCACAAGGCCGGCATCTGGCACGGTTTGACTCAGGGCGTCGTGGACGTGCTTGGGTCCGATCACGCTCCGCATACGCTCGAGGAAAAGTCGAAATCCTATCCGGCAACGCCATCGGGAATGACCGGGGTGCAGACGCTGGTTCCGCTGATGCTCGACCACGTCAATGCAGGTCGGCTGTCGCTGATGCGCTTTGTCGATCTGACCAGTCACGGTCCCGCGCGGCTGTTCAACATTGCGGGCAAGGGGCGGATCGCAGTTGGCAACGATGCAGATTTCACCGTGATCGACTTAAAGCGCCGCGAAACCATCACTAATGCCTGGACCGCCTCGCGGGCGGGCTGGACGCCTTACGATGGGGTGCAGGTAACAGGCTGGCCCGTCGGAATTGTGATCCGCGGCCGCCGCGTGATGTGGCAGGGGGAACTTGTGGAACCTTCCAAGGGTGAGGCCATCAAATTTATGGAAGCTCTGCCACAGTCCTGAAATTTTGTTCCATTATGCAAACTAATGATGGGATATTTTTCTTTCCTGTAGCGATGTAGTGGAAAATACGCCTTTCGCCGGGTATGACTGCACCGGGGATTTCGGGGCGAATGGACGATCTCGTTACACTTCGGATGCTTATCGTAGCGGCGGCGGGTCCTGAGCGGGATGCGCTGCGCGAAGCCGCCGCGTTGTCTTCGCTTCCGCTCGACGTTGCCGAAGCCGAAACCGGCGGCAAGGCCGCGGCTATGGCCGACGGCAAGTCTTTCGATATCGTCCTGCTCGACGGCAACTTGCCGGAGGCTGATCGCATTCGCGTCGCCAAAGCATGCCGGGAATGCTCACCGCCTGCCTTCGTCATCGGGCTTGCGGGCGCGGGTCAAACCGCTGAGCCGAAATGGGCCGACGCTCAGGGGCGGCGTCCGGCCAATCCCGACGACGCCAAGAAACTGATCGAAGGCTGCGTGCGCGCGCGCATGCCGCTCCGCGTTCTGGTGGTCGACGATTCCTCGACCATGCGCGGCATCGTCGGCAAGATTCTCGGCGCGACGCGCTTTCGTGTCGAACTCACCGAAGCCGAAGATGGCGTGGCCGCATGCGACGCCGTGAAGAAGTCGCCGCAGGACATTGTCTTTCTCGATTACAACATGCCGGGGCTGGACGGTGTCGCGACACTTGCCGAACTCAAGCGTGAGCGGCCAAATGTGCGCGTCGTCATCATGACCTCAATGCAGGACGCGGCTCTTGCCGAACGCGCGCGCGCGGCGGGCGCCGATGGATTTCTGAAAAAGCCGTTTTATCCAGCCGATATCGGCGACGTGCTGTACCGGCTATGCGGCCTGCGTCCGGTCACAGCCTGAGCGGTCAATCGCCCGCTGTGAAGAAATGCCAGGTGCCGTCAGGCCCGATACCCGCGCGATAAAAACTGTAGTTCCCGGCCTCCAGCATGTCCTTGTAATCGGCGCCGGTGATGATCCTGAACAGTTCGACCTTTTGTCCGGCGGTCAATGTCTGCAGCGGCACGCGCGCGAAATACGGCCACAGATACATTTCCTGCGGCGTTCCCTTCTCGACATGCACGAACGGCGTTTCGAGAATGCTGACGAGGATCGACAGCACTTCGATCCCGGCTGAATCCGGGTAGCTTTCCTTCCAGAAAACCGCCGGATCCCGCGCCTCGGTGTTGGAGAAGATCGGCATGGTCTCGTTCGACTGCATGACTGTTACGAGGCTTTTCAGATCGCCCGTTCGGGCAGCGGCCAGAATGCGCTCGCGAGTGCGCGCCACTGGGGCTGGCAGTTGCGTGAGATCCTTGATGATTTCCGCTGGTGCTGCCGCGGGCGGCCGGATGGTTTGGGTCGGCACGCGCGTCTGCGCGGACACGCTAGTTGCGGCGAGCGCGATCGCAAGGAAAAGCATAAGGACGCGCATAAGCATGGCGCAGCCGCTTGGTGATTCCGGTGGCTTTAAGTCTAGGCCCGATTTTCGGCCCGGGGGAGATTATTGCCGCGACAGGTCGACGGAGAATTCGCCGTTGCGGATGCGGGCGGGAAGGCCTTCCGCGAAGGTGGCGGCCGCTTCCTCTCCGTAGGTGGAGACGAACTCGATCAGCGAAGCGAACAGGCAGGCCTGCGCCATGCAGTCGCCATCGACGCCATCGAGCTTTGCTTCCGCCCACGCTTCTTGAACGTAGCCGAGCGCGACCTGCTTTTGCTCATGGTCCGGAAGCGCGCGACCGGCCATCAAATGACGCGACAATTGAGTCATACACACCAGGAAAGTTTGCGCGTTTTTTCCGCGCCGCGAGAAGAACGTCTCGCCTTCTAGCATGTGACACGGGGACCTCTAGGGCCACCTTTAGGAAGGGTTAATTTGCGTCATCCGATTGCAACAAAGCGCGCAAAACCTGCGGTTTAATTGGTGTAACGCGCGGTCACTTCGCGGGCGATCTTGGCGCCTTCGGTAAGATAGCGCCGGATCGCGAGGTCGGCCGCGGGGGTGCAGGTCCGGTAGGTCTGCTGGAAGCCGCGATAGCCCTGGTTGAAGCTCGCGGAGAGCTTGGCCTTGCGGTCGCCCGGCTGGCCCTCCGCCTCGATCAGGGCCTGCATCTGGTCACGCCATTTTTGACCTTCATTCGCGCCGCAGACGCCGCGCAGATAATGCAGCGCGCCGAGAATTTCGGCGAGGCGGGACAGGTCGGTCTCGAAATTCGCGCTCGATTCCGGCGCCGCACGTGCGGGCGAAACCAAAAAGGCGGCGAGACAGGTCACAAGTATCAGAACGCGGGTCATGGGCGGGAGATATGCTCTTGTCGCTTTCCAAGGGCAAGCCGCGCGATGGCGGATGCGCGGATAATGTAAATCACGGATTCTGCCGCTCGAACGCCGTCGCGATGATCACGGCAAGTCCCTCGGTCGTCTGCAATCCCGCAAGGCCATCCGGTCCAATCCAGCGCGCATCGCCCAGTTCCTCGTTCAGCCTGACCTCGCCGGAAATGTAACGCGCTGCGAAAGGCAGGATGACGAAATGGCGTTTCACCTTGCCCGCCTCGTCGCGCACGATTGCCTCGCGATGGCCGATCAGCGCGAACGGCTCGCAAACGATGCCGGTTTCCTCCAGCGCCTCGCGCGCTCCGGTTTCGATCAGTGTCTCGCCTGCTTCGGCGACGCCGCCCGGCAGTGTCCATAATCCTTGCGCCGGCGGGTTGCCGCGCCGGACCAGCAGGAGCTTGCCCTCGCGCAGGATGGCGACGCTGACCGCGAGAAAGGGCCGGTCGGGATATTCGCGCGCTGCGCTCACTGTGGAATTCCGTCCGTTCGGCTTGTATTGGCGGGAGCCAATGCCAATCTGCGATAACTCATGTGTGGACGCTACGCCATCACCACTGCGCCCGAGGCGATGCGCCGGTTGTTCGCCTATCTCGAACAGCCGAACTTTCCCGCGCGCTACAACGTGGCGCCGACCCAACCGATCCCGATTGTCCGCATGGTCGAAGGCCGCCGGCAATTCATGCTGGTGCGCTGGGGGCTGTTGCCGGCCTGGGTGAAAGACCCGAAGACCTTCACGCTGCTCATCAACGCGCGCGGCGAGAGCGTCAACGAAAAGCCCGCCTTCCGCAGCGCGATGAAATATCGCCGCTGCCTGATCCCGGCCGACGGCTTCTTTGAATGGAAGCCGGAGGGAAAGACCAAGCATCCTTATTTCGTCCACATGAAGGACGATGCGCCGTTCGCGTTCGCGGGGCTTTGGGAAAACTGGATGGGGCCGAATGGCGAGGAGATCGAAAGCGCAACCATCGTAACGACGGATGCTAGTCCCTCCATCGCGCACATCCATCACCGCATGCCGGTGATGCTTCAGCCGGAGCAATTCGAGATGTGGCTGGATACGAGGAATGCGGACCCGCAGATTGCTGCGGAAATGTTCCGCCCGGTGCCGGACGAGAAGATCGCCGCGCACGAGATTTCGGCGCGCATCAATCGTGTCGTGAACGACACGCCCTATCTGCTGGAGCCAGTCAGCGCGCAGGAAAAAGCCGAGCAGGAGATGGAAGCTGCTGCGCTCGCCGAAGCGAAAGCAAAGCCGCGCCGCAAGGTAAAGCCAGACGACGGGCAACAATCATTGTTCTAGGATTTTGGCGTGAGCGAGCGCCGCAGGAACAATGTTCCTGCAATGGGCGTGTCGTAATAGGGCAGCATCTCCTCAAAGCCGAATTTGCGATAGAGCGAAATCGCAACATTCATCGTCGGCAATGTATCGAGCCGCATTTCGCGAAAGCCGATCCGTTCCGCGGCGGCGATCACTTCGGTCACGAGCCGTTCGCCAAGCCGCAGGCCGCGCCCATCCGGCGCGACGTAAAGGCGCTTCATCTCGCAGCAGCCTTGCGGCTCGATTGGGCGCAAGCCCACGCAGCCGATTGCTCCGCCATCGTGTGAGCGCGCGAGCAGCAGTTTCCCCTTGGGCGGCGCGTATTTGCCGGGCATCGCCGCCATCTCGCCTTCGAAATCCTGATAGCCAAGATCGATGGGAAGAGAGTCTGCGTAATCGCGAAAGAGTGTAATGGCTGCCGCGAGATCGTCCGGCGATCTGACCGGGGCGATGCGCGCAGTCACGGCGTCATTGGCCGGCCATCGAGCCACTTCGCGTAAATAACGCGCTCCTGAATCTCGTAGCCGATGGCCTCGTAGAAATCGCATACCGTCTTGTTGTCCTCGCGCACCATTAGCATTGCCTTGGCGATGCCTTGTTCGCGCAGCCAATCCTCGGCGGCAGTCATCATCATTGCGCCAAAGCCATGCCCGCGAAGCTCCGCGTCCACGGCGAGGTAATAGACCCATCCGCGATGGCCGTCATGGCCGACCATTGCACTTGCGCGCACTTGCCCGCCGAAACGTCCGAGCAATAATTCGGTCGAGGGCGACTTGCTGGCGAACTCGATATCCCCTCGGGGATCGTTCCACGGCCGCGTCAGGCCGCAACGATCCCACAGCGCAAGCAGCGAATCCATATCGCTGTCCTGCATCGGAGCAATGAGAAGGGTTTTGCTCACGCAGGGGTACCTTTCTTCTGTCTTGCGGCCCAGGTTGGGCGATCCATGCCAAATTGATCCGATGTCCTAGTGTACCATTTTGCGCCGTGCATTCCGCCAATCAATTTCATGGCCGGAGTGTCGATCGACCGTTTTTCAAAATCGGCGACGAAACGATCGTCGATGTGCGCCGTCAGGATACGCCCAATGACGATGGCCTGATTGGGGCCAAGCGATATTGACGAATGTACACGGCATTCAAATGCTGCCGGTGCAGACAAAATGCGCGCGGGCCGGACATGTGTTGAAGGCGCGGTCTTCAGATCGGTCAGTGACAGCTCGTCGAAGCCCGGCGGCGCGTCGATGCAGGTTGTGTTCATTGCTTCCGCCAGTTCTTCGGAAACAAGGTTCACCACGAATTCCTGCGTATCGAGAATATTCAGTCCAGTGTCTTTCAGGCGGCCTTCCGAATGAGGCAAGACGCCGACCGCGACGACGGCGGGATCGTGTCCCACGATGTTGAAGAAGCTGTAAGGGGCCGCGTTGAGCCGGCCATGAGCATCGATTGTTGTGATCAGGGCGATGGGGCGGGGGACAATTGTGCCGGTCAGAAATTCAAATCGCTCCAGGCCGGTCATTGAGTCGAAATCAAATTGCATCGCAACCCCCCAAAAATATAGCGCTATAAAACTTTCCCCGGATTCATAATGCCGTTCGGATCGAGCGTTTTTTTCAGTGCGCGCATGACTTCGAGCGCCACAGGGTCTTTCACCTTGGTCAGCATCTCGCGCTTGAGTTTGCCGATGCCGTGTTCGGCCGAAATCGAGCCGTGATATTTCATCGCGATGCCGTGCACGACGTCGTTCATCGCGTGCCAGCCTTCCATGTATTTCGCTTTATCTGCGCCGGGCGGCTGGCTGACGTTGAAGTGGATGTTCCCATCTCCAAGGTGCCCGAACGGAACCGGGCGCGAACCGGGCACGAGTTTCACCACGGCTTCGCTCGCTTCGGCGATAAAATCCGGCACGGACGAGACCGGCACAGACACATCGTGTTTGATCGAGCCGCCTTCCGGCTTCTGCGTGTCGGTCAGCTGATGACGCATGCTCCAGAGCGCGTTCGCCTGATCGAGATTGGCGGCAACCATCGCGTCCGAAATGAAGCCGCGCTCCATTCCGGTTTCGAGTATCTCCTCCAGCAGCGCGCGGTTGCCTTGCGGAAGCTGCGACGACAATTCCACCAGCACATACCACGGGTGCTGCTCGGCGAGCGGATCGCGCACGCCATTGCCGTGGCGCAAGGCGAATTCCACGCAGATGCGCGCGATCAGTTCGAAACTCGTCACCATGCCGCCGGCGCGTTCCTGAAGAAGCCCAAGCAGGTCGAGTGCTGCACGCGGCGAGGGGACGCCGACGAAGGCTGTTTCCACCGAACGCGGGCGCGGGAAAAGTTTCAGTACCGCCGCCGTGATGATGCCGAGCGTGCCTTCGCTGCCAACGAAAAGATGTTTCAGGTCGTAGCCTGTGTTGTCCTTCTTCAGCTTGTTCAGGACATTCATGATGCGCCCGTCAGCCAGCACGACTTCGACCCCGAGCACGAGATCGCGCGTCGTGCCGTGCAGGATCGCGGACGTGCCGCCAGCATTGGTCGAAAGATTGCCGCCGATGGTGCAGCTCCCTTCCGCGCCCAATGAGAGCGGAAACAGCCGGTCGGCTTTCTCGGCTGCGTCCTGCACATTGGCGAGAATGACGCCGGCTTCCGCGGTCAGCGCGTTCGAGGCCGCATCGATCTCGCGGATCTTATCGAGGCGCGTCAGCGCAAGAATGATTTCGCCGAACGGGATCGCGCCACCCGACATGCCGGTATTGCCGCCTTGCGGCACGACGCCGGTTTTCGTTTCGTTGGCAAGTTTCAGGATCGCCTGAACTTCCGCGACCGAGCCCGGCCGCAGCATCAGTGGCGTATTGCCTTGATAAAGGCCGCGCTGCTCTACGAGATGCGGCGCAAGCGCCTGCGCGTCGGTGACGGCATATTTGTCACCGACGATGGAAGCAAAGCGCGAAATCAGATCGGAGGAAATCATGGCCCGGACGCAACGCAACCGCGCGCGTCAGTGCGCGCGGAGCAGAGCTTTATAGGGCTGGTCCGCCTGATCAAGAGCTTTCTTCTCATGGCCAGTCATCACCACCATGAGAACGAAGTCGTTGCCGTCGGTATCGGCGTCGAAGCCATAAGAGACGATTTCGGCCGCTTGTTGCGGTTTGCTCGGATTGTCGAAGCGGTAGGACATGAAGGCCGGTTTGCCGTTGGTACGCTCGACCTCGCCGAGCCGGACGATCTTCGCGTCCGGCACCGATTTCATCCAGTGTTCGTGGCTGAGCTTGATGAAGTCCTCGATGCTGCGATCCTTCTGGCGTAGCGAAACCTTGAAATAGATCAACGCTGGCGCGTCACCGAAGGTCTTGCCCTTCGGAACCACGATCTGAAGCCTGTTCTTTTTGCCGGCGGCCTCGTCCTCCTGCCAGCCATCCGGGGCATGGAGCGCAACCTGATAATGCGGACAGAGCTGTAATCCCTGTGGGCTGCCGCCGCACATCGACATGAATTTCTTGACCTCGGCGTGTGCGGGGCTGGCAGCCAGCGTTGCAATGGAAAACGCCGCAAGCGCGGCACGAAAATGATTATGATTGAGCATCACGCACCTATCCCCTTGAGAGATTGGTGTCGCGGCGCGACCGGCAGGTTCAATGCCGCACAATAGAAAACAGGTGACCGGCCCAAAGGGCCGGCCACCGATTCAGTTCTCGAATTTTAAGAAAACCGAGTCTTGATTAGTCGCGCGGCGCGCTGCCGCGATCGAACCAGACCATCTCGCCCTTGGTGTAGGTCTGAACCGCGGCCGAATTGGCGGACGCGTAGGCGTCACGGCCACCCGTCTGCGAAGCCGACGCGCGGATTTCCGCGTTGGTGTACGGGGTCGCCGGCTCAGAATTTTCGGCAAATGCGGCCGAAGCAAAACCAATAACGAGGGCGGCGGAAAGAATGCTCTTGGTCAACATGTAATGTCTCCTTTTTCAGTGTGAGCGCATCTCGCTCACGTGTACTGAATACGCACGAACCCCCGTATTGGATGCATCGCACACGCACACACCCTCGTGAGAAAGGCGTGACCGTTTCCGTGCGATGGAACACGCACGCGTGATCGGCGGAACATTGCCGGTGCGATGGGAGATATGCGCCGTTTAACGCGGTGCTGCAGCCCTGTTCAGGCGATCGTTGATCGCCTCACCCAATCCGTCGTGCGGAATGGACATGACAGCTACCCGCATCGCGCCCGCGAGATCGAGCGCGCGCAAATGCGAAAAGAGATTGGCTGCGGCTTCCACCAGATCGCCTGACAGCGACAGGTTGAATGTGGCGACGGCGGTTTCCGCGCCGTGCGGACGCTCGGCGCCGAATGCCAGCAATGCCTCGCCGGGCGCAACTTTAGTAGCATTCAACCGCAAACTCGCGCGCGGCGCGTAATGCGAGGCAAGCATTCCCGGTGCGAGTGGGGCTTCGCTATCGCCGCCATGTTCGCGCGTGGCGAGGGGAACGCCGAGCACATTTTCAATCTGCGCCCGCGATAGCCCGCCGGGCCGCAACAAGACAGGCTCACCGAGACAGGCAACGATGGTGGATTCGACGCCGACTTTCGTCGCCCCGCCATCGACGATCAGGTCGATGCGCCCGGACAAGTCGGAGCGCACATGCTCAGCGTCGGTCGGCGAGACATGACCGGAG
>CAMBBO010000082.1 GCA_945862935.1 Pseudorhodoplanes sinuspersici | reverse complement strand
CGCTTCGGCTTTTGCGAAATCAATCCGTGTCGCTGTGACCACCATGCTTGGCGGCGTACCCTTTGCCGGAAACGGATGATCGCGGCGCGCGACGCCACGCGTGATCTGAAGATAGACAATGCCGTTGCGCACGCGATTGCGCGCAACCGTTTCCCTCAACACCGCCGCAAGCGCTATCCGCGACATCGGCATTGCGATGCGAAGTTCGCTAAGCGAACGCATCAGCCGGTCCATGTGGCGGCGCTCATCGACAAGATGACCGCCCCTCACCTCGCAAACTTCGTAGACGCCATCCGAGAATTGATAGCCCCGGTCTTCGATATTCACCGACGCCTCGCGGCGCGGCAGGTATCGGCCGTTCACATAGGCGATGCGCGACACGACGTTCTCCCGCGCCTAGCCGATCCCGAGCGCTTTCAGCTTGCGATGCAAGGCCGAACGCTCCATGCCGACGAATTCGGCCGTGCGCGAAATATTGCCGCCAAAGCGGCTGATCTGCGCCTGTAGATATTCGCGCTCGAACATTTCGCGCGCTTCACGAAGCGGCAGACCCATGAGTTGCTCGCCCCCATTGCCATTCGGCATGCTCGGCACCATCGAGCCGACATCCTGCGGCAGCATGCTCGCGGTGATCGTTGCGGACGCGTCGCCGCCAGCGAGGATCATCAGGCGTTCCACGTTATTGCGAAGCTGGCGCACATTTCCGGGCCAATCATGTGATTGAAGCACCGCCATCGCGTCGTCGCCGATGCTGCGCCTTGAAAGACCGGTTGCCTGAGAAATCTGATCCATGAAATAATCGATCATGAACGGGATATCTTCGCGCCGCTCGGCCAGCGGGGGTACGCGAATGGGAACGACCGAAAGCCGATGATAGAGATCCTCGCGGAACTTGCCGGATGCGATGTCGGCTTCGAGGTTGCGCGCGGTCGACGACACGATCCGCACATCGACCGTCACCTTCGAGTTGCCGCCAACGCGTTCGAAGGTCTGTTCGGTCAAGACACGAAGAATTTTACTCTGGGTCTCCCGCGGCATGTCCGCAATTTCGTCGATAAATAGCGTGCCGCCATGCGCTTCTTCGAGCGCGCCGATCTTCCTGCTTTCGGCGCCGTTGGTCTGCTCGACGCCAAACAGCTCGATCTCCATGCGCTCCGGGACCATTGCTGCGGCATTGATCACGACGAAGGGACCACTCGCACGCGACGATAACCCGTGCATCGTGCGCGCGGTCAGTTCCTTGCCGGCACCCGAGGGGCCGATGATGAGAATGCGGCTGTTGGTCGGCGCGACCTTTTCGATGGTCTGGCGAAGCGAATTGATTGCGCCTGATTTGCCAATCAAATCGTTGGCGAGCGGAGCGAACTGCTTGAGTTCCTTGACCTCGCGTTTCAGTCGCGACGCTTCGAGCGCACGATCGGCGACCAGCAACAGACGGTCTGCCTTGAACGGCTTCTCGATGAAGTCGTACGCGCCACGCTTGATCGCAGCGACCGCGGTTTCGACATTGCCGTGGCCGGAAATCATCACCACGGGCAAGTCAGGGTTCTCGCCTTTCGCGGTATCGAGAAGCTGAAGTCCGTCGAGTTTGCTGCCTTGCAGCCAGATGTCGAGAAACAGGAGATTTGGCCGCCGCGATTTTATTGAGGCCAGCGCGGAATCGCTGTCTCGTGCGGTGCGGGTTGAATAGCCCTCGTCCTGCAAAATACCTGCGACCAGTTCGCAGATGTCGTTTTCATCGTCGACAATGAGAATATCAGCGGCCATTTTTGATTGCACTCACAGGGTTACGCTGCGTCATTCTGATTGGGATTGGCCGTGGCGTCGGCTGCAAAGCGAAGTTGCATCCATGCGCCGCGCTGGCCATCCCGCTTCTCGCTTGCATCGCGAAGTTCGATTCCACCGCCATGGTCTTCAAGAATCTTGCCGACGATGGCTAAACCAAGGCCTGTCCCCTTTTCGCGGGTCGTCACGTAAGGTTCGAGCAAGCGGCTGCGGTTTTCCTTGGGCAAACCGATACCGTTGTCGATCACGTCGACCACGATGAGCGAATCCTCGCGGCTCACGATCAGGTCGATCCGGCCTTTCTCCGACCCGTCCGGCAGCGCGGCAATCGCCTCGGTGGCATTCTTGATGATGTTGGTCAGGCCTTGCGAAATGAGGCGGCGGTCGAAATGCGCCGTCAGCGGCTCGTCCTTGATGTCGACTTCCATGTCGATTTCTGGATGCGCGACACGCATCAGGAACACGGCCTGACGCACGGTATCGGCAACGTCCTCGGACGACATCACAGGCTTTGGCATACGCGCAAAGCGCGAAAATTCGTCAACCATCCGGCGGATGTCATCGACCTGCCGCACGATCGTGTCGGTGCATTGCTCGAATATCGCGCGATCTTCGGTGATCGTTTTTCCATATTTGCGGCGTAGCCGCTCCGCAGAAAGCTGAATTGGAGTGAGCGGATTTTTGATCTCGTGGGCGATCCGCCGCGCGACGTCGGCCCATGCTGAGGTGCGCTGAGCCGAAACGAGGTCGGTGATGTCGTCGAGGGTCACGACGTAGCCGTGTTCCGCAACTGACTGTTCGGTCGTGATGCGGACCGACACGTTGCGGTCGCGGCCCTGGCGGCTGATGGTCATCTGCCCCTGCACCAGCCGTTGATTTCCTTCCTGCGCGCTGGAAATAACTTCTGAAAGCTCCGGGACCAGTTCGGTGAGAGGCTTTCCGAGCGCCTCGGTCTCGGCAAATCCGATCAGCTTTTCCGCTGACCTGTTCATGATGCTGATGCAGCCTTCATGATCGACACCGATCACGCCGGCACTCGCGCCGGCAAGCACCGCTTCGGTAAAGCGCCGCCGGCTATCGAGCACGTCGCGCGCGCCAACGAGGTCATCGCGCTGGCTACGCAATTCCTGCGTCATTTTGTTGAAGGTTTCGCCCAAGGCCGCGAGGTCGCCTTCAGATTTGCGTATCGGCACCTGAACGTGAAGATTGCCGGTCGCGACGATATTTGCGGCGCCGATCAGACGCCGGATCGGAGCGACAAGCTGGCTTGCGAAATTCAGGCCGATCCACACCGCCGACAGCAATACGATGAGCGCGATGACGGTGTACATCAGGGCGAACGCGACCTGCACACCGAGCCGCCGTGCTTCGAGTGTTGCGTATTCGGAGACGCTCGCGCGCGTTTGCTGCAATTGCCCGACCACATTCGGATCAAGCGAACGGGTGACGTAGAGATAGAGGTTGTCGAAATTGCGCAGTTTCACGACCGCCGCGACGTAATTCGAGTTTGGGATCAGCGCGATTTGCGGATCGTCCTCGCCAACGAGCGCCAATGCGGCTTTCGATGGCGCCGCGAATTCCTGCGTGACGCGCAGATCGCTCCGCTCCACGACCTGCAAATCGCTATCGAGAATGACCGCCGCCGGGATTCCTCGGATGGATGCTTGTGCCGTCAGGAACTGTCGAAAGCGCGTCCGGTCTTCCTCGAAGAGTTGTTTTGCGCGCGTGACGTCAAACGACATCGCGAGCACGTCGCCGCGGATGGTCTGCACGTGCTCGCGCACATAGGCTTCGGCAACGCCCATCGAATTTTCGATCACGGCGCGGGTGCGAACCGAAAACAGGCGGTCGAGGCCGCGGTCGAGCGTCACGCTCGCAACGATTGCAACAAGGATCGCAGGCGCAGCCGCGACGAGCGAAAAGAGCAAAACGATCCGCACATGCAGCCGCGCGCCTGCGCGGCCGTGCCGGCGTGCGCGGACCATTAGCCACACTTCACGGCCGATGACCGCGAGAAGGATTGCGACCGTCACGACGTTGAACAGCAGGAGGCTGACTACGACGTCATGGGTGGGGACGATAGGCGTCAGAGCGGCAAGGACGAGAAACGTAGCGAGCGCCGACAGAAGCGCCAGCGCGACGGCCAGAGGCCCGATGACCCGCAGCGCCGCCCTAGTGGGGGCTGCGCCGACGTTATCCAGCGTCGCGGTCTCGGCGCTCGTCATGCCCATCCGTGAATTGAAAAATCGCTCAGGCGCCTTGATAGAACGCCGAATGATGTATTTCTACAACAATGTTGCGAAATTGAGACAATTCCGCGGCGCGAGGCCGCTCAGTTGCTCGTTCGAATGACTTGAATATCGAGGTCCCGGATCTTCTTGCGAAGCGTGTTGCGGTTCACTCCGAGAAGGTCGGCAGAGCGGATCTGGTTGCCACGAGTGGCGGCGAGAGCGGCAGACAGCAGCGGATATTCGATCTCGCGAAGGATGCGATGATAGAGGCCGGGCGGCGGCAGGCCGTCGCCAAAGCTCGCAAAGTATCGGGTGAGATTTCGCTCCACCGCAGCCGAAAGATTGTCGCTCGATTGCGGCTCGTGTTCGGCAGTGACTGCCGGCTGGACCAGTTCGGCATCGATTACTGCCGACGTGATTACTTCCTGCGGATAGAGTGCTGCGAGACGGCGCGCGAGATTTTCAAGCTCACGCACATTGCCCGGCCAGGGATAACGCTTGAGCCGGTCAACCGCAGATTGATCGATCTGCTTGGCCGGCAAACCTTCACGTTCGACCATCGTGAAGAAATGCCGGATGAGATCGGGTATGTCCTCGGCGCGTTCGCGCAGTGGCGGCAAGCGCAAAGGCACGACGTTCAGCCGGAAATACAAATCTTCGCGGAACAATCCCTGCTGGATGAGAATCCGCAGGTCTTTGTTGGTCGCAGCGACAATGCGAACGTCCGTCTTGATCGGGGTGCGGCCGCCAACGGTCGTGTATTCGCCTTGCTGCAGAACGCGCAAAAGCCGCGTCTGCGCTTCCATCGGCATGTCGCCGATCTCATCGAGAAACAGCGTTCCGCCCTCGGCCTGTTCAAAACGCCCGGTCGAGCGGGTGTTTGCGCCGGTAAACGCTCCCTTTTCGTGACCGAACAATTCGGACTCGATCAGGTCGCGCGGAATTGCGGCCATGTTGATCGCGACGAAAGGTCCGTTCCGCCGCTTGCCGTAATCATGCAGCGCGCGCGCAACCAATTCCTTGCCGGTGCCGGACTCGCCGGAAATCATGACCGTAAGATCGGTCTGCATCAGCCGCGCAAGCAGACGATAGATTTCCTGCATCGCCGCCGAGCGTCCGACCAGCGGAATGGAGTCGAACTCGTCGGTCTTCGGAGCAGGCCGTGGCTTGTCTTTCGGTTCGGAAAGCGCGCGGCCGACAATCGCCGTGAGTTCCTTCAGATCGAACGGCTTTGGAAGATATTCGTATGCGCCGCGCTCCGAAGCGCGGATCGCGGTCATGAAAGTATTTTGCGCGCTCATCACGATGACCGGCAATTCCGGGCGCAGCTTCTTGATCCGTGGAAGCAGTTCGAACGCATTTTCGTCCGGCATCACGACGTCGGTGATGACGAGGTCGCCCTCGCCCTGGCTGACCCAGCGCCACAGCGTCGCAGCGTTACCCGTCGAGCGGACTTCATAACCCGCACGCGACAACGCCTGGTTGAGCACCGTGCGGATGGCGGCGTCGTCGTCCGCGACCAGAATGCTTGCCGACGGCATCCCCTAGCCTCGCTTCCGTGTCATCGTTTTTCCGCCCGGCCGACGGTGGCTTTTGGAAGAACGGGAGCCTTGATGTCCTGCTCCGCATACATCGGCATCAGGACCCGGAAGATCGTGTGCCGAGGCTGGGATTCGCATTCGATAATTCCGCCGTGATCGCCGATGATCTTGGCAACCAATGCAAGTCCCAGACCAGAACCGCTAGGTTTGGTGGTCACAAAAGGATCAAATAGATGCGGCGTCAGGTCCTGTGGAACTCCGGGCCCGTTGTCCTTGATGCAGAATTCGAGCGGCAGCGAAACCCGTGTCTTGGTTCCCGGCAGTGACAAGCGCACGCCCGGACGGAACGCCGTCGTGAGCTGAATCTCTCCGTCGATTGCATCTTCACCGATGGACTCGGCAGCATTCTTCACGAGATTGAGAAACACTTGCACGAGCTGATCCCGGTTCGCGAGGATCGGCGGCAGCGATGGATCGTATTCCTCGGCGAATTTGATGTGCCGCGCAAAACCAGATTGTGCGAGCCGCTTCACATGGTCGAGCACGACGTGAATGTTCACCGGCTCGCGCTCGACGGGACGCTCGTCGGCGAATACTTCCATCCGGTCGACAAGCTTCACGATGCGATCGGTCTCGTCGCATATGAGGCGCGTGAGCGTTCTGTCTTCGTCGTCCGCCGATTGCTCGAGCAATTGCGCGGCGCCTCTGATGCCCGACAACGGATTCTTGATTTCATGCGCTAACATCGCAGCGAGGGCCACGACCCCGCGCGCCGCGCCCCGATGAGTAAGCTGACGGTCCATCTTGTCTGCGATCGTGCGCTCCTGAAGCATCACGATGACATCACCCGGCCGTTCCGGCAGCGGCGCGACATGCAGATCGACAACGTGCTCGCCGGGATTGCGCGGCGTACCAAGATCGACGCGATATTCGTTGACCGGCGCACCGCGCGTGCGCACCTGCTCGACAAGCGCGAGAAGCGGCGAACCGAAGGGCACGAGGTCACGGAGTTGATTGCGCTGTAGAAACGACACCGAAATATCGAAAAATGCTTCCGCCGCGACATTCGCATCGGCGATGCGCCCGTCCGCGGCAATGATCATCACCGGCAGCGGAAGCGCGTTGATGATCGCGTCGGCGACGCCCGGACGTTCGGCAAGAGTTTCCGCCATGCTCATGCGGCGACCCTCAATACGCTGCTTGTTTCAACACTTTTTGCGCCGCTGCCGCACTCTTCGAAGGCGGCATAAGCATCCGCAAGCGACGCAAGCATTTGGCGCGGCTCCTCGGCGGTGAGAACGCGGCTTCGCCAGTCCTTCACAACGATCTCGGGCGTATTCGCAGTCTGGCCGGCTGTATCGAGCGCGGAGGCGACGTGCTTGCGCGCATGTTTGCGGCCGATGGCGGCGCCATGATGCGCGAGCATTTCCTCGTAGAGCGCACTGATGGTCGCAAGCTGCGACGCAAGGTCAGGGTCGTTTTCGCGACGCCCCGTTTCGAGATAGCGCGCGAGCTGACCCGGAAACCACGGCCGCGCTTGCGCGGCACGGCCGACCATCACGAGGTCCGCGCCAGATTTCTCCAGCGCGTTTTCCGCATCTTCGATCGAATTGATGTCGCCATTGGCAACGACCGGAATTGTCACCGCGTCCTTGATCGTGCGGATGGCGGCCCAGTCAGCATGGCCTTTGTAAAACTGGCAGCGGGTGCGTCCATGCACCGTGACGAGCGTGATGCCTGCATCCTGCGCGCGGCGGGCCAGTTCGGGAGCATTCTTGGTGCGGTCGTCCCAGCCGAGGCGCATCTTTAGCGTGACGGGGACGGATACGGCTTTCACTGTCGCTTCGATCAGCGTCATCGCGTGATCGAGATCGCGCATCAATGCTGAACCCGACTGACCGTTGGTGACGTGCTTTGCCGGACAGCCCATGTTGATGTCGATGACGTTCGCGCCGCCCTGTTCGGCGATCCGCGCGCCCTCATGCATCCAGTGCGCTTCGCATCCCGCAATCTGGACGACGTGAATTCCAATGCCCTGCCCTTCGCTGCGAAGGAGCGCATCGCGCTTACCCTCGACGAGCTTTTCACAAGCGGTCATTTCGGAAACCACCAGCCCGGCACCGAGGTTCGACACCAGCCGGCGGAACGGCGCGTCGGTCACGCCCGACATCGGCGCAAGGACAACCCGGTTCGACAGCGGAATCTGGCCGATCGCCACGCGCGATTGCGGCAACCGTTCGGCTAACACTTGTGCACCTTTATTGAGCATATTGTCCTTCTGCATAGAGTTTAGCCAAAATGACCAGCCGCACAAGTGTTGCAGTGCAAAAAAACCGGTGATTTATGAATTTGGTTTCCGCCTCCGTTCCGACGCTGTAAGCGTGGCCTCCGGCCCATAGGGATCGATTTTATGGCACTTTTGGTAGCCGCGCTGATTGTCGCGGCCGGCCGCGGAATCCGTAGCGGCGGCGGGATTCCCAAGCAATACCGGCGTATCGGGGGCGAGCCCGTGGTTCGCCTGAGCATTGGCCATTTTTTGAGGCACCCTCAAATTGGGCAGGTGCAGTCGGTTATTCACCCCGACGACCGCGAATTATTCGACGACGCGACGGAAGGTCTCGATATGCCGGCACCTGCGAATGGCGGCGCGACACGCCAGATCTCCGTTCGCGCGGGCCTTGAGGCCATCGCAGCGCGAAAACCCGATCTGGTTCTTGTTCATGACGCCGCCCGGCCCTTCCTGTCGCCTGCCCTGATCGGGCGTGCCATCGAGGCGGCGGCTTCATCGGGTGCCGCGATCCCGGCGTTGCCGGTGACAGACACAGTGAAGCGTGTCGACGCATCCGGCTTGATCCTTGAGACAGTCGATCGTTTGGCGTTGCGTAGCGTGCAGACACCGCAGGCCTTCCGTTTCGACACGCTGATCGAAGCGCATCGTCGCGCCGCGGCTGCGGGCCGCGACGATTTCACCGACGATGCCTCGCTTGCCGAGTGGGCCGGCCTTACAGTCACGACATTCGAAGGCGAAGCAGGAAACGTGAAATTGACGACCGCAGATGATTTTCTTCGTGCCGAAGCCCTGCGCGGCGGCGCCGCGATGGAGACGCGTACGGGATTTGGCTTTGACGTGCATTCGTTCGGCGAAGGCGATCATGTGACGCTTGGCGGTGTGCGCATCGCGCATACGAATGGCCTGTCCGGCCATTCCGACGCGGATGTGGGGATGCATGCGCTGGTCGACGCGATCCTCGGCGCGCTGGCCGAAGGTGATATCGGCGATCATTTTCCTCCCTCCGATCCGCAATGGCGCGGTGCGACGTCGGACCGCTTCCTGAAATTCGCGGTCGACCGCGTCGCACAGCGCAAGGGCCGCATCGTGCATCTCGATCTAACCTTCGTGTGCGAGGCGCCGAAAATCGGTCCACACCGCGACGCGATGCGCGCGCGGATCGCCGAGATTGCGGGGATTACCGCAAGCCGCGTTGGCGTGAAGGCCACGACCAACGAGCAGATGGGATTCATCGGCAAGCGTGAAGGCATGGTCGCTTATGCCAACGCGACGATCGCGCTGCCGGGGTCGGACTGACATGCTGGACGAGGACATCGTTCAGGCAGCTAAGCAACTCTTTGAAATCTGCAAACGCAAGAACCTTCTGATCGGGACGGCTGAATCCTGCACCGCGGGTCTCGTCGCCGGTATGCTGACCGAATTACCCGGCACGTCGAGCATCCTCGACCGAGGCTTCATCACGTATTCCAATCAGGCAAAGCACGAGATGCTAGGCGTGTCGCGCGAGACGCTCACGACCTACGGCGCGGTCAGCAAACAGGTCGCGGAGGAAATGGCGAAGGGCGTTTTGGGACGCGCCAAGGTCGATCTCGCAGTTTCGGTGACCGGCATCGCAGGCCCGGACGGCGGCAGCGAGGAAAAGCCGGTCGGGCTTGTGCATTTTGCCGTGGCGACACGCGCTGGCGCAATCGTCCATACGGAAAAGCGCTTCGGCAATATCGGGCGCAGCGACGTGCGAAAGCTGTCGGTATTGCAGGCATTTCGGATGCTGCATGACGCAGCCGAGAAACTCGACGCGCAACCGCCGCGGCACGCTGCTTACTAGACTGTCTTTCGCCCATACACGGCATTAGCGCGCTGCTCGAACGCATCGGCAAAGCGCCGGAATGCAGCCTCGAACATCGCCCCCATCAGCATCGCAAGCGTACGGCTCTTGAATTCGTAGCTGATGAAAAACTTCACGTCGCAAGCCCTCTCGCCTGCCGGGTGAAACTCCCAGCGATTTTCCATTTTGCTGAACGGACCTTCGAGATATTCCACAAGGATACCCAGCTTGGGCCGGTCGATGGTCACGCGGCTCTTGAAGGTTTCGTGGAAGACCTTGTAGGCAACCGTCATGTCGGCGACGATGACCTCGGTGCCGTCCGCACCGGGCATGCGCTTTCGCAACGTGAGCGCGCGGCAGAGCGGAACGAATTGCGGGTATTTCTCAACATCGGCGACAAGATCGAACATATCGCCCGCCGCATGACCGACCCGCCGTGTCGTCGAAAATTCCGGCATCAGGCCAGTCCTTGCGTGCGGGCAAATGCAGCGACGTCACTGTCATCGCAGAGGCGGAAGACATGCAGGTGCTGGCCGAATTGTTCGAGACCGGACGTGATTTGCGGTCGGCTTTCTTTAGCAAAGCGCCACGCAAAACGGAGCACGCCGGTATCGAACTTTTCCGGGCAGCCCTCCGGCAAATCGGCCTTTTGCGTGCCGTGATCCTTGAGGGTGCGTATGAGAATGCGCTGAATGCAAATCACGCGCGGATAATCAAGCCAGATGAGCGTGTCGGCGCGGGGCATACGCAGATCGAATGTTTCGGAAAAATTCCCGTCCATCACCCATTGCGGCGACTCCGTTAGCAGGCGCACGCGCTCCCTCGCGTCCGCCGCTTCGCGGTAACGCCAGCCGGGCTCCCAGTGATGGCGATCGAGATGGTGAACCGGAACCGCGAGCTTTGCGGCGAGACGGATTGAAAGCGTACTCTTGCCCGACCCCGGCGACCCGATCACCAGGACGCGGCGCATGTTTCACGCATGCGAAGCGGACGCGGCGCGTGCTGCGCGCAGCTTGGCGAAATCCTCGCCAGCATGATGCGATGAGCGCGTCAGCGGCGAGGACGACACCATCAGGAACCCTTTGGCATACGCGATGGACTCGTACGCCTTGAATTCATCCGGCGTGACAAAGCGAACGACCGGATGATGCTTGCGCGTCGGCTGCAGGTATTGGCCAATGGTGAGAAAATCGACATTCGCCGCGCGAAGATCGTCCATAAGCTGCAGCACTTCGTTACGCTCTTCGCCCAATCCGACCATGATACCGGATTTCGTGAACATCGAAGCGTCGATTTCCTTCACCTGCTGAAGCAGGCGGATCGAATTGAAATAGCGCGCGCCCGGCCGCACGGTGAGATATTTCGACGGCACGGTTTCGAGATTGTGGTTAAACACGTCGGGCTTTGCGCGCGCGACGACTTCGATTGCGCCGTCCTTGCGCAGGAAATCCGGCGTCAGAACTTCAATCGTGGTGCCGGGGCAGCGTTCGCGGATCGCGCGGATAGTCTGCGCGAAATGCTCCGCGCCGCCATCGGCGAGATCGTCGCGATCCACCGAAGTGACGACGATATGATTGAGGCCAAGTTTTGCCGTCGCTTCGGCAACATGCACAGGCTCATTCGGATCGAGCGCGCCAGGCAAGCCAGTTTTCACGTTACAGAACGCGCAGGCGCGGGTGCAGGTGTCCCCCATGATCATGAAGGTCGCGTGTTTCTTCTCCCAGCACTCGCCGATATTCGGGCAGCCCGCTTCCTCGCAGACCGTGTGCAGCCCGTTGGC
>CAMBBO010000081.1 GCA_945862935.1 Pseudorhodoplanes sinuspersici | reverse complement strand
GCCGTCTGGTCATTCGCCCCTCCGGTACGGAGCCTGTGATCCGGGTCATGGGCGAGGGCGACGATCCGCATCTCGTGGAAGCGGTGGTCGACGAAATCGTCGAGGCGCTGTCCGTCGCGGCGGCCTAAGGCGAGCTACTTTAGATAACGTCCAAAAGCAGCTTTTTTGGCTTGGCGCAGGCGTCCCCATCCCGTAGCGATACGGAGGGCAAGTCAAAAAAAGAACGCCGCCGGAATGATTGTCTGCTCCTGCAACGTTTTGACCGATAGCGACGTGCGCACGGTGTGTCACGCGGGCGAAGGCGCGCCGCGTTCCGCGACCCGCGTTCACGGCTGCCTCGGCTGCAGCGCCCAATGCGGCCGCTGCCTGCGGACCATCAAGAAGATAATGGACGAAGCCCTTGGTGCCTGCGACGTAGGCTGCCAGACCTGCCCGCTTACCGGGCGCGAGCTCTAATTCCGCTATTGGCACTTATGCGCCTGCGCGGTTCCACCGCGCCGGGCGATGACTTGCACTGATGACTAGTTTAGATTAGCTCTAAACTATGTTTTTTGAGGAGATTTTCCGATGAAAGGCGACCCGAAGGTCATCGAATACCTGAACAGGGGGCTTCGCAGCGAACTGACCGCGGTGAGCCAGTACTGGATCCATTACCGGCTCCTGGACGACTGGGGATACCACGGCCTCGCCAAGAAATGGCGCGAGGAATCGATCGAAGAAATGCAGCACGCCGACAAGTTCACCGTGCGCATCATCTTCCTCGAAGGCTTCCCGAACATGCAGGTGCTCGATCCGCTGCATATCGGGCAGAACATCAAGGAAATCCTCGATGTCGACCTCGCCGCCGAATATGGGGCGCGTGCGCTCTATCAGGAAGCCGCGCATTATTGCGAGGGCGTGAAGGATTATCCGTCGCGCGATCTGTTCATCGAACTGATGACGGACGAAGAAGGCCACATTGATTTCCTCGAGACGCAAATTGATCTCGTGAAGGATATGGGCGTCGAGCTTTATTCGCAGCACCACATCGGCGATCTGGACAGCGGCGAGAAATAATCGCCTTCCAGCGTTTTGGTGTTGTCATGGCCGGGCTTGTCCCGGCCATTTTCTTTTTGGCGGTTTGCGCGCGATCCAATCGCAAATCCTTAACGCGCATTTTTGTTTCTGAACGAATTCTTAAAATGAAAAATCAGCCCGGCTTTTGCAGCACGCGGTGACTTTGTTCGCCGTAACCAGCATTAAAATTCGTGGTTAAAAATTAGGGTTAAGTCACGCTTAAGGTTTCCCTGCCATCGTCCTTTCCAAACCACGTTTCCGGTTGTTGCCGGATGGAAGGAATTACGATGATCAGCGTGAAGTGTTCTCTGATCGCTGTGGCGTCCGCGACCACCGCGATTGTGTCCGCGATTGGTGCACGCGCCGCAGACATGCCCGCACCCCCGCCGATGATGGTGTATCAGGCGCCGCCCCCGGCCGTTGATTTCTCCGGCTGGTATCTGCGCGGCGACATCGGCATGACCAACCAGCAGGTCAAGTCGGCCGAGAACGTGCAGATCGCGACCGCCGCCAGCTTCGGCTGGCTCGATCCGATCTCGTTCGATTCCGGGATGCTGTTCGGAGGCGGCGTCGGCTACCTCTACAACAGTTGGCTACGCTTTGATGTGACCGGCGAATATCGCGGCAAGACTGCGCTGCGTGGTCTCGACACCTATACCGGCGGCAGCAACAATTATTCCGGCAACAAATCCGAGTGGCTGCTGCTCGCAAACGTCTATGCCGATCTCGGCACCTGGTGGTGCATCACGCCGTTCATCGGCGCGGGCGTCGGCATCGCCAACGTCAAGATTTCCGGTTTCCGCGACGACAATATTCAGAACGGCGGCGGCGGATACGCGGGTGACGGGTCGAGCACGAATTTTGCCTGGGCGCTGCACGCGGGCCTTGGCTATCAGGTCAATCCGAATTTCACGGTTGAACTCGCCTATCGCTACGTCAGCCTCGGCGACGGCATCACCGGCGACGTCATCAACTACGACGGCACGAACACGATCAACAATCCGTGGACGTACAAGAACATCACGTCGCATGACATCAAGCTTGGCATGCGCTGGGCCTTTGGTGATTACGGCGCGGCGCAACCCGCTTACCGCACGAATTATGTTCCGCCCGCGCCACAGCCGGCGCAGCAGGTGCTCGTAGCACCGGCGCCTGCTTATCAGCAGCAATACGCAGCGCCGCCCGCCTATCAGCAGCAGCCGGCCTATCAGCAGCCGACATACCAGCAGCAATACCCGCAGCAGCAGCCTTACTACGGCCCCGCGCCATTGATGCGCAAAGGCTGATGCCCGTCTGAAATCAACAAGGAATCATCGTCATGCGTAAATCCAGAATTCTCGCTCTAGCAATTCTCGTCGCTTCGGGCGGCAACACTTTTGCTGCCGACATGCCGCTTCCGCCAATTCCGCCGGTGGTGCAGCGCGCCCCGATCGAAGAATCCTTGTCCGGCTGGTACCTGCGCGGCGATCTCGGTTATCGCTTTATGATGTCCGGATCGGTGTCGTCGCTGATCGCGCCAAATCCTACAAACAATCGCATCGAGGATGCTTTCGCGGTCGGACTTGGCGCTGGATACAAGTGGTCCTGGTTCCGCTCCGACATCACCTTCGACTACGCCTTGCCGGTGACCTATCGCGGCGACACGCCCGGCTTCTCGCCCGACTTCAGCAGCAAGGTTCAGTCGGCGACGGCGCTTGCGAACATCTATTTCGATCTCGGCACCTGGTACGGAATGACACCTTATGTGGGTGGCGGCGTCGGTGGGGCGTATGTCCGCTCAACCGAGTTCGTCAGTTCGTCGCTTCCGACCGCCGCAGTCACCGGCGAACGCTGGAATCTCGCATGGGCTGCGATGGGCGGCTTTGCTTATTGCTTCAGCCCGAATTTCCTCGTCGACATCGGCTATCGCTATCTCGATCAGGGGCAGGCGACGACCGGCCTGACATCGGCTGGCGACCAGCTCACTGTGAAAAATCTGACCTCGCATGAAGTTCGCGCCGGCTTTCGCTGGGCGATGTGACGTAACGCCCGCAAGCGTTGCGACGTAACAGAAGTATGAAACAAGGTCGGCTCATGCGTGCGTTCGGTTTAGCTGCCGTTGCGATGGTGTTGGCGCACAATGCGCACGCGCAGGATGCCCTGCGTGGCAGCGTGATTGAGCAAAGCCCCGTGGTGCAGAACTGGGCCGGCGTCTATGGCGGCGGCCAGATGAGCTACGTTCTCGGCAACTCGAACTTCACCAACGTAACCGGCCCTCTCATTTCCGACATGCTTCGATTCACGCGGATCGAAGACGAAATGATGGTGTCGACCTGGCCGGTGATCTCGAATTCCGCATCCGACGGCACACGCACGACGGGTTTCGGCGGCTTCATCGGTTACAATACGCAGTGGGATGAACTGGTCCTCGGCATGGACATCAATTACATGCGGACCAACTACAAGAACAGCGCGTCCGGTACGATGGAGCGGGTCGCCACTCTGTCCAACGATTTTCAGTATGACGTGACGGCAACCGCCCAATCGCAAATCCAAGTGACCGACGTGGTCACGGCGCGCTGACGCATCGGTTACGCCTTCGGTCAATTCCTGCCTTACGTCACGGGTGGCCTTGCGCTCGCCCGCGCGACGACATTCACGACCGCGACCGTCAGTTATCCTGCGCCGGTCTATAACGGCGCGACCGTCCCGGCTCCTGCGGGTCCGGGGGCTGCTTCCGTAACCGGCACGGAGGGCAAAACAAACATCCTTGCCTATGGTTATGCGATTGGTGCCGGCCTCGACGTGCAGCTCATGCCGAACATGTTTGCCCGCGCCGAATACGAATATATTTCACTGTCCAGCATCGGTACCGGGCTGAACAGCGCCCGCGTGGGCCTCGCGATCAAGTTCTGATCCGGCATTGATCTAAAGCCTATGCACCGGCGCGCTTGACGGCGCGGCTCTCCTTCCTTAATCCCAAACGCGGGACACCCCTCCCCACCGAGGGGCATGCTATCTGGAAGGATAGATGCAATGACGAATACCGCTCCCGGCGTGCGGCCGGCTAACCCGCATTTTTCATCCGGCCCCACCTCCAAGCGTCCGGGCTGGTCCCTTCAAGCACTGACAGACGCGGCTCTCGGCCGCTCGCACCGCGCCAAGATCGGCAAGGCGAAGCTTAAGCGCGCCATCGATCTGACCCGCGAAGTGCTCGAAGTACCTGCCGATTACCGCATCGGCATCGTGCCCGCATCCGACACCGGCGCCATGGAAATGGCGATGTGGTCGATGCTCGGCGCGCGCCCGGTCACGATGCTCTCGTGGGAATCCTTCGGCGAAGGCTGGGTCACCGACGTCGAGAAGCAGCTCAAGCTGAAAGATGTCACCGTCATCAAGGCGCCGTACGGTGAATTGCCGGACCTCTCCAAGGTCGACAGCGACACCGACATTGTTTTCACATGGAACGGCACGACCTCGGGCGTGCGCGTGCCGAATGCCAACTGGATCAAGGCCGATCGCAAGGGTCTGACCTTCTGCGACGCAACCTCTGCTGCCTTCGCGCAGCCGCTCGATTTCGCAAAGCTCGATGTTGTGACCTTCTCCTGGCAGAAGGCGCTCGGCGGTGAAGCCGCGCACGGCATGATCATTCTTTCGCCGCGCGCAGTCGAACGGCTGGAAAGCTACAAGCCAGCCTGGCCGCTGCCGAAGATTTTCCGCATGACCAAGGGCGGCAAGCTGATCGAAGGCATCTTCGTTGGCGAAACGATCAACACGCCGTCGATGCTCTGCGTCGAGGATTATCTCGACACGCTGCAATGGGCGAAGTCGGCGGGTGGCCTTAAAGGGTTGATCGCGCGCGCCGATGCCAACACCAAGGCTGTCAGCGACTGGCTTGCGATTTCAAAGTGGATCGCGCCGCTTCCTGCCGATCCTGCGGTGCGTTCGAATACGTCGGTCTGTCTCAAGGTTGTCGACGCAGCGATTGCAAAGCTGCCGGTCGAGGGCCAATGGGATTTCGTCAAGGCCGTTGCCGCAAAGCTTGAGAAGGGCGGCATCGCCTACGACATCGCCAACCATCGCGATGCGCCTCCGGGCTTTCGCATCTGGTGTGGCGCGACCGTCGAGAAGAGCGACGTCGAGGCGCTGACCGCGTGGCTCGACTGGGCCTTCGCCGAAACCAAGGCCGCGCAGCTCAAAGCCGCGTAATTGGCCGCGTAATTTTCGGCGCGCGTGGTCGCGCGCCGCTTCCCCTCACAATTTCAGATCAAGCGGGTAGACCCATGGCTCCCAAGGTTCTCATTTCCGATGCGTTGTCCGATGCTGCCGTGCAGATCTTCAAGGATCGCGGCATCGAGGTCGATTTCCAGCCCAATCTCGGCAAGGACAAGGAGAAGCTCGCAGCCGTCATCGGCAATTACGACGGGCTTGCCATCCGTTCGGCGACGAAGGTCTCGCCGAAAATTCTGGAAAACGCGAAGAAGCTGAGGGTGATCGGCCGCGCCGGCATCGGTGTCGACAATGTCGATATTCCCGCCGCCACGGCAAAAGGCGTGATCGTGATGAACACGCCGTTCGGAAATTCGATCACGACCGCGGAACATGCGGTCACGATGATGCTGGCACTCGCCCGCCAGATTCCAACCGCTGATGCGTCCACGCAGGCGGGCAAGTGGGAAAAGAACAAGTTCATGGGCGTCGAGATTACCGGCAAGACGCTCGGCGTGATCGGCTGTGGCAATATCGGCGCGATCGTTGCCGACCGCGCGCAAGGGTTGAAGATGAAGGTGATCGCGTACGATCCTTTTCTTTCGCCGGAACGCGCAATCGACATTGGTGTGGAAAAGGTTGAACTGAACGAATTGTTCAAGCGTGCCGATTTCATCACGCTGCACACGCCGCTGACCGACAAGACAAAGAACATTATCGACGCCAAGGCGCTTGCGTCGATGAAGCCCGGCGTCCGTATCGTGAATTGCGCTCGCGGTGGCCTCGTTGACGAAGTGGCGCTGCGTGCGGCGCTCGATGGCAACAAGGTTGCGGGCGCTGCTTTCGACGTGTTCACCACGGAACCCGCGACGGAAAACCCGCTGTTCGGCCATCCGAACGTCGTGTGCACACCGCACCTTGGCGCTGCCACCACCGAAGCTCAGGAAAATGTCGCGCTGCAAGTCGCGGAGCAAATGTCGGATTATCTTCTGCGCGGTGCGATTTCGAATGCGGTAAATTTCCCCTCGATCACGGCGGAAGAAGCGCCGCGGCTTCGCCCGTTCATCGCGCTTGCCGAAAAACTCGGCTCGTTCACGGGTCAGTTGACCGAAAGCGGAATTTCGAAGGTGCAGATCACCTATGAGGGCGAGGTCGCGCGCATGAAAATCAAGGCGCTCACGTCCGCTGCCCTGTCTGGAATGCTGCGGCCGATGCTCGGTGACGTGAACGTCGTCTCGGCTCCCGTTGTCGCGAAAGAGCGCGGCATGGTGGTGGAGGAGACGACGCGCGAGGCCGAAGGCGATTATGAAAGCCTCATCACCATCACGGTGGAAACCGAGCGCCAGACCCGCACCGTGGCGGGCACGGTGTTCGCAGACGGACGCCCGCGCATCGTCAACATCAAGGGCATCCGCATGGACGCGGAATTCGGCCCCTCGATGATTTACATTACAAACCTCGACAAGCCGGGCTTCATCGGAAAATTCTCCGGCACGCTCGGCGAGGCCAACATCAATATCGCAACCTTCCATGTCGGCCGCGAAGCGCCGGGCGGAAACGCGATTGCGCTGATCGAGATCGACGGCGAACTACCTGAAGCCGTGCTCGACAAGGTGCGCGGACTGCCGCAGGTGCAATCGGCTCGGCCGTTGCGGTTCTAGAGGCTATCGTCTCACGGTCGCGACGGTGATCCCGACGAGGATCATCGCATAGCCGGTGATGTGGAACAGCTCCATCCGCTCGCCCAGCAGCAGGATCGCGAGCAGCGATCCGAAGAACGGCGTCAGGTGCAGGAACGGCGCCGCGCGGTTCGGGCCGATCAGCTCGACGCCGCGATTGAAGAAAAGGTAGCCGAGCAGGGACGGGAAGATCGACACGTAAGCGAGTGTGCCGATCGTTATCCAGTTCAGCGACATCGTGTACCCGGTCGAGACTTCCCAAGCGAAAATCGGCGTGAGGGCAATCGTGCCGAGCGCGATATTGAAAATCAGAAAAGAGAGCGGGTGGATTGCTGGCCGCTTCCTCGCAAATGCCGAATAGAAGCCGAATACCAGCAGCGAGCCGACGATCCACAGATCGCCGATATTGAAGTTCACCGACAGCAAAAGCGAAGGGTCTCCGCGGCAGATGATGACGATGACGCCGGTGAGCGAGATGAGAATGCCTGCGATCTGACCGCGCGTCAGGCGGTCGCCGAATAGCGCCAGCGCCCAGAACGCAATCAGCAGCGGACCGGACGACTGGATCAGCAGCGCGTTGATCGCCTGCGTATATTGAAGACCGATGAACGCCATCATGTTCGGCGCTGCGGTGCCTGTAATGGAGAGCGCGATCATCACGATCAGGCTTGCGCGGAACGTGCTCCAGTCGCGCTTCACATGCGACCACGCGAATGGGATCAGGATGAAGAAGGCGATGATCCAGCGGATATAGGAGATGGCGACTGGCGGCACCTGCCCCGCGATGAAGCGCGCGAGCACGATGTTGCCGCCCCAGAACAGCGACGTCAGCGTGAGCAGGAGATAAGGCCGGTCAAAAATCAGGCCCGCGGCTCGGCGCAGCCGTGCTGGCATTGTCGGTCTTTCTGGGAATTTCGCGGAGGATGAGCCGGCGCGCGAAGCTTTAGGTCAACGCACGCAGGCGGGGTAGCGCCCGCGCGGCATGGCCTGCATGCGGATTGCGGAAATCCTCGCGAAAAGCATCCCAAGGCTTGCGGTCGCACCTGCTAAAATTACGCAATCTCAGTGACTTAACGTGGCCGTCGCACGCGCCCGCAGGTCTTCTTTCCTTGCCTCCAGCGTCAGCATCCTTTATCCGAAGCCGGACCCTGGCTCGCGCCGGCGCGTCCGAGGCAGCGGCGAGGTTAGACACTAGGCATGGCGAATGTGGTGGTCGTCGGTTCCCAATGGGGCGACGAAGGCAAAGGCAAGATTGTCGACTGGCTGTCGGAGCAGGCGGACATCGTGGTCCGCTTCCAGGGCGGTCACAATGCCGGCCACACCCTCGTCATCGACGGCAAGACTTACAAATTATCGCTGCTGCCGTCCGGCGTCGTGCGTTCGGGCAAGCTATCGGTCATCGGTAACGGCGTCGTGGTCGATCCGCGCGCGCTGGTCGAAGAGATCGACCGGCTGAAGGCGCAGGGCGTCGCGGTCACGCCGGACAGCCTGCGTATCGCCGAAAACGTGGCGCTCATTCTTTCGCTGCATTCCGAACTCGATGCCATCCGCGA
Organism: Pseudorhodoplanes sinuspersici; assembly: GCA_945862935.1. Classification (GTDB taxonomy): domain Bacteria; phylum Pseudomonadota; class Alphaproteobacteria; order Rhizobiales; family Xanthobacteraceae; genus Pseudorhodoplanes; species Pseudorhodoplanes sinuspersici_A. The sequence goes on along the minus strand of CAMBBO010000081.1, from coordinate 3,099 downwards.
ATCCGCAACCACGTCGAGCATCGGCACGACCAAGCGCGGCATCGGTCCGGCTTACGAAGACAAGGTCGGCCGCAGAGCTATCCGGCTGATGGATCTCGCCGATCTGAATTCTCTGAACGGCAAGGTGGATCGGCTGCTCGCCCATCACAATGCTTTGCGGCGTGGCATGAATCTCCCGGAAATCCAGCCGAAGCAGATTTACGATGAGCTGGCGCAGGTCGCCCCGCACGTTCTGCCTTACATGGATTCAGTCTGGCAGTTGCTCGACGAAAAGCGCCGTGAAGGAAAGCGCATCCTGTTCGAAGGCGCGCAGGGCGCGTTGCTCGACGTGGACCACGGCACTTATCCTTATGTTACGTCATCGAACACTGTCGCGGGACAGGCCGCAACGGGATCTGGCATGGGTCCCGGCGCCATCGGCTATGTGCTCGGCATCACCAAGGCCTACACCACCCGCGTCGGCAACGGTCCGTTCCCGACTGAACAGAAGAACGACATCGGCAAGCTGCTCGGCGAGCGCGGCCACGAATTCGGCACGGTCACAGGCCGCCCGCGCCGCTGCGGCTGGTTTGACGCCGTGCTTGTGCGCCAGACCGTGCGAACGAGCGGCATCAACGGCATCGCGCTGACCAAACTCGACATCCTCGACGGCATCGACGAGATCAAGGTCTGCACCCGCTACAAGCTGGATGGCCGCGAGATCGACTATCTGCCCGCGAGCGAGCATGCGCAGGCGCAGGTCGAGCCGATCTATGAAACGGTCGAGGGCTGGAAGGACAAGACCGCCAATGCGCGGTCCTGGGCCGACCTTCCCGCGCAGGCCATCAAGTATGTGCGCCGGGTCGAGGAGTTGATCGGGTGCCCGGTTGCATTGTTGTCCACATCCCCAGAACGTGAAGACACGATTCTGATGCAAAATCCCTTTGAAGCCTGAATCGCCATCGGCGGGAAAAGCGGCATAATAAAGAGATGGCGGACTATTACCCTCTCGTTGCACGCGCCGTCGCCGGACTGGAACGGAATACCGGCGAAGCTCGCCGCGCTCTCTACGAGCGGGCGCGTACGGCGTTGGTGACGCAGCTTCGCGGGGTCGCGCCACCCCTCGAGGAAGCCCACATCACTCGCGAGCGCCTCTCGCTGGAAGAGGCGATCCGCAAGGTCGAGGCGGAAGCCGCCCGCCGCCCGCGCGCCGAGGCGGGTGCGGCCGCACAACCGGCGGCTCCGCGTCCTGCCGCGCCACAACCCGCCGCCCCGCCGCCCGCAGCCCCAAGGCCTGCACCGTCCGCACAGCCTCCGCAGGTGCAATTCAATCCGGCACCTCCGCCGGTTTCGGCGCCACAGCCACCCGCTCAAACGCCGCGCGCTGCGCCTGCGCCGTTTCCATCGTCGCCTCCGCAAGCGCGGCCGCCGATGCCGCAATCCGCACCGCTCACATCCCCGCCTTCGCCGCCGCCGATGCGCCCGACCCGTGTGCCGGTGCCGGAGGAAGTTGGCTTCGGCCACGGCGGTTACGATCGGCCACCGCCGCCGCCTGCCGCGCGGCCACAGCCGCCAATGCCGCCGCGCGATCCGCTCGCTGGCCTGCCGACCGCTTACGATTTCGACCAGCACCAGCCGGTGCTCGATCCGGAAACGCTGCGTCCGGACTATCCGCCGCAGGGTTTCGATCCGAATTATCCATCGCAAGGTTACGATCAAGGCCACGACTATGCCGAAGCGCCGCCGCGTGGCCGTGCGCACGCGGACGACGACATTCCACCGCAGCCGCGTGGCATGCCGATTGCGCTCGGGCTCATCAAGATCGCGATCTCTGTTGTGATCGTCGTGGCGCTCGCTTCGCTCGCCTATTGGCAGCGCGGCACAATTTCGGGCCTCTATCAGGCGTTCCGCGGTTCGCCAGCACCGGTGGCGCGCGACGTCGCAACGTCACCGTCATCCGCTACACGCCCCAAGATCAACGATCGTGTCGGCGGGGCGGGCAGCGCCACGCAACCGCAAGGCGGCCCGGTTGCGCCGCCGGTCGCGCAGCGCGTCGTGCTTTACGAAGAAGAGGCGAACGATCCGCAGGGCAAACGCTATATCGGCTCGGTCATCTGGCGGACCGAAACCATTTCGCCCGGCGCCGGCAAGCCGCCGGACATCGCAGTGCGCGCGGATGTGGAAATCCCTGAGCGCCGCATGAACATGACGTTCTCGATCCGTCAGAACGCCGATCAGACTTTGCCGGCGAGCCACACCGTAGAGATCATGTTCAATCTGCCTGCGGATTTCGCGCCCGGCGGAATTTCAAACGTTCCCGGCGTGCTGATGAAACAGGCCGAGCAGACGCGCGGCACGCCGCTCGCCGGTCTTGCCGTCAAGGTGACGAGCGGGTTCTTCCTGATCGGATTGTCCGCGGTGGAATCGGATCGCCAGCGCAATATCGAATTGCTGAAAGAGCGCGCCTGGTTCGATATCCCAATCGTCTACACCAACAATCGCCGCGCCATTCTCGCGCTGGAAAAAGGCACGCCGGGCGAACGCGCCTTCGCGGAAGCATTTGCGGCGTGGAAGCAGTGATAGCGGGCGTACCGATGCCGCAGCGCGAAATTTTCGCTGCAGCATAGCCGGCCTTCTGGCCAGCGGTTTCATCGCCGAATCGTGTTCCGGTTAGGGTAGCCGGCTCTTTGCACGAACTTGGTCGCATGGCATGGTGTACCGCTATAAAATTCATTCGGTGCTTCCGGCACAAGGAAAACACAAATGTCGAAATGCCCCATCAAAGCGCTTGCGATCGTCGTGGGTATCGTGCTCGGCGCGGGTATTGTCTTTACATTCACTCCCGCAGAAGCCGCGAAACTTTCGGCGGCAGACAAGGCGGCCTTCAAGCGGGCGAATGTGGCCTGCAAGGCCGAAGCGAAAGGGAAGAAGGTGGCGTTCCTTCAGCGCCGCAAGTACGTGAAGGGCTGTCTTGTCGAGGCGCTCAAGGATCGTCCCAACGTCAACGTGGATTTGATGATGCGGGCGATGGACACCAAAAAGCTGCCCGCGACCCAAGTCGACAGCCATATGTAGAGCGGCGTTTCTGCGGGCTTTCGGAATTGTCGATTGAGAAGCGGG
>CAMBBO010000080.1 GCA_945862935.1 Pseudorhodoplanes sinuspersici | reverse complement strand
ATGCCGGTTACTACGCAATCGACTCGCTGCGTTTGGAAAAAGGCTATCGCGCCTGGGGGCGTGAACTCACACCCGATTACACGCCATACGAAGCAGGGCTTGGCTTCGCGGTCGATCTCACCAAGGGCAATTTTATCGGGCGCGCGGCGTTGACCACCGCCAAGGACAAGCCGCTGCAACGGCGTATGCTGAGTTTTGTCGCGACATCGCCCGACACGCCGCTCGCGCATAGCGGCGAATTGATCCTGCGTAACGGTAAGCCTGCGGGCGAAGTGACCTCTGCCGCCTATGGTCACACGGTTGGTGGCGTGGTTGCACTTGGTTACGTGGCGACCGGCGGCGAAAAGGTTGACGCCAAATTCCTCGAAGGTCCGTTCGAACTCGACATTGCGGGTGAGCGCGTGTCCGTACGTGCAAGTATCAAGGCGCCTTACGATCCTGCGAGCGCCCGCGTCAAAGCCTGAACGGCTGAATACAGCCGGGATTGAAATGGATACCTTCGTCTTCTTCGCCGTTCTCATTGCTGCGGCCTGTCATGCGGGCTGGAACGCCTTCATCAAAATCAGGCTCGATCCGTTTTCGGTGGTTGCGCTGATTGCCGTTGCTTCGGCGCTGATCGCGTTGCCTGCGATGCCGATTGTGGGGCTGCCGGCCTTCGAGTGCTGGCCCTATCTCATCGCTTCGATGATCTTTCATTTCGGCTATTACATCGGGCTAACCGAAGCCTATCGCACCGGCGACATGGGGCAGGTCTATCCGATTGCGCGCGGCTCCGCGCCGCTGATGACCGCGAGTGTGAGTGCACTGTTTATCGGCGAGCGGCTTGGCGTGTTGCCGTGGGTGGGTATCGTCATTCTCGCGCTCGGCATTCTGCTGCTTTCCACGCACGGCGGCCGCGATCTGACGCGCATCGACCGCCGCACTGTGGGCTTTGCATTATTCACAGCGGTAACAATCTGCGGCTATTCGCTGGCCGACGGGATTGGCGGACGCGTCGCGCAAAGCGCGCATGCCTATGCGGTGATGCTGTTCATTCTTGACGGCGCGATGATGCTTTTATTTGCGATAGCGCGCCGCGGGCCGCAGATCGTCCCGATGGTCATTCCGTATTGGCGCGTTGGACTGATCGCCGGCGCGTTATCGCTCGCGTCTTACTGGATCGCGATCTGGGCGATGTCGGTTGCGCCGATTGGCATGGTTGCGGCATTGCGGGAAACGAGCGTGTTGTTTGGTGCAGCGATCGCGGTTGTGTTTCTCAAGGAGCCGGTGCGTGCCGCACGCTTGATCGCCGCAATACTGATCGTCTGCGGATTGGTGCTGATCCGGGTCGGATAGCTTAGGACGTGACCGTCTTGCCGGACGAAACGGCCGGTGCAGTTTCGGCCTTCCGGTTGCGCAGGCGGCTATCGTGCAATTCGCCCGCAACCTCGAGGATCGGATAGGCGACCGACGTCAGATGCCCGTTGATCCGCTTCAGGTCGCGGATGACGTCGAGATGAATCGCGCTCGACTCGATTGATTCAGGCCGGCCTTCACGCAGCCGCGCGAAATGACTTTCCGCAGCCGCGAGTTCGGCTGAACGCATCGAGGCTTTTTCAGCGAGCAAACGGCGTGCGAGCGCGACATCACGTGTTGCAAACACGTTGAAGGACAGGCGCATATTGTCCATCACGCGCGCATGGAAGGTGCGGATTTCCTGCAGTCCTTCCATCGAGAAAGTCGAGCGGTTCTTGATCTTCTTGGTCGCAAGCTCCATCAGGTTTTTGTCGATGATGTCGCCGACGTGTTCCAGATTCGTCGTGAAAGTGAGAATCTCGACGTAGCGCTGGCTTTCCTCGTCGGACATTTCCGCTTTCGAAACCTTCACGAGATAGAGCTTGATTGCCTCGTGCAGGCGATCAACGGCGTCGTCGGATTTCTCAACCTCTTTCACCACTTTCGTGTCGGATTTTTCCAGCGCGATCAGTGCCTGCCGAAGCATGTCGGCGACCCGATCACCCAGATGCAGCGTTTCACGCATGGCGCATGCGAGCGCCTCCGAAGGCGTGTCGAACACGTTCGGATCGAGGTGGCGCGGCTTGCCGAATTCCTCAGCCTCCGGCTGGTCCGGCATCGCGCGATTGCAAAGATGCGCGACATAGGCGGTCAGCGGCAGGAAGATGATCGCTACGAGAATATTGAACGCGGTGTGGAAATTGATCACCTGCCGCGCCGAATGTCCTTCGATCTGGGCGAGAAGGTCTGCAATTGGCGTGACGATGAAAAGCAGTGGCACCGCGATCAGCGCGCGCATGAGCAGATTGCCGAGCGGCACGCGCCGTCCGGCAGCCGGTGAGCCGGACAGCGAGAGAAGCGGAGCGACGGCGCCGCCAACATTTGCGCCGAGCACAAGCGCGAGCGCGAGCGGCGGCGGGATCACGCCAGCGGCGGCGAGCGACATCACCAGCAGCACGATAGAGAGGCTCGAATGCACGAGCCATGTGACCGCGATGGCGACGAGGAAACCGAGCATCGGCTCGCCGGCGAGGCCGGTCAGCAGCGAACGGAACAGCGCGGATTCTTTCAGCGGGATCGCGGCGGCGCTCAGATGCGATAGCGAGAGCAGCATGAAACCGAGGCCGATGAAGATGCGCGCAATGCCGCGTGCCTTGTCGGCTTCGGAGGCCATGAATACGAACACGCCAACGCCGACGAGGATCGTCCAAAGCCACTTGATGTCGAATGAGAATATCTGTGCGGCAATCGACGAGCCGACATCGGCGCCGAGCATAACGGCAAGCGCGATGGGAAGCGCGACCAGCCCGCGCGCGGTGAACGACGCGAGCAGGAGCGCCGTCGCGGTCGAGCTTTGCAAAATTCCGGTGACGCCAATGCCAGCGAGGAAGGCCGAAAAGCGAGTACGTGTTCGCGTTGCGATGACGCGGCGCAGCGTCGACCCGAAGGCTCGCATCATTCCGGTGCGAACCATCCGCACGCCCCAGAGCAGGAGAGCGACACTGCCGATGATCGATGCGAATAATTCTGTTCCAGACATACCTGAGACCTAGAAGCGGCTGTCGCCACCGAATCGGCGCAGTGGCTCGCGCGGGAAGGCTTTGACCTTAGTCCGCAAGTGAGGCTTCAGAAAGTGGTTTTGTTGGGGACGCTCTCCGGGATGGTGCGGGCGCGTTCCCGATATCACGGCCGACTTGGAGGAACGCGCGGACGAGGGCGAGCTGGCGGCGCTCCTGCAGGCAGGCGACATATTCGCCGACCGCAAGATCGCAATCTCCAATCTCGAGCGAATGGAAGCGGTCGTCCGCCCGGAATTCGCTGTCGAATACGACGCCCAAGCCGAAACCGGCACCAACCGCTTCGCGCACGGCCTCGCGCGTCTGCACCTCGATCAGCGAGGAAGGCACGATTCCGGCCTCAACCAGTCGTGTTTCGAACGCCTCGCGGGTGATCGAGCCGCGTTCCCGCACCACGATATCGCGGCCGGCGAGATCGGTGAGCCGCACGCGGCGGCGCTTCGCCCAAGGGTGATCTTTCCGCATGAACAGCACGATCCGATCCTCGCGCAGCTTGATCGAGTGAATGCGTGGGTCGGAGGTGATTTTCGCGGTCACCGCGATGTCGGCGGCGTGGTCGAGGACGTGGCTCAGAACGTTCGCGGAATTGTCGATTTTGACACTGAACGTGATGCCCGCATGGCGCCTTTTCAGCTCCGCCAGCAATCTCATGACGTGGTAGGGGCCGTCCGCGCTGACGCGCAGATGCCCTCGGGTCAGCGCGCGGCTGCCGGCGAGGATCGCGCCGGCTTCATCCTCCGCCGCGAACAGGCGCGTGGTCACGGCATAAAGCGATTGCCCCGTTGACGTCATCTGCACGCCACGTCCGCGCCGGTCGAACAGCGCGACGCCGTAGGTCGCCTCCAGCGCCTTCACTTGTGCCGAGAGCGTCGGTTGGCTCACGCCCTGGCTGCGTGCGGCCAGCGAAAAGCTGCCCGCCTGCGCGACCAAATGAAAAGCCCGGATTTGCGTCAAATTCATATAGACGCCACCTATATCTCATATCCAAAACTCATATTAGATCGATATGCCGCAACGCGCTAGAACCAATCGATCAGGGAGCAACGAGCCATGCCGCAAAAGACCGTCGCAGCCTCAGAAACCGGCGATTCATTGCTCCTGACGCCCGGCCCGCTCACGACCTCCAAGACCGTGAAGCAGGCGATGGTTCACGACTGGGGTTCGCGCGATGCGGCCTTCATCAAGATCGACCAGTCGGTCTTGAGCGAGCTTGTCCACATCATTCACGGGGGTGACGAATTCGTCACAGTCCCGATGCAAGGCTCCGGCACATTCGCCGTCGAAGCCATGCTGACCACGTTCATCCCGAAATCCGGCAAGGTGCTTTTGCTGGTCAACGGCGCTTACGGACAGCGCGCGAAGAAGATTTGCGAGATCGCCGGACGCGGCGTCGCCATGCACGAGACGGCGGAAGACAAGCTGCCCGATCTCGCTGCAGTCGAGAAGATGCTGAAGGACGATGCCGCGATCACGCATGTGTTCTCCGTTCACTGCGAAACGACGTCGGGCATTCTCAATCCGATCGAGGAGATTGGCGCGCTCACGAAGCGCTACGGCAAGAGCTTCTTGATCGACGCGATGAGCGCGTTTGGCGCAATCATGCTGGATTCCCGCAAGGTGACATTCGATGCGGTCGCGGCCTCATCCAACAAGTGCATCGAGGGTGTGCCGGGGCTTGGTTTTGTTCTCGCTCGCAAGTCGGTGCTGGAAAAGACCAAAGGCAACGCGACAACGCTCGTACTCGACCTGCACGATCAATGGGCGAATTTTGGCAAGACCGGTCAATATCGCTTCACGCCGCCGATCCACGTCATCGTCGCTTTCCATCAGGCATTGCAGGAATTCAACGCCGAGGGTGGCGTTGCTGGGCGTGGCAAGCGTTACAGCGACAATTGCCGCATTCTGATTGACGGTATGCGTGAACTCGGTTTCGAGCCGCTGCTGCCAGATCGCCTGCAGGCACCGATCATCGTGACCTTCCACATGCCGGCTGACCCGAATTTTGTGTTCCAGACCTTCTACGACAAGCTGAAGGATCGCGGCTACGTCATCTATCCGGGCAAGCTCACCGTCGCGGATTCCTTCCGCATCGGCTGCATCGGCAGGCTTTACGCCGAACACATGCGTGGCGCGCTTGGTGCCATCGCCGACATCCTTGGCGAGATGAAAGTCGCTTCGCCCAAACCCGCGAAAGCAGCCTGAGGGAGCCGCCGTGAATTTCAACCGCAACAGCGCGAACGTCACGGCCAACGGGCGAAGCTACAAATTTCCGTCTGCGCCGACTGTCGTTGTCTGCATCGACGGATCGGAGCCCGGCTATATCGAGCGCGCGATCGAGAAGGGGCTGGCTCCCAATTTCGAGCGGCTGATGAAGGACGGCGCGAACCTGCTCGCGCATTCGGCGATCCCGAGCTTCACCAATCCGAACAACATCTCGATCATCACCGGGCGTCCGCCGGCTGTGCACGGCATTGCCGGAAATTATTTCTACGATCCGGCGACCAAGCAAGAAGTGATGATGAACGACGCGCGGTTCATGCGCGCGCCGACCATCATGAAGGCATTCCACGAGGCGGGCGCAAAGGTCGCTGTCGTGACCGCAAAGGACAAATTGCGCACGTTGCTTGGCAACGGACTCGATATGAAGTCGGGCCGCGCCATCGCGTTCTCCTCGGAAAAAGCCGATCAGACGACGATGGAAGTTAACGGCATCGCCAACATACTCGACCGCGTCGGCATGAAATTGCCGGAAGTCTATTCGTCCGATTTGTCGGAATTCGTGATGGCGGCCGGCGTGTCTATCGCCATGCGCGAGAAGCCGGACCTGATGTATCTGTCCACCACCGATTACGTGCAGCATAAAGCTGCGCCCGGTTCGGACGTGGCGAATGCCTTCTACGCGATGATGGATCGCTATGTCGGTGCGCTCGACAAGCTCGGCTGCGTGCTGGTGCTCACCGCCGATCACGGCATGAACGACAAGCATCTGCCGAACGGTGATCCCGATGTGATCTACCTGCAGGATCTGTTCGACGGCTGGTTCGGCAAGGACAAGGCGCGCGTGATCCTGCCGATCACCGATCCTTATGTCGCGCATCACGGCGCGCTCGGATCGTTCGCGACTGTTTATCTGCCGGAAGGTGCAAATCTCGCCGATGCGCTGAAGAAACTGTCGGCGGTCGAAGGCATCGACTCCGCCATGTCGCGCGCGGATGCCTGCCAGCGTTTCGAATTGCCGCCGGATCGCGTCGGCGACATTGTTACGCTGTCGACCATTCACAAAGTTCTCGGCACGAGCCGCGCGCGCCACGATCTGACCGGGCTTACCGAACCGCTGCGCTCGCATGGCGGCCTGACCGAGCAGATGGTGCCGATGATCGCCAACCGCAAAGTCACAGTTCCTGCGGGCCATCAGCTTCGCAATTTCGACGTGTTCGACGTCGCTCTCAACCACGTCCACTGAGGATTTGATGAACGTCCAGAGCAAACCCGTTGCCGCCATTCGTCACGAGGCGATGCGTATTGCCGGCAAGCGCGTGGAGACGGACGAAAAGATCGAAGTTCTGAATCCGTATAACGGCGCGGTGGTCGGCACGATTCCTGCTGCGCGGCCCGAGCACGTTCGAGAGGCGTTCAAGAAAGCTGCGGCCTACAAGCCGAAGCTGACGCGCTACGAGCGCCAGCAAATCCTCCTGCGCACCGCTGATCTGCTGCGTGACCGCAAGGAAGATTTCGCGCGCATCATCACGGCGGAATCCGGTTTGTGCTGGAAGGATTCGCTTTACGAGGCGGGCCGGGCCTACGACGTCTATTCCTTCGCGGGTCAGCTTTGCATCAAGGACGACGGCGAAACCTATTCCTGCGATATTTCTCCGCAGGGAAAAGCGCGCAAGATTTTCACGCTGCGCCAGCCTTTGCGCGGAGTGATTTCAGCGATCACGCCGTTCAATCATCCGCTCAATATGGTGTCGCATAAGATTGCGCCTGCGATCGCGACCAACAATCGCGTTGTGCTGAAGCCGACCGAACTCACGCCGCTGACAGCGCTTGCGCTCGCCGACGTTCTTTATGAAGCGGGCCTTCCGCCGGAAATGCTGTCGGTCGTGACTGGCAATCCCTCAACGATGGGGGATTCGATGATCACCGACCCGGACTGCGACCTTGTCACCTTCACCGGCTCGGTGAAGGTCGGCAAATACATCGCGGAAAAGGCGGGCTATCGCCGCATCGTGCTGGAACTTGGCGGCAACGATCCGCTGATCGTGATGGAAGATGCCGATCTTGAAAAAGCGGCGGAACTTGCGGTGCAGGGCGCCACGAAGAATTCTGGCCAACGCTGCACCGCGGTGAAGCGAATTCTTGTGGTGGAAAAGGTTGCGGAAGAATTTTCGAAGATCGTCCTCGCCAAGGCCAAGAAGTTGAAGGCGGGCGATCCGATGGACCCCTCAACCGACATCGGCACAGTGATCCACGAAGGCGCCGCGAAGTCGTTCGAGCGCCGCGTGAAGGATGCCGTGGAAAAGGGTGCCGTTCTGCTGCATGGCGAGCCGCGTCAGGGCGCATTGTTTCCGCCGACGGTGGTGGACCACGTTCCCTACGATTGCGAACTCGTTCACGAAGAAACGTTCGGCCCGGTGATCCCGATCATCCGTTGCCCGAACGATATTGCCGAAGTCATCCGCATTTCCAATTCGACGGCTTATGGATTGTCGTCGGGCGTGTGCACTTCGAAGCTCGAATACATCACGCGCTTCATCAACGAACTCGATGTGGGCACGGTAAATGTATGGGAAGTGCCGGGCTACCGGATCGAGATGTCGCCGTTCGGCGGCATCAAGGATTCGGGATTGGGTTACAAGGAAGGCGTTGTTGAAGCGATGAAAAGCTTCACTAACGTAAAAACTTATTCTCTGCCCTGGACAACCTAGAAAAATCAGGGAGCGCGGGGGCGCTTGTGGCAGGTATTGTGAGCAACGCTTACGAGTACGACCCAAGCCGGATCGAGCATGCCTGCGCGAGCTATCGGGGCAACGGCCCGCTCGCACGCGATTTCTACGCTTCTGCCGATATCTTCAATGCAGACATCGACCGCATCTGGCGGCGCTATTGGCTTTATGCCGGCCATTCCTGCTTGATCCCGGAAGCAGGGAACTGGATGACGTGGGCGATCGGGCATGACTCGGTTATCGTGTCGCGCGGACAAGACAACGAAATCCGCGCTTTCCATAACACCTGCCGGCATCGCGGTGCGCGCGTCTGTCGTGAGGAGCATGGCAGCGGGCGCTCCTTCACATGCCCCTATCACGCATGGACTTACGAACTTGACGGCCGATTGCGGACGCCGACCGAACGCGAGTTTGGCGTACATCAATCGAAACTCGGTTTGCACCCGGTCCCGCTGAAGAATGTTGGCGGGCTTCTTTTTGTCGCGCTCGGTGACGATCCGGTGTCGTTCGAAAAGACGATGACCGAGGTCGCACCGAAGATGGCGCATCAGGGCCTGGAGAATGCGAAGCTTGCCAAGACGTTGCGTTACAACGTCAAGGCGAATTGGAAGCTGATCTTCGAGAACAACCGTGAATGCTACCACTGCAACACGGCGCATCCCGAATATGTCAAAGGCACCTACGATACTGCGCGCTTCGTTCCCAATCTCGAACAGGAAGTCGAGGTGCAGACGGCGGCGGCCGTGGCGCGGTTCAACGCACTGGGCCTTGGGATCGACGGGGTGATGGCGTCATCCGATATGACCGGAGCCTTTTGGCGCGCAGCGCGCACGCCGCTGATGGAAGGCTGGAAAACGCAGAGCCTCGACGGAAAGCCGGTGGCGCCGCTGATGGGCACGTTCCGGGACAAGAACAAGTGGAGCGACGGCACGCTTCGCACCACGATCTTCCCGAATTTCTGGCAGCATGCGAGCGACGACCACGCCGTTTCGACACGCATCACGCCGATCGACGCCACCAATTCGCAGGTTGATGTCTATTGGTTCGTCCACCGTGATGCTGTCGAAGGCAAGGATTATCAGCTCGATAAGCTGATGCCGTTCTGGCAGCGCACGTCCGAGCAGGATTGGGAAATTTGCACGGCCAATCAGGCGGGCGTTCTGTCGCCGCGCTATGAGCCGGGCCCGTATTCGAAAATCCGCGAAACGAATGTCCAGCATTTCATCGACTGGTATCTTGGCGCGCTTGCCGGACCGCGCGGCCATCTGAGAAGCGTCGGTAACAAGGGGGCGAGTGCTTGAGCGTTGCATTGCCCGATCGGGCACGAGTTGTGATTATCGGTGGCGGTGCCATCGGATGTTCGATTGCGTACCATCTCGCCAAGGCGGGTGAGCGCGATGTTTTGTTGCTCGAAAAGAAGACGCTGACCGCAGGTTCGACGTGGCATGCCGCTGGTCTGCTCGGCCAGATGCGCTCAAAGGTCAATCTCACCCGGCTGATGCAATACAGCGCGAAGCTGTGCTCGACCATCGGGGATGAAGTCGATCAGGATGTGGGCTGGCGCAATGTTGGCAGCTTGCGCCTTGCCAGCAGCGATGCGCGCTGGAGCGAATTACAGCGCGCGGCGACGGCAGCAAAAAGCTATGGCTTCGATCTCGAACTCGTCGGGCCGAATGAGGTCAAGGACAAGTTTCCACTGGTCGATCTGAAGGATGTGCGCGGTGCGACGTGGATCGCGTCGGACGGCTATGTCGATCCGTATTCGCTGACGATGGCTTATGCCAAAGGCGCGCGAGCGGGCGGCGTGAAGATTGCCGAAGGCGTCACGGTAACGGGCTTCAAGAAGAAGGATCGCCGGATCACGCATGTTGTCACGGATCAGGGTGAGATCGCGTGCGAGATCGCGGTCAATGCTGGCGGCCTGTGGGCGCGGCACGTCGGCGAAATGGCCGGTGTCGATCTGCCGGTGACTGTGGTGCAGCACCAATATCTCGTCACCGAGAAATCGCCGAAAATTCCCGATCGTCTGCCGACGTTGCGCGATCCCGATTACAATTTCTATTTGAAGTCTGAGCCGGGCGCGCTCGCCATCGGCGGGTGGGAGCGAGGTACTGTCGCCGTCGAAACGCTCGGCAAGTTGCCGATGAGTTTTGGGCAGGAGCTTTTTCAGGAAAACCACGACCGGCTGGAAAAGTTCGTGACGCCTGCGGCCGAACGCATTCCTGTCTTGAATGACGTGGGTATCCGCACCGTCATCAATGGACCGATCCCGGTGTCTGCCGATGGCGAGCCAGTGATGGGCATTGCCGGCGACATCGACAATTTTTTTATCGCCTGCGGGTTCACCGCCGGCATTGCCGCCTCGGGTGGCGCGGGCCTTGCGATGGCGAACTGGATCGCGCACGGCGATTCCGGCATGGATCTTTGGCCGTTCGATTTGCGCCGCTTCGGCAAGCTGCATAACGGTCTTGTCTATTTGCGCGATGCCGCGATCGAGTCTTACGCGCGCTATTACGTCATTGCGTGGCCGGAAGAGGAGCGAGATGCGTGCCGTCCGCTACGGCGTTCGCAGCTTTACCCGAAGCTCAACGCGCAAGGCGCGGTGCATGGACAGAAGTTTGGCTTCGAACGCCCGAATTATTTCCTGAAGGACGGCGAGAGCGGGCCGAATATCGAATCCTTCGACCGGATGGCGATTGCGCCTGTACGCGAACGCGAGCATCGCGCAATCCGCGACAACGTGGCTTTGATCGACATGTCGTCTTTCTCAAAGTTCGAGATGACCGGACGCAGCGCTTTGGCCTGTCTGCAGCGCATCGCCGCGGGCAATATCGACCGCGAGCCGGGCGCAGTCGTTTACACGCAGCTGCTTAATTCCAAGGGTGGCATCGAGGCCGATCTTACAATCATGCGTCCGTCAGAGGACGTTTTTTATATCGTCACCGGGTCCGGATTTGGAACTCGCGACAGCGCTTGGATCAGGAAGCAGATGCCGCGCGATGGCTCGGTGATACTGCGCGATGTGAGCAGTGCATACGGCGTCATCAATATCTGCGGCCCGCGTTCGCGCGACGTGCTGTCGAAGGTGTGTGAGAACGACGTTTCGGGCGCGGGCTTTCCTTACATGAGCTGCCGCTGGATCAGGATCGGCTACGCGCCGGTGATGGCGGCGCGGGTAACATATGTTGGCGAGCTTGGCTGGGAGCTTCACATTCCGGCTGAGTATCTCGCCTATGTTTATGAAGCCCTGCAGGCAGCCGGAGCGGAATTCGGCATCGCCAATGCGGGTTACAAGGCGGTCAACAGTCTGCGGATGGAAAAGCGCTATCTTTACTGGAGCGCGGACATCACCCCGGACGAAACGCCGCTGGAAGCGGGTCTTGGATTTGCCGTATCGTTCAAAAAGGGCGACTTCACCGGCAAGGACGCTTTGCTGGCGCAAAAGGAAAGCGGGCTTCGCCGCAGGCTTGAGTGTTTCCAGCTGGAAACGCCGCTGTCGGTTTATGGCGGAGAAGCGATGATTGCCGATGGCAAGGTTATCGGCATGACCACAAGTGGAGATTATGGGCACACGGTCGGGCGCATGCTTGTGCTTGGATACGTTCCCAAGGAGCAT
>CAMBBO010000079.1 GCA_945862935.1 Pseudorhodoplanes sinuspersici | reverse complement strand
AGCATCTTCGAATAGATATCGTCGGGAAAAATCCGGTCGAATTCGAGATGAAAGAATGGCGTATTGCTTTCGCGCGCATTTTCCACGGACGCGACGATGAACTGCGTCAGGCGTTCGGTGACGTCGCGGCGTTCCCGCGCATTCCAGATGGCTTGCTGATCCATGATGCACCTGTCCGCTAAATTCGGGATCTCAATGTCCCGCCAAAACATGGCCGATGCAAGGAACCTGTCGTCGCATCGGCCCTAACTGAAAACGTCTTAGTTCGCCCGCTTCAGGGCATCGCGGCCAGCGAACTTCGCCTGCGCGCCCAATTCCTGCTCAATGCGCAGAAGCTGATTGTATTTAGCCGTGCGGTCGGATCGTGCGAGCGACCCGGTTTTGATCTGCCCGCAATTGGTTGCGACCGCGAGATCGGCGATGGTCGCATCCTCGGTTTCACCGGAGCGGTGCGACATGACGCCGGTGTATCCCGCCTTGTGCGCCATTTCAACGGCGGCGAGCGTTTCGGTCAGCGTGCCGATCTGGTTGACCTTCACCAGAATTGAATTGGCGTAGCCCTTTTTGATGCCGTCTTTCAGCCGATTGACGTTGGTCACGAAAAGGTCGTCGCCGACGAGCTGGCATTTATCGCCGACTTTTTTCGTAAGTTGCGTCCAGCCGTCTATGTCATCTTCCGACATTCCATCCTCGATGGAAGCGATCGGATAATTCGCAACGAGCTTGGCGAGATAGTCCGCCTGCTCCGCGATCGGGCGCGTCTTGCCTTCGCCTTCGTAAACATAGGCGCCGTTTTTGAAAAATTCCGTCGCTGCGCAATCGAGCGCCAGCAACACGTTCTCACCGGCCTTGTATCCGGCCTTGCCAATGGCCTGCATGACGAAATCGAGCGCGGCTTCCGCCGACGGAAGGTTAGGCGCAAAGCCGCCTTCGTCGCCGACATTGGTGTTATGGCCTGCGGCCTTCAGCGCACTGCGCAGCGTGTGAAAAATCTCCGAACCCATCCGCAATGCCTCGGCGAACGACGACGCGCCGACCGGCATGATCATGAATTCCTGAAAGTCGATCGGATTGTCCGCGTGTGCGCCACCGTTGACGATGTTCATCATCGGCACTGGCAGAAGGCGCGCGGATGTGCCGCCGACGTAGCGATAAAGCGGCAGATTGTTCGCTTCCGCCGCGGCCTTGGCGACAGCGAGCGACACACCAAGGATCGCATTCGCGCCGAGCCTGCTTTTGTTCGGCGTACCGTCGAGTGCGATCATCGCCTCGTCGATCTTCACTTGCTGCTCGGCATCCATGCCGCCGATGGCATCGAAAATCTCGCCGTCGACCGCGTCCACTGCCTTGCGGACGCCCTTGCCGAGATAGCGGCTCTTGTCGCCATCGCGCAATTCGACGGCCTCATGTGCGCCGGTGGATGCGCCGGACGGCACGCCCGCGCGGCCTCGCGATCCGTCTTCCAGCGTGACTTCGACCTCAACAGTCGGGTTGCCGCGGCTGTCGAGGATTTCGCGGCCGACAATGTCGATGATGGCGGTCATGGCTGATTCCGGGCTGGGATTTGCGCCGCTTCTAAAACATAGCCCTGAAAAGGGGAACCCCGTTAGCGGTCGAGCACGCGCGTTACGGCAAGGAACATGCGATCCTGACCCTCGAAGCCACGGTTCTTCATGGACAGCAGCACGGCGAGAGTCACCTTGCCGTCCGGCCGGTCGAAGGTCTGAACTTCCACGATGCCGTAACCGATCACACAATTCCGGGAGGCAGGGATGATCTTGTCGTCCTGCAGCACGATGTTGCGGCCGCCACGGTCGAGCGTCAGTCGAAACGCTGGTCCCTTCGCCGAATCCATCTCGGTGGCGCAGGATGGCGCTTCCTTGCCGGCATAGAGCTTCGACGTCTTCGGCCAGTTGATCTCCTTTGTCTCAAGCGTGAACTTCAACTCGCCGAGCCTCGGATGCGTGGCAGTGATCGAAGCGACGCCAGGTTCGGCGGACGGTTTGTCGGATGAGCTTTCGTATTCGTCAGTTCGTGCTTCCGCGACGCGTGCCAAAACCGCTCCCGGCCGTCCAATCTTGCGTTCGCCGATGTGCTTTGCAGCTTTGTTGTCTACTCGACCGAGAAATGCCTTTAACTCGGCGTCAAACTTTTCATCGACGAGATCGTACGCCATCTCCTCGGTCACCTTGAGCGGCGATCCGGCGACGAAGCGGTCGGTTGCCGTGTCGATCACGGACACTTCCGCATGAAATCTTTGCGCGTCGAATTGCGGAGCGTAGTACATGAAGCCGAAATGCTGTCCGTCCGGCGAAAAGCCAAGTACCTTCAGCGCGTAGGTATCGAAGGCATAAGCAGGCCCCATCGCCAGACCGGCCGTCAGAAATAACGCCCGAGCAAATGACTTCGTCATCGAAAATGTATCCTCTATGATCGCCCCGAGAACGTACCAATGAGCAAGCAACCCCGCCACCTCGGCCGCCCTTCGTCCATCCCGGCTTCGCCGGACAAGGCAACGCTCGACCGTGTCGACAATCCGCATGGCGACACGAATTATCTGGCACGCTTCACCATGCCGGAATTCACCACGCTATGCCCGATCACAGGGCAGCCTGATTTCGCGCATCTGGTGATCGACTACGTGCCCAACCGGTATTTGATCGAATCCAAATCGCTGAAGCTTTATTTCAACAGCTTCCGCAACCACGGCGCGTTCCACGAGGACTGCACGGTAGGAATCGGCAAGACGCTTGTGGCGCTGCTCAAGCCGCGCTGGTTTCGTATCGGCGGCTATTGGTATCCGCGCGGCGGAATGCCGATCGACGTGTTCTGGCAATCCGGGAAGCCGCCCGCGAATTTGTGGATTCCCGAACAGGGCGTCGCGCCCTATCGCGGGCGCGGCTAGGCGGCCTGCGGCCGCCGCAACTTCGACGCACAGACCAGACCGAGCACGAGCATTAGCATTGCAGAGATGCACAGGCTTGCCGTTTCGCCAAGTGTTGCGAAACCCAGACCGTAAACCACTGGTCCCGCCCCCTGCCCGAGGAAAAAGAACATCGCATGCAGCGCCACCGCTGAGGCGCGCGCATTGGGAGCAAGTTCGGTGGTGAAGACCTGAATGCCGGTATGGATCATGTAAAAGCCGATTCCGATTACAACGAACGCGGCCAAGTCGAATTGCCACAAGCCCGCAAGCGCGAACGCGACGAACGCGCAGCCGACGAGCGAGCCGCCGAGCATCATCAGGCCGCGCTGTCCGAACAGCACGAGAAGCAGCGGCAATGTCAATGACAGGATCACCCCGCCGATCGGAAAGCCCGCGACTACAAGGCCCGCGATGGTCGCGCGCTCCTCACCACTGCCATGCAGGATGATCGCGACGAACGGCAGGACGCCGAATACGCACGCGCCCTCGACAAACACCGCGCCAAAGCAAACCTTCGCCAAAGGGTTGGCGAGAATGTTTCGATAGCCCGCAACTGCCGCCGCAAAGTTGAATGTCTTGCCCTCGCCGCGCGGCACCTTGGCAAATCCGTAAACGGCACCCGCAAGCGCAACTGCGCTGCAGGCGGCAAGCACAAGCAGCACGCCGCGCCATCCAAACAGGTCGCCGACCACGCCGCCGACGGTCGCTCCAAGCACGGCACCCGACAGCGCACAAGCTAGCAGACGTCCTAGTACGATCTGCCGCCGCTCAACGGGCACAAGATCGCCTGCGGTTGCGATCGCAACAGGAAAAATACCGCCGGCCGCAATCCCGGCCGCAATACGCGTGACGATCAGAAACGGGAAGCTCGGTGCAACGGCACCCGCAAGCGAGGCCGCGAGCAGGAGCACGACGCACAGCGTGATAACGCGCGTCTTGCCGATGGCGTCGGCGATGGGGCCGAGGATTGGCTGCGCCAGCGCGAACGGTAGTGCGAAAGCGGTCGAGGCAAGGGCCGCGCGTTCCGGTGCCATGCCGAAATCAAGCGCGATCAGCGCGATGCCTGGATCGAGTGCGCGAAAAGACAACGAGGTCGCAAAGGCGACGAAACCGACGACAGCAAGTGTGCGATTCATGAGCGGATGTGCATCACTGCTTGGCAACGCGGTCGAATGCGATGAGCCGCCTCAAGAGGGACTCGAGTTCTTTCAACGGAATCATATTCGGGCCGTCGGACGGCGCGTTGTCCGGGTCCTGATGTGTCTCGATGAAAACGCCAGCAACGCCGACAGCAACGGCGGCGCGTGCGAGCACCGGTACGAATTCCCGCTCGCCGCCCGATGTCGCGCCCTGCCCGCCCGGCTGCTGCACTGAATGGGTTGCGTCGAAGATTACAGGCGCGCCGGTTTCGCGCGCCATGATCGGAAGCGAGCGCATATCAGACACCAGCGTATTGTAGCCGAACGAAACACCGCGCTCGGTTAGAAGCACATTGCGGTTGCCTGCGCCGGTAATTTTTGCTGCGACATTTTTCATGTCGCGCGGGCTGAGGAATTGCCCTTTTTTCACATTCACGACTTTGCCGGTTTGCGCGGCTGCAACCAGCAGGTCCGTCTGCCGACACAGGAAAGCCGGGATTTGTAAAATGTCCGTCGCCTCGGCCGCACGGGCGCATTGCCCTGCGTCGTGAACGTCGGTGAGAACAGGCAAGCCAAAACGCTGGCGGATGTCGGCAAAAATCGGCAGCGCCGCGTCAAGCCCAAGCCCGCGCGCGCTCGATGCGCTGGTGCGGTTCGCTTTGTCGAAGGATGATTTATAGACGATCCCGATTCCGAGACGCGCGGCGATCTCTTTCAGCGCCTGCGCCATCTCCATCGCGTGATCGCGGCTTTCGAGTTGGCACGGCCCTGCGATCAGCGCGAGCGGCAGATCATTGCCGAACCGCACGTTGCCAACCTCGACAACCGGATTTGCTTTCATCGCAGATTGCAGCATGTCGCTCCTCGCGGGACCATGAGCCGCGCACCGGACAGGGTCAACTCTCGCCTTGCTCAAACACGATGGCTGCACCCATTGCCGCTCTCGGCGGCACGGTGATGCGGCCCATATGCTTCACGAATGAAACACCGCCGCGCTTCAGCACGTCCTCTACCTTTGCAAGCGTGCCAACCGTAAAGCGCAAGGCAGCAAGCCGCGCACCGGACGCAATGGAAATGTCCGCGCCGTAGTGATCGCGAAACGCGCGCGGTTCCATCACCTGGATTTCGCCGCGCGGAGTTTTCACCGTGATGCCGCTCGATGTCGATTGCAGATCGCGCTCGCCCACGAAGGCAGAGAGAAAAATCTGCTGGTCGGTCGGGCTATCTGCAGCCATCACAACGCCTGCGATCCCGGTTGCACCGTTGTCGTGCACCTGGAATTTCGGATTCCAGAAATTCTCTGGATAATGCTGCTGGCAGACCGCGAACGAGGCATTGGGCGCAAGCTCGTCGCGCGCGAACGCGAGCGAAAACCCGACCTTCACGACCGAACCGTCGGGACGTTTGGCGTCGCGCTCAAACGGCAACGCCTCGGACGCAGCGATCCCGGCGGCGCGGAAAGCAGCGGCGTCGGCCTTGGCGTCGTGGCTCTCCAGAACGAGAAATGAAAGGCCCTCGCGGGATTTCAGAAAACGCTCGTTGAAACGCCCGAACAACGTCGAGAGTCCGTCCGTGCCGAGTTTCTCCGGCTCGCCGATTGTCAGCAATTCGACGAAAAAACCCGGAAGCTGCACGATGCTGTTATGCGTGCCCCATGAATGTCTGTTGCGCGCGCCGACCGTGAAACCCATGCGGCGATAAAGATCCGCCGCCGCGTCGAGATCGCGGACCGCATGCGCCACATGATCGAGACCGCGCGCCACGATTTACTTCACCGACGAGAATGGCAGCGGCTGCAGAATTTGAACCGACACATTGGCGACAATCGCGCCATCTTTTTCCGTCTCGTCGCGCTTTGCGATCCATTCCGGATCGGTCTGGAACGCCGTCCACTTCTTCTGACGCTCGTCGAGGTTCTCCCATTCCAGCAGATACGTCATCTCCTGATTGGATTCGCCGATCATCGTTAGCCAGAACCCCGCCTGACGAATGCCATGCTTCTTCCAGATACCGAGCGTGACCGTTTCGAAACGCTTGATCAGGTTCGGCATCCGGCCCGGCACCGTTGTGTAGACGCGCAATTCGTGAATCATGCTTCTCCCCGTGCGGGCGCCATGGCCCATTTTATTTTTGAAACAATATCAGACGAGACGGCTCTGCTCGACCGCGGCTTCAACGAACGAAGCGAATAGCGGGTGAGGTTCAAAAGGCCGCGATTTCAGTTCGGGATGGAATTGCACCCCTATGAACCAAGGATGGTCTTCGTATTCGACGATTTCCGGCAATACTCCGTCCGGTGACATGCCGGAAAAGCGCATGCCGCGCTGTTCGAGCCGGCCCTTGTAGCCAGTATTCACTTCATAGCGATGACGATGGCGTTCGGAAATTTCCGTGCTGCCATAGATGTCCGCAACGCGGCTGCCGCGCGACAGGATCGCAGGATACGCGCCAAGCCGCATCGTGCCGCCGAGATCGCCGTTCGACGCGCGCTTTTGCAATTCGTTGCCCTTGATCCATTCGGTCATCAGGCCAACGACCGGCTCTGGCGTTGGGCCGAACTCGGTGGAATTGGCTTCAGCGATGCCGCACAGATTGCGCGCGGCCTCGACCACGGCCATCTGCATCCCAAAACAAATTCCGAAATACGGGACATGCCGCTCGCGCGCGAATTGAGCGGCCTTGATCTTTCCTTCCGCACCGCGCTGGCCGAAGCCGCCCGGCACAAGGATGCCGTTGACGTGTTCGAGGAAAGGCGCCGGGTCTTCGTTCTCGAACACTTCGGATTCGATCCAGTCGAGATTGACCTTCACTTTGTTGGCGATGCCGCCGTGCGACAGCGACTCGATCAGCGATTTATACGCGTCCTTCATGCCGGTATATTTTCCGACAATCGCAATCGTTACCTGACCTTCGGGATTGCGTACCCGCTCGTTGATGAAGCGCCAGCGTTCCATTTCGGGCGGGGCTTTAGGCTCCAGCCCAAACGCATGAAGCACTTCTGAATCGAGCCCTTCGGCGGAATAAGCCTCCGGCACGGCATAGATGTTGTCGACATCGCGTGCTTCGATAACGGCGGTCTCGCGCACGTTGCAGAACAGCGACAGCTTGCGGCGTTCTTCTTTGGGGATCTCGCGATCGGTGCGGCAGAGCAGAATGTCCGGCTGAATGCCGATTGAGAGCAATTCCTTGACCGAATGCTGTGTAGGCTTGGTCTTCAGTTCGCCAGCACTTGGAATGTAGGGCATCAGCGTCAGGTGTACATACACCGCATGCATTCTCGGAAGTTCGTTGCCGAATTGACGAATGGCTTCGAGAAACGGAAGGCTTTCAATGTCGCCGACCGTGCCGCCGATCTCCATCAAAACGAAATCGAAATCCTCGTTGCCCTCACGGATGAAGTCCTTGATCGCATTGGTGACATGCGGGACGACCTGAATGGTCGCGCCAAGATAATCGCCACGCCGTTCCTTGGTCAGGATGTCCTGATAGATGCGGCCTGTGGTGATGTTGTCCTGCTTGTTGGCGGGACGCCCGGTGAACCGCTCGTAATGGCCAAGATCGAGATCGGTTTCTGCCCCGTCGTCGGTGACGAAGACTTCGCCGTGCTGGTAGGGCGACATGGTCCCCGGATCGACGTTCAGATACGGGTCGAGCTTGCGCAGGCGCACCTTGTAGCCACGCGCCTGCAGCAGCGCGCCGAGCGCAGCCGAGGCAAGACCTTTTCCAAGCGAGGAGACCACGCCGCCGGTTATGAAAACGTACCGCGCCATGGGGTTCAACCTTTAGACTTGGCGAGCGATTCGAGGACAGATTTATTCGCTCGTTTCAGAATGCCTATCCCCACAAATTCGAAGGGCCGGTTTCCCGGCCCTTTCGCTTGATTACTGAGAGCGCGGAACTTGCGGCCCCGAAGGTGCTGCGGGAGCCGCCGGCTGTGCCGGTCCCTTCAACTGGTCGAGCAGGCCGCCACCCTGGCCGAGCGGCGGTTGCGGAGCACCGGCAGGTGCCGCAGCGCCGGATGGGGCGCCATTGATCAGGCTCGAAGGCTTGCGCTCGACGCCGGCAATGATCGAGAGAAGCAGGCTCGTGACGAAGAAAGTACCGGCAAGGATCGCGGTTCCGCGCGACAGCACATTGGCAGAGCCGCGGCTGGACATGAATCCACCGCCTCCGCCCATGCCAAGACCGCCGCCTTCCGACTTCTGCAGAAGCACGAGGCCGATCATGGCGAGCACGATCATCAGGTGAATGACGATGATTACGGTTTGCATGCCTTCAATTCCGTCCGCCGGCGCGAGGGGCCGGATGTCTTGCGTGTCATATAGGTTGAGTTCGCGCGGGTCTCTACACGATAAGGCGCAGTATTTCCAGTCTTGGCGGGATCAGGAATAGGCTGCCGCAATCCCCAGAAAATCGGCGGCTTTCAGGCTCGCGCCCCCAACCAGCGCGCCGTTGACGTTCATAACCGCCATCAATTCCTTCGCATTGGCCGGTTTGACCGAGCCACCATAAAGGATTCGCATGCTGGCACCCGCCTTCGGGTCGAGCGCAACGAGGCGTTCTCGAATGAAGGCATGGACTTCGGCCACGTCTTTGGTCGTCGGCGTCAGCCCCGTGCCGATCGCCCAGACCGGCTCGTAGGCAATCACGAGCCTAGCGTCATCCAGACGGTCCGGGAGCGAGCCGTCGAGCTGCCGCCCGATCCGCGCGATTGTTGCGCCCGCCTGGCGCTCCTCTTTCGTCTCACCAATACACAAGATTGCGATCAGTCCGGCGCGCGCCGCTGCTGACGCTTTTGCCTTCACATCAGCATCGCTCTCCTGATGGTCGGCGCGACGTTCCGAATGGCCGACAATGACCGCCCCCGCACCCGCATCGGCGATCATCTCGGCTGAAATATCGCCGGTATGGGCACCGTCACGCTCGCCATGACAATCCTGCGCGCCGATGACGACGCTGCTGCCCTTGGCGATGGCCGCAAAGCTCACAAGGAGCGTTGCCGGAGGGCAAACCATGAGGTCACATCCCGTGACTGCTCCCGCGATAACAGCGCGCAATTCGGCTTCGCCGCTCCGCAGCCCGTTCATCTTCCAGTTGCCAGCGACCAGAGGACGCACTGAACCCACCCTTTTCATGAAGCGTTGAAGGGTGCCGTTAGCAAACCGGCCTCGCAGGCGCCAGTGCCTGCGAGTTGCGGCGCGCAGCCGCGATCCCTATGATGCGGCCGCATCCGGGATCGCTATCCCTTCCCTCCTCCATCAATGGCCTCACTGCCCATGCTTCGCGGAATTCACAACGTATCGAAAAACTGGATCGGCCGGATCGTCACCGGAATCGTGCTTGGCCTGATTGCCTTGAGCTTTGCCGTGTGGGGCATTGGCGACATTTTCCGCGGCTTCGGGCGCTCGACACTTGCCAAGGTTGGCGGCACCGAAATCGGCATCGAACAATTCCGCCAAACCTACAATGAACGCGTGCAGCAACTCTCGCGCAGGCTCGGCCGGCCGATCTTGCCCGATCAGGCGCGCGCGCTCGGCCTCGACCGGCAATTACTCGCACAGCTTCTGGCTGAATCCGCGCTCGACGAGAACGCGCGCGATATCGGGCTTGGCCTCTCCGATGCCGACATCATCAAGCGCATCACGTCCGATCCGAATTTCCGCGGCGCTACCGGCCAGTTCGATCGCCCGCGCTTCGACGCGACCATCCGTCAGGCCGGATATACCGAAGGCCGCTACGTCGCGGAGCAGCGGCGCGTATCGCTGCGCCGCCAGATCGCCGAAACGGTCACCGGCGGCGTCAGCGCGCCATCGACCGCCCTCGAGGTCGCACATCGCTTTGAAGACGAAGAGCGCACGGTCGAATACCTGACATTGGGCGCGGCGCAGGCCGGCACGATTGCGGATCCCGCAACCGACGTGCTGGAGAAATACTATCAGGACAACAAGACCGTGTTCCGCGCGCCGGAATATCGCAAGGTCGTACTGCTCACACTCACGCCCGCGGAAATTGCGAAATGGACGGAAGTCTCCGACGCCGACGCGCGCAAAATTTATGACGCCAGCCGCGCAAAGTATTCGACGCCGGAGCGGCGCGAAGTACAGCAGATCGTTTTCCCGAATGCGGACGATGCCAAGGCCGCTGCGGAAAAGATCAAGCAAGGTACCAGCTTCGCACAGGTCGCGACCGATCGCGGCATGAAGGATGCCGACGTCAATCTCGGCCTTGTCGGCAAATCGGCAATCCTCGATGCTGCGGTCGCGAACGCCGCCTTCGCGTTGAAGGCCGACAGCGTCAGCAATCCTGTCAGCGGCCGCTTCGGCACGGTAATCGTGCGGGTCGGAAAAATCGAACCGGAGGTGGTGAAAGCGTTCGAGGACGTTTCGGCCGACATCAAACGTGACCGCGCAGCCGAACTCGCGCGCTCGCGCCTGACCGAACAGCGCGACAAGATCGAGGACGAACGTGGCGCGGGTATTACTCTCACCGAAATCGCCGCGAAAGTGTCGATGCCGACACAGACCATCGACGCCATCGACCGGTCGGGGCGAAATCCGTCCGGTTTGCCGGTTGCAGGTATTCCGCAAGGCGTCGATCTGGCTTCGTCGGCGTTAGCATCCGATGTCGGCGTCGAGAACGACGCGGTACCAGTGCCTGGTGGCGGCTTTGTCTGGTACGAGGTTTCCTCGGTCACGCCGTCGCGCGAACGGCCGCTCGACGAAATCAAGGACAGGGTGGTCGAGCGCTGGCGCAACGAACAGATCGCGGCGAAGCTGAAAACTCTCTCAGCCGATATTGCCGAGAAGCTGAAAGGCTCGCCGATCGCCGAGGTCGCAGCGTCGTCAGGGTTGAAGCCGAACACCGCGACCGGCTTGAAGCGCAGAAAGCCCGCCGAAGGATTGCCGGCTGCTGCCGTCGCGGAGATTTTCCGTCTGACCAAGGGCGCGGTCGGCAATGTCGAAGGCGATCAGCCGACAGAACGCGTCGTATTTCGTCTGACCGACGTCGCGGTTCCGAAACTCGATCCCGCATCCGCCGAAGCCAAGCGCACGAACGAAGTGCTGCGCAGCGCCTATCTCGACGAATTGATCGCGCAATATGTGACGCAGGTCGAACTCGACCTCGGCACGACGATCAACGAAAGCGCGCTCGGTCAGGTGCTCGGCGGCAGCACGCAGAACTAAGATGAAAGTCGAACCGGCCTCGCAGGAATTTGCCGCGCGCTACGAGCGTGGCCAGGCGCAGGTCGTATGGACCACGCTCGTCGCCGATCTCGAAACGCCGGTCTCGGCGTTTATCAAGATCGCAGGCACCAAGCCGATGACATTTTTGCTGGAGTCAGTCGAAGGCGGCGCGGTGCGCGGGCGATATTCGATCATCGGCCTCGAACCGGATCTGATCTGGCGGTGCGCGTCGGGCCGCGCCGAAATCAACCGCAATGCGCGGACGGCACCCGACACGTTTGAACCATGTTCGAACGCGCCTCTGGCCGATCTGCGCGCGCTGGTCGCGGAATGCCGGATTTCGCTGCCCGATGCGTTGCCGCCGATGGCCGCCGGGCTGTTTGGATTTCTCGGCTACGACATGGTGCGGCTGATGGAGGAATTGCCTCCTCCCAATCCCGACCCGATCGGGTTGCCGGAATCCATTCTCATTCGCCCGACGCT
>CAMBBO010000078.1 GCA_945862935.1 Pseudorhodoplanes sinuspersici | reverse complement strand
CGCGGCCCAATCTATATTCTGGCTGGCTTCGCAGGAATTATCGCACTGGGTCTCGTACTCATTCAGCCTTTGCTGATCGGCGGATATTTACCCGGACTGTCGGCTTATCTTGGACGGCGTGCACATCATTGGGTCGGAGGCGCGCTGGTCGCGGCGGTGGTGATCCACGTCGGCGGCCTTTGGATCACGAGTCCGCCGGACATGATCGACGCGCTGACCTTCACATCGCCGACGCCGTTCTCCCCCTTCGGTGTAGTCGCGATGTGGGCGATCTTCGCCTTGGCGCTTTTGGCTGCATTCCGCCAGCGATTGGGACTACGACCACGAACGTGGCGCATCGCTCACATGCTCCTCGCGGTGGTCATCGTTGTGGGCGGTGCGGTCCACGCCATGCTGGTCGAGGGAACGATGGAAACGGTGTCGAAAACGGCCCTTTGCGCACTGGTTTTCGCAGCGACCATAAAAGTCATGGTGGACTTGCGGGTGTTTAATAGAGCGACGACATCCCTCGCGCGGACAAGCCGGTCGTCTCCGCCGGAAGATACGAGGTCGTAACGCGGGGCTCCGCGCGCCGCGCTTCGATTGCCGCAGGCTGCGTGCGATGATCCGGCAGCACCACAACTTTAGTGCCGACATTCACCCGCGCATAAAGATCGGCGACGTCTTCATTGGTCAGCCGGATGCAGCCGGACGACACTTGCTTGCCGATCGTGTCCGGGGCATTGGTGCCGTGAATGCGATAGACCGTGCCGCCGAGATACATGGCGCGCGCGCCGAGCGGATTGCCGGGGCCTCCCGCCATCATGCGCGGCAGATAGGGCTGGCGCTCGATCATTTCCGAAGGCGGATACCAATCCGGCCATTCGGTCTTGCGGTTGACCGTTTTCACACCGGTCCATGTGAAGCCTTCGCGTCCAACGCCGATGCCGTAACGGATCGCCTGGCCGTTGCCGAGGACGTAATAGAGAAACGTGTTCGGCGTATCGATGATGATGGTGCCGGCCGGTTCGTTGGCCGCATAATTGACGACCTGACGGCGCAACTCCGGACGCGCGGCGGGCGCGGCGTTGTCTTCGTCGGGCATCACCTGCTGAAAGGCGGCGCTTCCATTATTATAAACGGGCGCAAAGGCGAGCGTTTGCGCCGACGCTGCGAAAGGCGCTGCGGCGCAGAAAGCTGCCGCGAACACCAGCGTTCCAAAACGTAGACCCATGACAGCACCCCAAATCCGGTGACGGTTCGCCGGATTAAGCAGGCTTGCGGTTTATTGGTTCCAAACACCGTGCCGTGATCGGGAAACCTCGTCACCGGCCGGACAATGCGTGCGAAGGATTTTCGAGGCGACCGGAACGAAAGCGTTAAGGATGGCGTTGTGTTCGATCCGAGTCAGGAGCCGTTTCGCGTTTCTTGGGCCTCGCGATGCCATTCAACGACCGCGTCCGGCACACTATCCACCGAAGCGAAATACGGCTTGATGTCGATAAGCGGCGTGTTGTCGAGGCAGTCCAGTCCGGTCACCGAAAGCGTCGTCCCCTCGACTTTATTCAGCAGCACGACACTTAGCGCGATCGGATTGGGCCGCACCGGCGAGCGCAGGGAATAAGTCCCGCGCGCCTTACCGTAATGGCGTGGCACCTGAATGACGAGATCGCGCCGTACGCGATCCATCCAGTAAAGCAGGATCAGGCGCGAGCAGGTTTCCACGTCCTTTAATGCCTGAGCGAAGCGCGGGTCCACCTCGACCGTGCAGAGCGCATCGGATTCGCGGGCGTTCTTCGGGCAATCCTGCCGCCGCCGCCAAGGCGTGCGGATGCGGCCAATGAAATAGAGCGAGGCGTCGAACTTCTCAGGCAGCAGAATAGCAATCTCGCCCGGCCGGATGTCCGAGGTGTCGGGGGAGTTTTGGGGGTCGTTAGCCACAGGGCGCCTCAGGGTCTCGCTACGGGCCTCTATACAGGTCTTGCAAAAAGCCAGATAAGCCCATAAAGATATCTTTATATGGTGGGCGAATGCCCAAGAGATGTCTCATGGCCGATCCGGCACCACTCAAGTTCGAGGCGCTGAACACGCTGCTGAAGGCTGCGGGCGAGAGCACGCGGCTGCGCATTCTTGCGCTTCTGGCCGAAGCGGAACTGACCGTATCCGACCTCACCGAAATCCTGCGCCAGTCGCAACCGCGCATTTCGCGTCATCTGAAATTGCTGGCCGAGGCCGATCTGGTCGAGCGCCACCGCGAAGGGGCGTGGGCGTTCTTTCGCATGACCGAAAGCGGCGCCAGCGCCGAAGTCGCGCGGCAGCTGGTCGGGCGTCTCGATCCGCTGGATCGCATCGTGGTGCGGGATCGCGAAAGGCTCTCGTCCGTGCGGCAGGACCGTGCCGACGCGGCGCAGGATTATTTCCGCGCGCACGCCGCGCAATGGGATCGCATCCGCAAGCTGCACGCGCCCGACGAGGCAGTGGAAGCAGCGATCGTTTCCACACTGGGCGCGAAGCCGGTCAACGCGCTGCTCGATCTCGGCACCGGCACCGGGCGGATGCTGGAATTATTCGGCCCCTCGATCGGACGCGGGCTTGGTGTCGACATGTCGCCTGACATGCTGTCGCTTGCGCGCGCGCGGATCGAACGCGCGGGCCTGCGGAATTGCAGCGTGCGGCAGGGCGACATTTACGATGTGGACGTGGCCGACGGTTCGTTCGACGCGGTCATTGTGCATCAGGTGCTGCACTTCCTCACCGATGGCGCGCGCGCGATCCGCGAAGCTGCGCGCGTGATGGCACCCGGCGGCCGGCTGCTGGTGATCGACTTCGCGCCGCACGATCTGGAATTCCTGCGCGAGGAACACGCGCATCATCGACTCGGTTTTGCGCCCGAGACAGTGTCGCAATGGATGAGCGCGGCGGGCCTCGAATTCACGTCGCATAAAAGCATTCCGCCGGGTTCCGACGGCAAGATCGCCGTGTCGCTCTGGCTCGGCCGCGATCCGCGTGTGCAGATTGCTTCGAACGTGCGCGAGGTTGCGTGATGGATATGATTGCTTCACGCGATGACGTGCGCGCGAGCCGCTTCGTGCGCGCGAGCCGCTTCGTGCGCGGGGGCGGCGAACGCCGTCTTAAAGTGTCGTTCGAGTTTTTCCCGCCCGCGACCGAGGAGATGGAACGCACGTTGTGGGATGCGGTGACGCGCCTTGCACCACTCAACCCGAATTTCGTTTCGGTGACGTATGGCGCCGGCGGCTCGACGCGCGAACGCACGCATTCGACCGTGCAGCGCATCTTGCAAGAGACAACGATGATTCCCGCGGCGCATCTGACCTGCGTTGCCGCGACCCGCGAGGACGTGGATTCCGTTATCCGCCGTTATCACGACATCGGTGTTCGCCACATCGTGGCGTTGCGCGGCGACGCGCAGGGCGGGGCCGGCACAAAATATACCCCGCATCCGGGCGGCTATTCGAACGGTGCGGATCTCGTCGCCGGGATCAAAAAGATCGGTGATTTCGAAGTCTCGGTTTCGGCCTACCCGGAAAAGCATCCGGACTCGGCGAATGTCGATGCCGACATTGACATGCTCAAGGCCAAGGTCGATGCGGGCGCAACGCGCGCGATGACGCAATTTTTCTTCGAGAACGATCTTTATTTCCGTTATCTCGACCGCGTGCGTGCGCGCGGGATCGAAATCCCGATCGTGCCGGGGATTTTGCCGGTGCAGAATTTCAAGCAGGCGCGCAATTTCGCCGAGCGTACCGGCGCTTCGGTGCCGCGCTGGCTGGCGGAACGCTTCGACGGCCTCGACGACGACATTGCAACGCGCAAACTGATCGCGGCCGCGGTCGCCGCCGAACAGGTCATCGACCTGCTCGATCGCGGCGTCACCGAGTTTCACTTTTACACCATGAACCGCGCCGATCTTGTTTACGCGGTGTGTCACCTGCTGGGTTTGCGCCCGGCACACCCGGTCGCGATGTGAGAGCGCCTACGTGAAGAACAACAAGACCGCTTACGATCTCAGAAGCGCTGCGCGCGAACGCATCCTCGTGCTGGATGGCGCGATGGGGACGATGATTCAGGATCGAAAATTCACCGAGGCCGATTTTCGGGGATCCCGTTTCGCCGATCACGCGCGTGATCTGCGCGGCAACAACGACCTTTTGATCCTGACGCAGCCCGACGCGATCCGCGACATTCATCTGGCTTACTTTCTCGCTGGCGCGGACATCGTCTCGACCAACACTTTTTCCTCAACCTCGATCGCGCAGGCCGATTATGGCCTCGAAGACGCGGTGTACGATCTGAACCGCGATGGCGCGAAACTCGCGCGTGAAGCAGCGGTTCTCGCGGAGAAGAAAGACGGCAAACGGCGTTTTGTCGCTGGCGCTTTAGGCCCGACCAACCGCACGGCATCGATCTCGCCGGATGTGAATAATCCGGGCTTTCGCGCCGTGACGTTCGATCAGTTGCGTGAGGCTTATGCCGAGCAGGTGCGGGGACTGATCGAGGGCGGCGCGGATTTGCTGTTGATCGAAACGATTTTCGACACGCTCAACGCCAAGGCCGCGCTCTACGCGATTGCCGAAATGTGCGAGGCGCAGGGCGTGGAATTGCCGGTGATGATTTCCGGCACGATTACGGATCGTTCGGGCCGCATGCTGTCTGGCCAGACGCCCGAAGCGTTCTGGAATTCGATACGTCATGCAGCGCCCGTGTCCATCGGACTGAACTGCGCGCTCGGCGCGCAGGAAATGCGCGCGCATATCGCCGAGCTTTCGCGCATCGCGGATACGCTGGTCTGCGCTTATCCGAACGCGGGTTTGCCGAACGAGTTCGGGCTGTACGACGAAAGCCCGGAATACATGGCTTCGCTGCTGGAGGAATTTGCCAGCGCCGGTCTCGTCAACATCGTGGGTGGCTGTTGCGGTACGACGCCGGACCATATTGCGGCTATCGCGGACGCGGTAAAAGGCAAAGCACCGCGCAAGATTCCGCTCATCGAGCCGATGCTGCGCCTCTCCGGCCTCGAGCCGTTCACGCTGACCGAGAATATTCCGTTCGTGAATATCGGCGAACGCACCAACGTCACGGGCTCTGCCAAGTTCAAGAAGCTCGTGATGGGTGGCGACTATCCCGCCGGGCTTTCGATTGCGCGCGATCAGGTGGAAAACGGCGCACAGATTATCGACGTGAACATGGACGAGGGTTTGCTTGATTCACAGAACGCGATGGTCACGTTCCTCAATCTGATCGCGGCGGAGCCGGATATCGCGCGCGTGCCGGTCATGATCGATTCCTCCAAGTTTGAAATCATCGAAGCTGGCCTGAAATGCGTTCAGGGCAAGCCGGTGGTGAATTCGATCTCGATGAAAGAGGGCGAAGCGTCTTTCATCGAGCATGCGGAGATCGTGCGCCGCCATGGCGCGGCTGTGGTCGTGATGGCGTTCGATGAGAAGGGCCAGGCGGATACGCTTGAGCGCAAAACCTCCATCTGCGCGCGCGCCTACGACATTCTCGTCAATACCGTAGGCTTTCCGCCCGAAGACATCATTTTCGATCCGAATATTTTCGCGGTCGCGACCGGCATCGAGGAGCATAACGGCTACGGCGTCGCGTTCATCGAGGCAACGCGCTGGATACGTGAAAACCTGCCGCACGCGCATGTGTCGGGTGGCGTTTCGAACCTGTCATTCTCGTTCCGTGGAAACGAGCGCGTGCGCGAGGCGATGCACTCGGTGTTTCTCTATCACGCGATCAAAGCCGGCATGGACATGGGCATCGTCAATGCCGGTCAGATGGCGGTGTATGACGATCTCGATGCGGAATTGCGCGAGGCGTGCGAGGACGTCGTGCTCAATCGTCGCGACGATGCGTCGGATCGCCTGCTTGCGGTCGCGGAGCGCTATCGCGGTCAGGCAGGCGGCGAAAAGAAGGAAGCCGATCTCGCCTGGCGCGAATGGCCGGTAGAGAAAAGACTGTCGCATTCGCTCGTTCACGGCATCACCGATTTCATCACGCAGGATACCGAGGAATGCCGTGCGAAGGCCGCGCGCCCGCTGCATGTCATCGAAGGTCCGCTGATGGACGGCATGAATGTCGTTGGCGACCTGTTCGGTTCGGGAAAGATGTTCCTGCCGCAGGTCGTAAAGTCAGCGCGCGTGATGAAGCAGGCCGTCGCCTATCTCATGCCATTCATGGACGCCGAGAAGAGCGCGAACGACAAGGGACAAAGCAGTTCGGCGGGCAAGATTCTGCTCGCGACGGTGAAGGGCGACGTGCACGACATCGGCAAGAACATCGTCGGCGTCGTGCTCCAGTGTAACAATTACGAAGTGATCGACCTTGGCGTGATGGTGCCTGCGGCGAAGATTCTCGAAACCGCGAAAGCCGAGCAGGTCGATATCATCGGGCTGTCCGGGCTTATAACGCCGTCGCTCGACGAGATGTGCCATGTCGCGGCCGAAATGGAGCGGCAGAATTTCGATCTGCCGCTACTGATCGGCGGAGCGACGACGAGCCGCGTCCATACGGCGGTGAAGATTCACCCAAATTACGCGCACGGGCAGACGGTCTATGTCAACGACGCGAGCCGCGCGGTTGGCGTCGCGCAATCGCTGATGTCGCGCGAAGGCCGGCCGAATTACGTCAAGGACATTCGCGAGGAATACGCCCGCATTGCCGAAGCGCATGCACGCGGGCAGGAAGATAAAAAGCGGCTGTCGCTTGCCGATGCGCGCGCCAATCGCCTCGCGCTTGACTGGTCCGGTGCGTACCAGCCGCCGAAGCCGTCTTTCCTCGGTGCAAAGAAGCTTGAGGATTATCCCCTCGCAGAACTCGTCGATTACATCGACTGGACACCGTTTTTCCAGACATGGGAATTGCAGGGCAAATATCCCGCGATCCTGAAGGACTCGGTCGTTGGAGAAGCCGCGCGCTCGCTGTTCGATGACGCGCAGAAGATGCTGAAGGAGATCGTGGACGGCGGATGGTTTAAGGCCTCCGCGGTTGCAGGCTTCTGGCCGGCGCACTCCAATGGCGACGACATCGTTGTGCTCGACGAGAAGCGCCAGCGCCCCATCGCAACACTGCATTCGCTGCGCCAGCAGCTCGCGCGCCGCGAAGGGCGCAACAACCTGGCGCTTTCGGATTTCATCGCGCCGCGCGAGTCAGGGCTTGCCGATCACATCGGCGCATTCGTCGTCACGGCGGGCATTGGCGAGGATGCGGTTGCTGATCGCTTTAAGCACGCGAACGACGATTATTCCGCCATCATGATCAAGGCGCTGGCCGACCGTCTCGCCGAAGCTTTTGCCGAGCGGCTGCATGAGCGTGCGCGCAAGGAATTCTGGGGCTTTGCGTCGGACGAGAAGCTCACGCGCGACGAAATCATCGGCGAGGGCTATCGCGGCATTCGCCCCGCTCCGGGTTATCCCGCGCAGCCCGATCACACCGAGAAGGAAACGCTGTTCAAGCTGATCGAAGGCGAGAGCATCGGCGTGAAGCTGACCGAGAGCTTTGCGATGTGGCCGGGCGCGTCGGTGTGCGGGCTTTATTTCAGCCATCCCGACAGCCATTATTTCGGCGTCGGCAAAATCGAGCGCGATCAGGTCGACGATTACGCCAAACGAAAAGGCTGGACGGTCGCGGAATGTGAGAAATGGCTCGCGCCGATCCTCAACTACAATCCGAACGCCGCGCCCGTCAAAAAGGCAGTCGCCTAGCTGTTATCGCGCCGCGCGCTTTTCCACGTTAGCGCTGCGCTCGGGCACGCCGAATTCCTTGCGGCATACATCGGCGAGAACGGCAACCCCTTCGCGGATCGTCTCGTGCGAAGGGCTGGCAAAGCACAAGCGCAACCGCGACTTTGCATGCGTCTTGTCCGTCGACCATTCCGGCCCCTGATTGATCGACACGCCCGCAGCCAGCGCCTTCTCCGCAAGCTTCACCGTGTCGACATTGTCTGGCAGTTTCACCCAAAGAAAGATGCCGCCCGGCGGGTCATCGAATTCGGCCGCGGTGCCGAATTGTTCGGCGAGCGCGTCCATCAGTGTTTCGAGTTTCGCGCGCAGCGCACGATTGAGCGCCGGCACATGCTCGGCGAAATGCGCGTTGCAGAATTCGGCCAGTACCATTTGTTCGAGCGCGCCGGAGCCTGCGTCCGTTTTCATCGCGAGAATGCGCGCGATCGCGTTCCACGGCGCGACGATGTAGCCGACACGCAACGCGGGCGCGACTGATTTTGAGAACGAGCCAATATGAATGACGTTGTTGCGCTTGCTCATCGCGTACAGCGCGGGCGGCCGCTTGCCGCTCCAGATCAGGTCCGCGTAACAATCGTCTTCAAAGATCGGGACATTGTATTGTTCGGCGAGTGCGAGCATTTCGCGACGGCGCTCTTCGCTCACGATAGTGCCGGTCGGATTCTGCACGGTTGGAATGGTGTAGATGTATTTCGGGCGGATGCCCTTGCTCTTGAGATCGGCGAGCGTGGATGCGAGCGCATCCATTTTCATGCCGCCATTATCCAGCGGCAATCCGATGGCATTCACGCCAAGGCGCACGAGGCGCGACAGCGAGCCTGCGTAATTGTCCTTCTCGACAATCACGGTGTCGCCCTTCGACAGCAGGACGCCGTTGACCAGATCGATCGCCTGTAGCGAGCCGGACGTGACGAGGATGTTGTCGGTCGTGCAGGCAATGCCGGCGTCGCGCTTGAGCTTGCCGACGAGAAACTCGCGCAGCGGCAAATAGCCCTGCGGGCCGCTTGCCAGCCCGTAAGTCGAGAGCGTGCGCCCTTCGCGGGCGAGCACGGCCTCGGCCGCGGCCTTGAGCTTCTCGACCGGGACGCAATCGGGGTCGTTATGCCCGCCGACGAAATTGTATTTCGGAAAGCCGGTCCACTTCGCCGCCGGCGCGGGAAGGCCAGTGGCCCAAAGGGGCCCGAAATCGAACGCAGTCATGGACATCCTTCCCGGAGGGCGGCGCTTCTTTCGGCGCCTCAAACGACGAACACCGGAGGTTTTAGCCCCCGGTGTCCTGATCGAAACATGGCCGCTGCGAGAAAGACAACGGCGATTTGGCGTTCTGGTCGTTAGTCTAAGTGGGTCTTGTTCCGAGAAGTCAGAACGCGCCAAACAGCACGGCGCCGACGAATACGCAGGCAGCGCAGAGTGCGAGGACATTCAGTTTCAAGGCTAGGTCCACATAGGCCTCCTTCCGTTGATGGCCCGATTTTATCAGACGGCCACATTTGCTCGAAGCCTCAAACGCGGTCACCCCGTGGAAAGTGCCCGGCGTGGCCAATAATTTCTGCGTCGGATGTCAGCAACATATTGAAATTATTGCGTTAAATTTTTCTTTTTGTTGGGGGCGGGCAGCGCCAAGCCATTGATTTTGCTCGCAGGCGCGCGTCGCATCGGATGCAACCTGAAATTGCCTCCGCACAAATTTCAAGCGTTTTGCCCATCCGGAGGATGTCCGCTGCCGCTTTGATGGCTGAGGGGAACGGCCGTTACCGGACAGGTAAGGTTAACCCAAGCGCCGCCTTCAGGATTGAAACCCCGTTAACAGGAACGCTCGCATTCTCCGCGTCATGGCGCGGAAATGGCGTTTGCAGTGGCAATTGTATGCCGCGTTTTCCGTTGTCCTCGTCACGCTGTCGGCATGCGGCCGCACTTACTTCATGGCGGAACGCGAGCCTTGGCGGCGCGAGGCGGAAGTCGCGTGTCTGAAGTCCGGTTCCGTGAAGGAAAGCCCGGAGCGCGTCCGCGTGTCCTCGATTGAAGGCCCCGGAATGTGCGGGGCCGATTTTCCGATGAAGGTCGCAGCACTCGGCGAAAGCCGCATGCTCAGTTTTGGCGACGATCCGCGTCCGCCGGCCGGAATCGCAGGCGGTCCGCGCTGGCCCATCGCCGCCGCGCGCACGAGCGGCGATTACGCACCCGCGCCGCCAACGCGCTACGACGGCAGCCCGATGACAATCACGCCACCGGCGCAGCGCCTTTCGCCGGGCGCGGCTGACACATCATATGAGCCGCCTGCCGGTTACGCTCCGCCTGCGGGATCGGGACGTCATGGCCGCCCGGTCGCGACATTGCCGCCCGGCACGAAGCGGCCTTCGGTATTCGATGCGCCATCGGGCGCGTCGTCACGTTCGCCTGTTGACGATGATGAAGACGAACTCGCGGCACCCGGCCCGATGGAGCGCGCACGGCCGGCTTATCCGCCCGCGCGCAATGCGTATCCGCCAGCGCAGCCCGTGCCGCTTGGACGCGCGCCGCTGACAACCGCGTCGGTCGGTCCCGTCGAGATCAAGCCGCAGGCGACGCTTGCGTGTCCGATCGTGAACGCGCTCGACAAATGGATCATGGACGCGGTGCAGCCGTCGTCGCTGCGCTGGTTCGGCCAGCCGATTGTCGAGATCAAGCAGATCTCGGCTTATTCCTGCCGCGGCATGAACGGCCAGCGCGGCGCGCGTATTTCAGAACACGCATTCGGCAATGCGCTCGACATCGCAGCTTTCAT
Organism: Pseudorhodoplanes sinuspersici; assembly: GCA_945862935.1. Classification (GTDB taxonomy): domain Bacteria; phylum Pseudomonadota; class Alphaproteobacteria; order Rhizobiales; family Xanthobacteraceae; genus Pseudorhodoplanes; species Pseudorhodoplanes sinuspersici_A. Next base: position 1,281 of record CAMBBO010000078.1, on the reverse strand, counting down.
TCTGGCCGACGGCCGCAAGGTCACGGTGAAGGACGGCTGGAAAGGCACCCCGGAAGAGCAGGCGTTCCTGCACGACGTGCAAGGCGGCGCATGCGAACAATTTACGACCGTGCTCGCGCCCGGATCGAACGTCTATCACTACGACCACATCCACGTTGACCTGATGCGCCGTGCCAGCGGCCGCGTCATTTGTCAGCCCGGTGCTATTCCCGGCGACGTCGTCGCGGCGCGTGCGCGCGCGAATGACAGCCGATATGCGAGGCGGGGCGATCGCCTAATTACAGGCTCGATCGGCAAAGCGAAAAGCGACACGAAGAAGGTCGCGAAAAAGAAAGGCTCATGGCCGCCGCTCGAAGAAGACGAGAGCATTATGGAAGAGCGCGATTCCGACGAGCCGCATGGCGGGGCGGGCGAGGACTGATTACTCGCAGCGGCGCAACTTGATGGTCTTGCTGCCAGCCTGCATGTTCAGTTCGATATGGTCGGCGTCGAGCTTACGCAGGGTGTAGACTGAGCGCGCATTGATCTGTCCGGTCGCGAACTGATCGACAATCTGGAAAGCCGCGCCTGATGGCGTCACCGTGAGATTGCGATAGCTCGGCACTCCGCCGCCCTTGTCGAAACGCTGCTCACCGGAAAATTCCTGATAGCGCGTTCCGCATTCCTTTGCCGGCCCGTCGCCATTGACCTCGTTGTAGGTCCATTTGCCGGACACGGGATAGCTCGCGGCATTCGCGGGCAGGGCGAATGCAACAGCGACCGTAAATAGTGTGCAGGAAAGAATCGTTTTCATGCGCGGATATTACCCGTTCGCGCGCTTTGGTTCGAACCGGCGGCGAAGCCAGCGTTAATGGTCTGGATTTGAGTTAAGTGCCGCTACTTCTTCGCGTAGGCCGCGAGGAAGGTAAGCACCGCAATGCCGACGACATGCTTGATGCGCTCGGGCTTGGGCGGCGGACCAAAGTTGAAAAGCACCGGCTTGAACATCGTGGCGTGGCAGGATTCGATGAATTGCGCCGCGGCGATCTCGGTGTCCTCGATCACAAGCGTGCCTTCCTTCACCTGCGCGTCGAAATAGGCCTTCACGCGCGCGAGTCCCACGGCCGGGCCGGTCTCGTAGAATTTGCGGCCAATCCCGCCTGCGCGCTCGGCAATCGCGATCACGGTACGGACGGCCGAGACCTTGCCCGGCTGGCAGAGCATGTTCACGAAGGCCGTTCCGACATTCATCAATGTCGTCTCGACGTCGTCGTGATTTTGAACGGCATCGAATACGCCTTC
>CAMBBO010000077.1 GCA_945862935.1 Pseudorhodoplanes sinuspersici | reverse complement strand
TCGAAGAATGGAGGATCGACTACAACACCGAACGACCGCACACGAGCCTCAACGGGCTCACACCAACTGAGTTCGCAGCACGCCCCGCATCGGGGCATAACCGGAACAGATTCTCCTTATGAACGAGGGCAAGTTGGGGAGCAGGTCATGCGGCATGTTTGGAATTGCTCGGCGCATAGTGGGGATTCCGCGTTAGTTTCAGTTTTTTAGGTTACCGCGAGCCGGCGGTTGCGACATCGCACCCGATCAACGATGTTGCGTAATCGACGACGGCGGCGATGGTCCGCCGCTGTAAGGTCCCCGTTGCTATGTTCCGTTAGGCGATTATGAGCGGCGAGTTCGCATGTTGTGCGCGACATAGTTCAGGATTCGATTTGGGCGCGATGAGGATCGCGCGGTCGCGCTGGGAGCGGCGGCTACAGAAGCGGGACAGCGCACGTCCGGTTGCGGATCGTCCAACCAGGCAGTTGCAGTGGATGAAGCTCGGCCGTATCGTCAGCGGGGCCGCTTTATTGCGGACTTTGGTTAGACTCAAACCCCGACCGATGGCCTCCACCGGTCGGGGCCGTATCCGAGCAGCGGTCGAAGGGGCTAGCCAACTCCCGCCATCCGGCACGATATCAGCTTACCAATCGGCGTAGAGCTGTCCTACGACGATCTGCCGATGTCATCAAATGCGTCGCAGCGTCGTAAGGTCACTCTCTCAACCGGGCCACTTAGGATCTGATCGCGGCGATCAGCCTTGGAAAATCCCGTACAAGCCGGCTACTCCCGATCTCAGTGACTTATTTCCCGATCTGATTTTCGCCGCTAAGTTGATCAAACTATTGCGACGACGCGATTTTTTTGCCGCCAAGGGGTTCAACTGTCGTGAAATCAGAAAAATATCCCGCTAATCGGGCAATTTAGCGGGAATTCGCTTGGAGAGGCGTTCGATATCGACTGCCGGGCCCACCAATATTTTCATCGAGATTTCGAGAGGCTGCGGCTTGTGTCGCCGACGGCATAGCTCGCAAGCGCTTTTGCTTTCGCGCGGCGAAAATAACGTGTCGAAATGCGCCGCCTGAAACGCAGGATTTCAGCGTTGCGGACGCGGGGGAGCGGCTTTGCCTAGATCCTTGCACCAGTCGTCGCGAAGGCTGTCTGCGCAGACTCCTGAAAATGGTTGAGCAAAACAGCAGAGCCAGCAGCAATGATGATGGCGACAACGCAGGCTAAAATAAAAGTCTTCATACCGTCCTCCGGAAATTCTGCGGGCCACGCAGCCGAGCTGTCGCTGGCGGCGCCTTATTCAGCGGGCGTCGCCGTTGGGTGAGCCTGACCTTGCGATTGATTGGGGCCGGTGCGGGCTTGCTCTTCCTTGAGCCACAACGAGTGATGTTGCTTGGCCCAGTTCGTATCGACGGTGCCTTGCCCCATCGCTTCGAACGCGCCTTCCATCCCGATGGTGCCGATATAGATGTGGCCGAGCATTGCTGCGACAAACAATACGCCCACGACGCCGTGGATAATTTGCGCCCATTGCATGCTGGCGATGTCGGTGCCGTAGAACGGGAACATCAGCAGGTATCCGGTGATCGCGACCGCGCCGCCGCCGATAACGACAATCCAGTAGATCAGCTTTTGACCGGCATTGAACCGGTAGGCAGGCGGATGATCGTCGCCGACGATGCCGCCGCCACGCTTGATCCATTCGCCATCCACCTTGTTCGGGATATTGCCTCCGATCCACATCAGGAAGATGAGGACCACGCCGATCGTGAAGGGGAAGCTCAGATAATTGTGCGCGTACTTGGCCCATTGCGATATTCCGGTGAACGTTTCCGGGCCGACCAGCGGCAACAACAGGGATTTGCCAAAGGTGATATTCAATCCGCTCAGAGCGAGAATGACGAAGCAGGCGGCCGTCATCCAATGGACGAGGCGTTCAACCTGAGTGAAGCGCACGATCACGCGGCCAGAGCGTCCCGCCTCGATCTTGACCATGCCGCGCACGAGATAGAACAAAACGAGTGCTGCCAGCATGCCGACAACAGAGATCGCGCCGACCCAGCGCAACGTGACCTCGTGAAATTCGCGCCAAGAGCGGCCGGCGGGCTGGATGAGCGTGCCAGATTTGGCATCTGGAATGCTGACCCGGCCCTGCAACCGTTGAAGTTCCTGCAGAAGCTGCCCTTCGTTAACAGAGCTTGCTGTCGGGTTGACCGAGTTGCTCTGCTGCGCGCCGGCCGGCGAGCCGATCATCACGGCTAGTGCCAAAGCCAATGCGGCGACGGCGAAGCGAACCTGTGTGAATAATCTCGCCATGGCAAATTCTCCCTTGAAACGTCTTCTTGCCGTTTTCTCAGTCTCTCGGGCGGCAGAGCGCAATCGCTTTGCCGCCCGTGTGGTTCAGGTCGCGATCGTTTCGCGGTAGGCCGTCTTCCAGCCCCATGCGCCGGAGCCGTAGCCGCGCTTGACCACGCGCTCCTTGTATATCTGCGCGATGATCTCCCCGTCGCCGGCGAGCAGCGATTTGGTTGAGCACATCTCCGCGCAAAGCGGCAGCTTGCCTTCGGCGAGGCGGTTCGAGCCGTACTTCTCGTATTCTTCCCTCGAATTGTCCGCCTCCGGGCCGCCGGCGCAGAAGGTGCATTTGTCCATCTTGCCGCGCGAACCGAAATTTCCGACCTGCGGATATTGCGGGGCGCCGAACGGGCAGGCGTAGAAGCAATAGCCGCAGCCGATGCACAGGTCCTTGGAATGCAGGACCACCGCGTCCGCCGTGGTGTAGAAGACGTTGGTAGGGCACACCGCAGCGCAGGGCGCGTCGGTGCAGTGCATGCAGGCCATCGAGACCGAACGTTCGCCGGGTTTGCCGTCATTGATGGTGACGACCCGGCGGCGGTTGATGCCCCAAGGAACTTCGTGCTCGTTCTTGCAGGCGGTGACGCAAGCGTTGCATTCGATGCAACGGTCGGCGTCGCAGAGGAATTTCATACGTGCCATGTGCGTTGCTCCTTATGCCGCTCTGACCTGACAGAGGGTCGCTTTGGGTTCTTGCATTCCTGTCACCGGATCGAAGCCGTAGGTGGTTAATGAGTTGACACTTTCGCCGAGCACGATCGGATCGGCACCCTGCGGGTAGTTGCCGCGCTGATCGACGCCTTCGAACCAGCCGGCGAAGTGGAACGGGCACCATGTGACGCCCTTGCCAACACGTTCGGTGACCAGCGCCTTCATGCGGGCTTTGGAATTGAGCTCAGCGCCCGTTACCCAAACCCATGAACCGTCCTTGATGCCACGGTCGGCAGCGTCCGAAGGGTTGATCTCGATGAACATGTCTTGCTGCAACTCGGCGAGCCACTTGTTCGATCGCGTTTCTTCGCCGCCGCCTTCGTATTCGACGAGGCGTCCCGAAGTAAGGATCAGCGGGAAGCTCTTGGCCACACCCTTGTCCACAGCGGCCTTCTGCACGTCGAAACCAACGTTAGGCATGCGGAATTGGCGCGCGTTCGGAAGCGTCGGATATTTTGCGACGAGTTCCGGGCGCGGGGTGTAGATCGGCTCGCGATGCGTCGGGATGGCATCGGGCAAGCCGAACGCATTGGCGCGTGCCTTGCCGTTGCCGTAAGGAGTGCAGCCGTGCTCGATTGCGACGCGCTGGATGCCGCCCGACAAGTCGATCGACCACGACACCGCATCCGGCGTCGTCGGGTTGATCTTGTTGATGACAGCCATCTCGGCTTCGGTAAGGTCCTTGTCCCAGCCGAGCTTCTTCAAAACGCCGAGCGTGAACTCTGGGTAGCCGTCCTTGATCTCCGAGTCCTTGGAGTAATAGCCGTTGCCGAGCAAGCTCACCTTGCGCTTGGTGCCATCTGGCAAGGTCTCTTCACGTTCCACACCGAAGCGCGCACGGAACGTGCCGCCGCCTTCTTTGACCGAGAGGTTGGTGTTGTAGAGCAGCGGCGTACCCGGATGCTTGAACTCGGGCGTTCCCCAGCACGGCCACGGCAGACCGTAATAGTCGCCCTGGTTCGGACCGGTTGTGGCCTTCTGTGTGAGCATGTCGAAGTCTTTTTGGTTCGCCATATGAGACTTCAGACGCTCGGGCGATTGCCCGCAATAGCCGGTCGACCATCCGCCGCGATTGATCTCGCGGAGAATATCTTCGGGCGAGGGCACGTTGTTCTCGACCTTGATATTTTTGAACATCAGGTCGGCGAAACCGAGCTTCTTGGCGAGGAGATACATCACCTCGTTGTCGTCCTTGGACTCGAAGATCGGCTTGACGATCTGCTCGCCCCACTGGATCGCGCGGTTGGAGGCGGTACGAGAGCCAGCCGTTTCGTAGCTGGTCGCGATCGGCAGGAGGTAGGTGTTCTCCTTGCGGTTCGGCGCCAGTGCCGCCCATGTGGTCGGATGCGGATCGGCGACGACGAGCAGATCGAGTGCCTCGATGCCCTTTTGTGCCTGCGGCATGCGCGTCACGGTGTTGCCGCCGTGGCCCATGACAAACATGCATTTGACGTTGTCCTTCTGGGTCACGTCCTTCTTGTCGTAGAGCGTCGCATCGAACCAGCGGGTCGACGGGATGCCCGGCGCATTCATGGTGGTCGTGACCTTGCCGTCCGCCGCCGTGGACTTGTCGAAGCGCTCGGTGAACCACTGATAGTCCACGTCCCAGACGCGCGACCAGTGGCGCCATGCGGACTCGGCGAGCCCGTAATAGAGAGGCAGCGTCACGATATCGAGGCCAAGATCGGTCGCGCCCTGCACGTTGGTGTGACCGCGGAAGATGTTGGCGCCGGTGCCCTGTCCCGTGCCGGCATTACCGGTCGCGAGCAGCGCGATGCAGAACGCGCGCACGTTTGCGGTGCCGACCGTGTGCTGGGTTGCGCCCATGCACCAGATCAGCGTCGAGGGCTTCTCGGTCGCAAACATCTTTGCAACGCGCTCGAGCTGCGCGCCCGGCACGCCGCTGATGCGTTCGACTTCCTCAGGGGTGTATTTCTCGACCTCCTTGCGGATGTCGTCCATGCCGTAAACGCGCTGTTCGATGAATTGCTTGTCTTCCCATCCGTTCTTGAAGATGTGCCACAGCATTCCGTAGATCACCGGAATATCGGTGCCCGAACGAATGCGGACATATTCCGTCGCGTGCGCGGCGGTGCGGGTCATGCGCGGATCGATCACGATCATGTTCGCGCGCTGGCTTTCCTTGCCTTCCAGCACGTGCTGCAGCGACACCGGATGCGCTTCGGCAGGATTGCCGCCCATGATGATCATGGTCTTGGCGTTACGGATGTCGGTGTAGCTGTTGGTCATCGCGCCGTAGCCCCAGGTATTGGCGACACCGGCGACGGTGGTGGAGTGGCAGATGCGGGCCTGATGGTCCGAATTGTTCGTACCCCAGAATGCCGCAAGCTTGCGGTTGAGGTACGCGCCTTCGTTGGTGAATTTTGCCGAGCCGAGCCAATAAACCGAATCGGCGCCTGACTTGGCGCGGATCGCGGCGAGCTTGTCGCCGATTTCGTTAATCGCGACATCCCAGGAAATACGGGTCCATTTGCCGCCGACGAGCTTCATCGGATAGCGAAGGCGGCGATCACCGTGAACGAGTTCGCGGGTCGACGCGCCCTTGGCGCAATGCGAACCGCGGCTGATCGGGGAATCCCAGCCCGGCTCCTGGCCAACCCAAACCTCATTAACGACTTCCGCCATCACGGTGCAGCCAACCGAGCAATGCGTACAAATGTTCTTGCGGATGGTTGCGCCGCTTGTTGGTGCGGAGCCCGCAGCTTCGGCTTTACGCACACTGCCAAGTGGCAGCGCGCCAACGGCTGCGAGGCCGCCAACGGTCAATCCGGATCTGCGCAGGAAGGTACGGCGATCGAGACCGCCACCCGACTGGCCTGCGAGCGCGCCGGCGAGTGTGCCGCGGCGTGCCTGACGTTCTGTTCTCTTGATCAGCACGGGCGCCTCCTTATGACTTCGTTGGGTAACGGTTTACGCTGTAGAACTTCTTCACGTGATCCGTTTCCTTGTAGCGGGCCTTCCGCTTCTCATCGTTGCTTTCGGTATCGGCTCGGGCTTGCGTTGCGAGTGGCGCGGTTGCGGTTACGCCCGCGCCGGCTCCGAGTACGCGAAGGAAATCACGACGTCCCAGCGTCGTCTTTCGTTCTGTTGTCATTTTACGTTCCCTCCTTGGGGCGTTGGCGTCTTGCGTTTGCTTCTCATGAAGACAGCGCAAAAGCCTCAGTCTCGATTTCGATGAACGCGCGCCCGAGCGATCCGACGGGGCGATAGAATTTCGCCGCGTCGCTGCGCTCGAGGTCGGTGAAGAAGCGCCCGATCCAGGGCGCGAGATGCTTTTCGAAAATCGTGCGGTCGCTGCCGTCCGCAGCGCTCAATGTCTTCGATGCGAGGCCCGCCATGATCTCGCAGAGAATCGCCGCGTGATCTTCGGGTTCGACTTCGCCTTCGGCGCGTTCGATGCCAAGCGTGCGTAAATCCTCGCGCAGGCGCGCGAGCGGCCGCTCATGCAGAAAGCCGGTCAGATAATACGATCCGTAGGGCAGCAATTCGCCACGCCCAAGGCCGATGAAGAGGTCAAAATATTCACGTTCGACGTTTGCGACCGAAGTATTCGCCGCAGCCTCGGAGAGCGCGGCATGCGCGACACCAAGCGGGCTCGGATCACCGCGCAGCTTCGAAAGCTTTTCAAGGAATGTTGCGTCCGGCGCGCGCCCAAGCAGCGCGGCAAGAAGCGTGTATTCCTGCGCGCGCGCGATATCGAGTTCGTCAACGTCGTTGCCGATTGCTGTTGTGAAGAGATCGGGACGCAGGATTGAGCGGCTGATGCCGGTCGCGCTCTCGATGGGGAGCACGCGTTCCGCCGGAATGCGTTCCCAGCTCGATATTGACGGCTGCGAGATACCGATCCGGCGCGCCAGCTCGCTGACGCTACCGGCGGCGCGGATCGCTTCCTGCAAACCGAGATCACGCATTTCGAGTTGCCCAATAAGGCGGCACGCAGATGCCAATAAGAACAATTCGAAAGTGTATGCCCCCGATTAGCGCGGTCAAGCACGCTATAGGATTTCCCTATGCCTTATTCGGGTAACGCTCCGCCGTGCCGGTGTCTGGTGGGCAGAAGCTCGCTATCTTGTTGCATCGCAATATTTTTTTCGTTTTGGTCAGTGCCGCTCTCCTCGTTTTCCGTCTGCATCGGAGTGGGCGCGGAGTTCGCATCCTCCTGCGGTGAGGTGTCCTGCAGCCGCGCCTCGGAAATGAGCGTCTTTTCCGCGTCTTGATCGCGTAACTCGCCCGGCAGGCTTGCTTTGCTCGCCGGCGGTTCGAACATCGCCTCGACCATCCGCCGAAGTTCTTCCGATGGCTCCAAAGGTCCAAATCCCGGGATGTCGCTGCCCGTTGCGAAGTCCCACTGGTTTTCGGCGACTTCAATGAAGTCGCGGATCGTGGGATCGCTAGTCCATGCGCGTCGAAGCGCCGCACGGGTCAGGTCAAGCGGCACGCCTTTCTGAAGGAAGGCGCGAACGTCGGTGCCTGCGCCGATCGAATCTATCAAAGGCAACGTCGTCAGGTCGAGTTCTGCTTCCGACTTGCCAGGCGCTGGCTCAGCGTGCGGCACGCTTGAAGACGGCCGGTCAGGCGCCGCGGCGTCCTCGCGCTGCTCGTCTGGCGCAATTGTTTCCTGCCGCTGTTGCTCGATTTCCTGCTTGCGGCGCGACCAGCGCGTCAGGAAATTTTCCGGTTCGTTCATTCCTTGTCTCCGCCAACGCGGCCGCGGCGTCCCAGCGCGTCAGGATCGGCGCGCTTGCGCTCACGTTTGTGGAACACATGCTCGATGTGATGTTCGGCGATGAAAGCGTCAATGGTTTGCCGGATCGCCTCAGGCATCGGAACCTGATCGACAATGTCGTCGCCCGCAGAGGTGAACGCTTCTCCTTCCGAGCCGTCGGCGGTCACGCGAATGACGTCGAAGGGGGGCTCCGCGCCGGTCGGACGCAATACCACCCACAATTTTGGTTCTCCGGTCGAAAGGTTGTCACGGTAGTTGGAGGTTTCGCTCGGGTGCAGCAGCAGGTCGGCGTGTCCGGCATAGAAAGTCGTGGCGTCGGTATCTTCCTTCATCACGGTCCATGCCTCGGTATCCGGGGCGCCGGGCAGGACCGCGACCGGCCGCCAGATAAAATCAATCCACGCCGATTCAGCTTTGCTGCGCTCCACAACGACGCCGACTGTGATGCGCGCCAATGCGGTCATGTCACGTTTGCGGTCAGCGGCAAGCCGGTGACGAGGTTTTGCGGCTTGAAGCGCAACACCTTGTCGGCTCCGGAGGCGAGGATCAGGTACACGGGACCATCTTTTTGGTCATCGAGTACACGCGAGGTATCGGGAAAGGTGAGGCGATAAAGGCCAACGATGCGCGCACGCAGAGCGTCGTCCAGTTCCTCGCCGTTCCACAAGGCGTCGCCGATCTTCGTTCCCTCGGTGTCGAGGCCTGCATACCAGCTCAAGGTCGCATCGCGGACCTCGCTGAACGGTTCGACATCGACAGGGACACCCAGCAGATGATTCACCCAACGCGCCATGACCTGCGCAAGCGCCTGATGGCCTCGCTGGCCACCGCTGAGATCGAGCGCGACGTGGAATTGGTCGCTGTGCTCGAAATAGTGATCGGCGTTGTCCTCCGACATGACGTCGATTTCGGATTGGGGCGGAATTCCAAGCATTGAAACGAGCGGCGATACCGGCGTTTCGCTCTTGCCGGCGATGGTCTCTTCATCTGCTGCAATCAGCGAGCCTTCATGCAGTGTCATGCGCTGCGGGCGGAAGAATATCTCCCCGGCGCGTAACACAAATGGATCCTCACACTCATCGAGTGCGTTGCGCAGGATGACGTGAACGAGCTGGTTGAGGAAAAGGTGCGGCACCTTGATGCCGCTGCGAACGATATCGAGGTAGGCAGCTTCCAGCGTGCGGTGGCGCATGAGCTGGTCGCGAAACGCGATCATCACCTGCCAGTTTTCGCGCGCATCGGGATCCGCGATCGCGGCAATATCTGAGGCCGGAACGGGTGTGCGCGGATCGGTCAGGAGTGCGGCATGGAGCCTGCGTTCGGTCTCGCAGGCCTCCGCTGGCGGTACGAGTTCCGGGCGGGCGAGATAGATCTTGAGGAAGTCGTCGGTCAGCAGCAATCCGCCGCCTTCGTCGCGGTCCAGCAGATGATGCCCGCAGGAAAGCCAGAAATCTTTCATCGCTTCTCGCTTTCGGCACGGCCGAGGGCCGTCAGATCAATCCGTTCATCCGGTTCTTCGTCGCCCTCCGCTTCGAGAAAGGCGAAAGCGCGCAGCGGCTTTGGCCCATCCTTTGGCCGCAAACTGCGGAAGGCTTCGCGAATTTGGCCGTCCTCTTGCGTACGATGAACGGCAATCAGCGTGTCGGCCGGATGGGTGCAGAGTGAATTGGCAAATGCGAATTCCTCCCGTGCAGCCAGCGTTGCATCCTCGATGGTCGGAGCACCGAACTTTTCGGCAAATTGCCGTGCGAGAATTTCGGTCGCCGCGGCATGATCGTCGTCGCTCGCCTCGACGATCTGGCAGAGAGTTGACCATCCGAGCGTTTGAACTCCGAGAAACCCGGCGCGGAACGCGCTTCTCGCCTTACCTGTGAGCGCTGTGGCGTCGTCGTTCAGAAATACGAACGAGCCCGAAATCGCCCATTCGCCCGGCTCTGCTGCGCGGTCGAACACGAACGTGTCCGACGGATCGAGCTGAATGGTCCGCAAAAGCTTCATCGCGGTCCTCCGGTCTTGGGGTCCAGCCATGAGGGCTTGGAGAGCGCGGTCACAAGCGAGCGGGGCTCGATTTCGCTTTTGCCGACGCGACGGATCATGAGATCGCCGCCCCCGTCGATGGTGCGGCTTGCACCCTTGTCCGGCGCGAGCCTTGGCAAATATTGGTTAGCGACGGCTTCGAATCCCTTTTCCTGCCAGGTGTCGACGACCGTCATGAGATGGCGCGAAAAACTTTCTGCAAGCCGCCCGGATTCCAATCCTTCGAAGCCTTCATCCTCGAGCGCGGCGCTGAGCGGCCGCAATCCGGCATCGCCTTCAGTCAGGGAAACAGTGCGCACCATAGCCCCGAAAACGAGCCAATCCGGCGGTTGATCTTCCGCACCTTTTGACCACGCAAGCCTTCCGCCACCAACGATACCGCCGTCCACGTAGACTGCGTCGGGCCAATGGAATTCGATCGGCTTGTCGGGTGGGGCTTGGCCCGCCAACGTATCCGCCAGCGCCACCATTCCCGCGTAAAACGCGCGCCGGGCAGTCGAAAGCGGCTCATCCGGTTCCAGAACGACGGCGAACTCAGACAAGTCGAAGCGGCCAACGAACACCAATGCGCCCGCACCAAGCTCGGAGGCATTGGCCGTCGCATGGGCAAACGCGTCGCCAGCCTCGCGCAGCGTCACCGAACGGAAGCCCGGCGGCAGATCGAGTTCAGTCCCAAACTCTCTTTTCATGCTTTCGAACACCGGCGTTGCCACAAACTGGCACTTTCTCTTTGGGATAATTATAACCTAGCACGCGTTACGGCCAGCCGGGGTCAGGGTCGGCGCAATATCGAAAGGCTGAAATGACCGAAAAGCGCACCATAATGGTGTGTTCGTGCGAAGACACGATGCCGCTCGATGCCAACACGATCCGACGTGTTTGCAAGGGCGCAAGCGTGGAAACCGCGCGATTCCTGTGCCGCGATCAACTGGATCTGTTCAAGCAAGCCGCTGCGGGTGGTTCCTCATTGACGGTTGCGTGCACGCAGGAAGCGCCGCTCTTTTCCGAGATTGCCGGTAACTCCGACATCTCATTCGTCAACATTCGCGAGACCGCAGGCTGGTCCGATCAGGCGTCAAATGCGGGTCCGAAAATGGCGGCGCTCCTCGCCGCGGCCGCCGAACCGCTGCCCGAAACTCCGTTCGTCACCCTTAACAGCGAAGGCGTGATTCTGATTTATGGCCGCGACGAGAAAGCGATCGAAGCCGCGCGCCTTCTGAAAGATCACCTCGACGTAACTGTGCTGATGACCAGCGCCAGCGGCATGTCTCCAGCGCGCGTCACGGAATTTCCCGTGGTTAAGGGCACAATCAAGTCGGCCAAGGGCTATCTCGGCGCGTTTGAACTCACGGTCGACAATTATGCCGCGCCCGCTCCGTCATCTCGCGATGCCCTGACGTTCGGTGCGTCGCGCAATGGCGCACTTTCGCGTTGTGACCTCGTTCTGGATCTCTCCAGCAATCCTGCGCTGTTCCCCGCATCCGATTTGCGCGAAGGCTATTTACGCGCCGATCCCGGCGATCCTGCTGCTGTGTTGCGTGCGGTGTTGAAGGCGCGCGACCTTGTCGGCACGTTCGATAAGCCGCGTTACGTCACGTTCAGCGAAAATCTTTGCGCGCATTCGCGCTCGAAGATTGTCGGCTGCCGCCGTTGTCTCGATCTGTGCCCGACTGGCGCGATTGCGCCCGCGGGAGATCATGTCGCGATCGATCCGAATATCTGTGCCGGCTGCGGGCAATGTGCCGCCGCTTGTCCAACAGGAGCTGCGGGCTACGCATTGCCGCCGTCCGACGCGGCAATGCGTAAACTACGCGCCATGCTGCTCGCCTATCGTGAGGCCGATGGCTCTCATCCCGTCGTGCTCATCCATGATGCGAACGGCGCGGCACTCATCGACGCGCTTGCGCGCCATGGGAACGGATTGCCCGCCAACGTGATTCCCTTCGCCGTCAATGAGGTGACGCAGGTTGGCCTCGATCTTGTTGCTGCGGCTTTCGCTTATGGTGCGAGCGGTTTTGTTTTCCTGCTTTCCGCGCGACCGAAGCACGACGTCGAAGGATTGAGAAAA